>DASPXX010000099.1:0-25198 GCA_035637095.1 Thermoanaerobaculia bacterium
CGTCCTCCCGGCAGGCGCGCCAGAAGGGGCTGTCCACCCGGCGGTTGAACTTGTAGTGGAGGGCCAGGAACCAGCGCAGGTAGTCCCACCAGGCGCCCACCTTGCGGCTCAGCTCCTCCGGCAGCCCCCGCTCTCCCTTGCGCAGCGGGAACACGCGCACGAGGAGGCCGATCTGCCGGATCAGCATGTGGAGCGCGGTGGATTCGAGCGGCTCCACGAAGCCGTACGAGTTCCCCAGGGCGACGACGTTCCCTTTCCAGAAGTCGGCATGCCGGCCGGCCCGGAAGCGGACCAGACGCGCGGTCCCCATGTCGGGACAGAGGCGGCGCATTTCGGCCTCGGCGTCCTCCGGGGTCTGGAAGGCCGAGGCGAAGACGTAGCCGCGGTGGTCGCAGTCCTGCTGCGGCGTGCTCCAGCACCAGCCGCTGCTCATCGTCTCCGCCGTGGTGTAGGGCCGCACCTTGCCACCGTGCGGCACCGGTCCCACCACCGCCCGGTCGGTCCACAAGCTGCTGTCGAAGCCGAGCCAGGGGGAACCCAACGTGCGCTCCAGGAGGAGGGAGCGGAAGCCCGTGCAGTCGACGAACAGGTCGAAGGCCAGCCGCTGGCCGTCGGTCGTACGGAGCGCGCGGACTTCCTCGCCATCTTCGGAGCGCTCGACCTCGGCCACCGTGGCCTCGATCCGCTCGACGCCCGCCTCGACCGCTCTCTGCTTCAGGTAGGCCACGAACCGCTCGTTGTCCAGGTGATAGGCGGCCTCGGTGCCGAGCCGGCAGGACCAGCCGCCGTCCTCCCGGTAGATGGGGAGGGCGTCGGAGGCCATCAGCAGGGACTGGAGGGAGACGGCCTTGATCTCTCCGCCGTAGACCACCGGCTCCAGGAAGCGGACCGGCCCGAAGGGATAGTGGAAGTCGCCGGTCTCTTCGCGGCCCCAGAGGAAGCGGATGCCCAGCTTGAAGGTGGGCTGCACCTCGCGGAAGAGACGGTGGACGTCCAATCCGAGGTCGACGTGAAGGAACTGGGGCATGAGCGGCGTCGTGGCTTCTCCCACCCCGATGATCGGCAGGTCGGGTGATTCGATCAGGGTCACGGCGAGCCCCGGGGCCTTCCGCCGCAGGGCGAGAGCCGCCAGGTACCCGGCCGTGCCGCCGCCGAGGATGCCGACAGAGGTGACGAGGCCCTCGTTGTCCTCCGGCCGGACGCGAGGCGGGCGCCGCTCCTCGATCTCGATCCGGACGCGCTCGGCCCGCTGGACGGCGGGCGCCTCCTCCCGGGAGGGGACGGCACCGCAGACCGGACAGTCCGGCCGCCGGCTCACCGGCAGGCGGCGGACCCCCTCCCCCTGGCCCCCTCCCCCGCGGAACGGGAGAGGGAGGATATGAAGGACGGTGCTCAGGAGCTCGGGTGTGCCCTGGGGATCGAGGAAGGCCCGGATCTCGGCCGCGAGGCGCTCCACAGCGCGGTCGAGGGTAGGACCGTCCAGAGCCCCGGTCCGAAATCCGGCAGCGGCAGCCAACGTCTCGTCCGGCGAGAGCCTGAGGGCGCCGAGCGCGGCGAGTTGGGAGCAGGCGAAGCAGGGGCTTGCTCCCGGGATGGTGAGCGGACCGATCCGCAGGCCGTCCGGATCGGCCGTCACGAAGAGGCTCGGAACGCCCGCGGCGAGCCAGCGGGCCTGGAGATCCAGCAGGTCGCGGTAGGCGGTCTCCGCGAGAGCCGCCACCGCGAGCCGTGCACCGGCGAGGTCCGGAGTAAGAGAGAGGCTCGCCGCGAAGCGATCACGGACCGCCGCGTCCGCCATCAGGAAGACGCGCGGTGCCGGCTCGGTCTCGGCCGACGGGATGATCCGCAAAAGATCGCCGACGAGGCTGGAGAGAAGCCGCCGGACCGCCTCGGGATCGAGCTCGTCCGCCAGAGCAGCGCAGATTTTCTGCACGGTCCGCGAGCCGTCGACCAGGTCCAGGATCCGCCGCAGATCGTCCTCGGCGACGCCGCGCAGCAGGGTGATCCCTGCGGCATGCCGGACCAGCACCCGGTCCTCGGGGAGAGGGACGACCTGGGCGGCGGGATCGCGCTCCAGGAGATCTGTGGGAAGGAGGGGCCGGCTCATAGTGACCAAATCCGAAGGCTCGAACCCAGGTTTCGTCATGCCCAGCGCTGTTCCGTGACTAAAGCTTTCAGGTCGGCCTCCAAAGCCTGGAAGGCCGTCAACCCCCGCAAAGGGGAAAAGTCTTCGATCAGCTCGGCCAATCGATGAATTCGCACGGAGGGGTGGAACCGATTCAGTCTCCCCGGACGCAAGCCGCTCGCCGAGTACAGCATCTTGAAGAGGAGCTCCTTGGGATCTGGAATCTCTTCGAGCCGGTGGAGCGGTGGCAGAGAAAGAGCCATGGTTCCATGTGGGTTGTCCGCGGCGAGGCGAAGGGCCGCCTCGTCAAAGAGAAGCCATGCCTCCTGCATGCGAACCGGGATAACACAGACTGTCGGCGGCTCGGCGCGATCTGCCAAACACCGCCGAATCTCGGCGACTCTAGCTTCGCGAGGCGCGCGCTCGGCGTCCCTGTGCACGAACAGGAGATCGCAAGGATAAAGCTCCAGTGCGGTGATAATTTTGTCTTCGAGAGTCCTTGGCGGCTGCCGGAGATATCGCAAATCAGCCCATTGCGGCTGGAAAGGGCGTTGCGAATGTTGACGGAGAAGCCAGGTCAAAACAGGGAGCAGGGCCCGATCCGACGCCCCGTCGGTGACGAATGTGAATCGGAGAGCAGTCACCGGTCCACCGGGGCCTCCCCGAAGGGAAGCCATTTCTGCAGGTCTTCACGATCGATGACACGCCGCGTTGGGGGCTTTTGCTTCGAACCTGCCGGCGTCGGGGTTTCTCTGACCCTCTCAGGAAAAGGCTCGAGAGGATTCAAATAAGACACCACCTGCCCGAGAGGGACCGTGGGAACATCCGGGAACGCCGTCGCGCGCCAAGTGCCCGGGAGCCAGCGGAAAGCAGGAACGGTCCCTCCCTGTCCCTCTCGCTGAATGCTCTGGGGAATGGCGACCAGGAGTGCATCCTCGGGAACCTGGGCGGCCACCGCGGGGGAGTGCGTATTTACGATGACTTGGCGGAGAGGGTTGCCCTCCCCGACCGCCATGGAGGGATCAACGGCGAGGTCCCCCAGAAGGCGGAGCATGGCGGGGACCCTCTGGGGGTGAATTCCGTTCTCCGGCTCCTCCATACAAAGGACTCCTCGGACCTCGGAATCACTTTCGAGGACAGCGAGAGCCAGGAACCTCAGGGTTCCGTCGGAAAGCGACCGTGCCTCATGCTCAGTGCCGTCGCGATCCGCCAACAGAAGAGTCAGTAGCTCTCGGCGATCATCGACATCTACGCGTATCAAGCGCACACCTTCAATAAGCTCGGAAAGCCGATTCGCGACTCTAGCGTAGACAGCAGCCGCCTCGCCTCCCAAGGATCGCTCCGCACCGGGCAGGCGGGCTGGGTTGAGGTCCAGTTTGGCGAGCCGGGCAAGTGTTGCTGGAATATGGGCACCATTTGTTGCAATCGACCGTGGAGAGGTGTAAGGATCGGGGGACCGCAAAGCTGAGGGTTCCAACTGCAACAGTTGCCAGGACTGCATCTCGCGCCGAGCCAGGACCGCCGTCGCGCTCTCTGCCGCGTTGACATTCGACAGGACGGTGCGCGGGAGCTTCCCAGCAATGTGATAACGCGGTCGGCCTCCACCTTTGTACTCACTTCCCAAATCCTGATGCAGCTTGATGTAGGTTGTGCCGTCCTTGACATCGGTCGAGATGAATGGACTTGTTCTCCGCCCCTCTACCACCTTCTTTCGCCATGCGGGGCTGTGGGGAAAGGAGAGATGGCTTCGAGCCTGGCCCAGCGTAATATGGGTGAGGTCTTCGCTTTTGATGCACAGGCCGGAGTCGGCCAAGCCGAGAACAAGCTTGTAGCGGAGAAAGGTAATCGCCGCCTTTGCCTCCTGGCCGAGGTCGTCGACTCCCGCAGGTGGGATAAGCATCTCCGCCTCGAAGGTCATTGCACGATCGTGCCGATCACCCGTTCGATAGAAAATGCTCCGTAGATCGGAGGTTCGTCCTCCCTCGCTGCGCACCGAGAGAGCGGCATCCATCAAAGGTTTCTCGGCGAGTGCTCCCAGAAACGCGATTGCGTCAAAAAGATTGGACTTGCCGACTCCGTTCACACCGGCGATACAGGTGAACGGACCGAAGGATACGTCGACATCGACCAGATTCTTGAAGCTGTTGACCTTGAGGCGAGTCAGCATAATTTCCTCAGCGTCGGTATTGCGTTCAGGTCCAGCACACCTCGGAATTACAGTACAGCACAGTCCACCGCGAAAGGACAACTCCGCACCTGCTCTTCCCCCCTACCGCAATCCGAGCGACGTGATCAGCCGGTGCAGGTGGTTGGGGTGGAGGCCGAGAGATTCGGCGGCGCGGGTCACGTTGCCGCCGTTCGCCGCCAGGGCGTCCTGGATGATCCGGCGCTTGGCCTCGTTCAAGGCCTCGTGGTAGTCCGGCGGACCGGAGGAGGATTGCGGGGCCGCGGTCTCCAGGAGGGTCTCGGGGAGGTCCTCCGGCCGGATCTCGTCCTCCAGGCCGAGGACCACCGCCCGCTCGATGGCATTCGACAGCTCGCGGACGTTGCCCGGCCAGTCGTAACGGACGAGCAGCGTCCGGGCGGCCGGCGCGATCCCCACCGGCCGGCCGCGCACGGCGCTGCCGTGCAGGGCGGCGAAGTGGCTCGCGAGCAGTGGAATGTCCTCCCGCCTCTCGCGCAGGGGCGGCATGGTCAGGGTGATCACGTTCAGCCGGTAGAAGAGGTCGTCGCGGAACGTCCCCTCGGCGGCCGCCTTCCTGAGGTCGCGGTTGGTGGCGGCCACCAGCCGGATGTCGACCGTGATCGGCCGCGTGCCGCCGACCCGCTCGAAGGTGCGCTCCTGGAGCACGCGCAGGAGCTTGGCCTGGAGCGCCAGCGGGATCTCGCCGACCTCGTCGAGGAAGAGCGTGCCGCCGTGGGCCACTTCCAGCTTGCCGGTCTTCTTCGTCACGGCGCCGGTGAAGGCCCCCTGCTCGTGGCCGAAGAGCTCGCTTTCGAGCAGGTTCTCCGAGAGACTCGCGCAGTTGATCGCCATGAACGGCCGCCCCACCCGGGGGCTCGCTGTATGGAGCGCCCGGGCCGCCATCTCCTTGCCCGTGCCGCTCTCGCCCAGGATCAGCACCGTCGAAGCGGTGGGCGCCGCGCGAGCCAGGACGCCGGCGGCCCGGCGCAGGGCCGGGCTCTCGCCGACCAGCCCGCGGCCGAGAATCGACTCCTGGAGCCGGCGGCTCTCCGACTCGGCCCTTTCGAGCCGGAGCAGCGCCGCCAGGGCAGGCGAGATCAGGGTCCCGGCCGCGGTGAGCCACTGCAGGTGCTCCTCTCGCAGCTCCTCCCCGGGCTCACGGGTATCTATATAGAGGAAGCCGAGCGGCGCGCCGCCGTCGAGGAGCGGCACGCAGGCGGCGGCCCGGACGCCGGCCACGCTCGCGGACGCAACCGTTCCGCTCCCTGCCTTGTAGAGGATCGCCGTCCGCTCGCGCAGCGCCCGATCGGCCAGCGAGCGGCTCGGCGCGAACGGTCTCCCCCCTCCTCCCTGGCGGCGGTGTCGGAACGCGAGGGGCTCCGGATCGCCGCTCCCGGCGAGGAAGAACGCAGCTCTCTCGCCAGGAATCGCGGCGAGGACCCGCTCCAGGGAGGCCCGTGCGAGAGCGGCGGGATCGCGGGGAGCACCGCAGGCGGCGGCCAGCTCGAGCAGGGCCGCGAGCGCCCGGGCGGCCTCCCCCTCCGCGAGCCGTTCCGGCTGCGGCCGCAGGTACACGGATTCGCCGGCAGGCAGGCGGATCTCGGTCCCCTCCTCGAGCTCGATCTCTTCGTCCGTCCGCACGTCCTCCCCGGAAGGCGTTTCCAGGAGGACGAGGAAGGTCGATTCGCCGATCCCCAGGACATCCCCATGGCGAAGCTCCTCCTCGCGGACCGGCCGGCTGTTGAGGAACGTCCCGTGGCGGCTGTCGAGGTCGGCGACCCGCCAGCCGGACGGGGTCCGTCTCAGGACGGAGTGGTGGCGGGAGACGGTGGCGTCCGGGATCGCCAGATCGTTCGACGGATGCCGGCCGATGGCGAGGCCATCGCCGGTCAGGTCGAACGTCTGGCCCTGGAGGCGGCCGCTCAAGGCAACGAGAGAAGGGGGCACCGGTGGAGATCCTCGGTGCGGTACTCTAGCGCACACAACCTTTCCTCAGGAGCGCTCATGTCCGATCCCATCACGACTCCTGCGACCGGCCCCGGTGCAGTCACCCACCTGATCCAGGTGCAGTACGATCCCTCGACTCTCTCGCTGGCCGTCTCGTACCCGAGCATGTCCCTCAATCCCGGAGACACGGTCGTCTGGAACTTTCTCGGGATTCCTGCCGGCTGGACTCCGTGGATCGAGTTCCGGAGGTCCGGCAACAACGCCTTCGTCGGACCGCTGAGCGGCCTGACCCAGGCCACGGGCGGGATCTGGGGCGTCTGCCGATCGAGCGGCTGGACGGGAACCGAGCCGATCCCTTTCGAATACCGCGCCGTCGTGCAGACAGGGTTCGCCGCCGGCTGGGACACCGAGGGCTCGATGGTCTGGAGCGCGCCCGCCCATCTCGAGGTCCAGCCGACCGCGATCGGCGAGGAGCTCAGCTATGAGGTCAGCCTGGGTACGGGCACATCGCTCGACATCGAGCCCCCGCACCAGATCCTCGGGCCGGGCGACGCCATCGTCTTGCAGTTCCCGAGCGATCTCCCCAACGGTGTGGACGCCTGGCGCCCGCGCATCAAGTTCCATCTCTACGAGGGGGAGGGCACCGTGCCCAACCTGCAGCTCGGCCCCTTCGCCGCGCTGACCATCCTGCCGGGCCAGATCCGCGGCATGGGCAACAACAGGGTCAACGGGCTCTATCACTTCGAGGTGGCGCTGGTGTCGGTCTCCACCGGCGAGATCGGATGGATGAGCAGCGGCGACCCGGTGATCGACAACCGGGGCGGAGTGGTCGCCCCCCCGGATTGATGCCCTACCGGCTCTCCGCGAGCAGCGTCCGGAAGGCCGGATCGTCCCGCAGCCGGTCGAAAGCCGGGATCGTCAGCCAGCGCGCCTGAATACCGAGACTCCGGGCCTTGCCGGCTTGGGCGAGGGCGGAGGCATCCTCGCCCGCGAGAGCGAAGACCACGGCCACCTGGAACGTCACCTCGGCATCCTGCCCCGCGCTCTGAAGAGCCTCCAGGGCCATCCCCACGGCCCTCCGGCTCTCTCCCAGATGCACCAGGCACTGGGCCAGGAGGCAGCGGTCCAGCGGGGAGGGGCCGTCGCGGCCCTCGAGGCCTCCGGCGACCTCCCGGTACAACGCCAGGGCCTCGTTCGTCCGCCCGCGGGCCAGCTCGGCGTCGGCCAGATTGAACATGACGGCGACATGGCCGGGCTCCACCTCCAGAGCCTGGCGATAGCTCTCCACCGCCCCGTCGTAATCCTTGAGCAGGAGGCGGACCGTGCCCAGATTGGTGAGATCGCTGCGCTGGGGGCGGTCGGCCACGAGCTGTCGATAGGTCTGCTCGGCACGCCGCAGGCTGCCGTAGGCGAGCTCCAGCTCTCCGAGCTTGGCGAGGGGCCAGGTGTTTCCCGGAACCAGGGCGGCAGCCTGCTCCAGATGGCTTCGCGCCGACTTGACCTCGCCGGCCCGCAGCTCCAGCCCGGCGAGCTCCACCAGATACCGCCAGGACGGGTAGCGCTCCACGACCGCACGGAGAAGCCGGACAGCGGTGGCGAGATCGCCCTGCGCATCGGCCAGACGGGCTCGCTGGGCCGCGACGGCCGGATCTCCGGGCAGGGCCCGTTCCAGGGACGCGAGTGCCTTCCCGGCCTGGTCGAACCGCCGCTCGACGAGAGCCAGGAAGCTCTCGGTGAAGAGGACTCGCGGATAGCCAGGAGCCAGCGCGTGAGCTCGTTCCTGGGCGGCGCGCGCTCGCTTCAGATACGAGGCGTCGCGCGTATCGAGGAAAAGGTTCGCGGCCAGGGTGGCCATCTGGATCTGGGCTTCGAGGAAGCGCGGAGAGCGTGCCGTGAGCGCTTCGAGGCGGGCCGCCTCCGGAGCCCAGGCGCCCCTTCCCGCCTGCAGCCGCTGCCAGATCTCCAGGAACTCCGCGTAGTCGGCAGCCCGGACGTCCAGATCCGGGATGCCGGGCCGCGTTCGCTGCTGGGGATAGGCGCGGCGCACGGCCCCGGAGATCCCTTCCGCCAGCAGCAGGGCCTCGTCGCGCGAGGCCGGGACCGCGAGCCTCTCGGCCCAGAGAACGCTCCCATCCGCAGCACGTACGCGCCGCAAGGAAACGAACGCCTGGTTCGGCCGGCTTGGCTCGATGGCCAGGCTCAGGACCTCGTCCGCGGCCACCGCCCGGGCCACGTCCGGCACCGCCCCTCGGACGTCGCCGATCTGCGAAGGCTCGATCGGGGTCACGCCCTCCAGGGAGACGAGGGTCCGGAGCGCCGACATCAGAGCGCCCGACGCGACCAGATCGAGCTTCTCGGCGCCCACCGCGATCACCGGCTTCGGGACCGCCACCCGCAACGTCGCCCGCCGGCCGAACCCGGTCTCCGTGACGATCCAGGCGCTCGCAACGGCCAGGAGAGCCAGCACCCCCACCGTGGCCATCCACGAGCTCCGCGGCCGGCGCAGCACGCTCAGGGCGGACGTTTCTTCGTCCGCTCCTGGAGCGAGCGAACCAGGACGGACGGAGACCTGGGAGGAGAGGGGGATCGAAGTGGCGGGAGTCCGCAGGCGTGCCGCCACCTCCCGTGCCCCTGCCGGCCGCCTCTCCGGATCCTTCTCCAGCAGTTCGTGGACCAACCCGGTGAGCTCGCCCGGCAGGTCCGGCTGCGCCTCTTCCAGAGGCCGGGGCGCGGCGCCGGTCAGGTTGCGTAGCGTCGCGACCGGCGTCGCGCCCTGGAACGGCGACCGGCCGGCGAGCATCTCGTAAAGGAGCACCCCGAGCGAGAAGAGATCCGCGCGGGCGTCCACCTCCGCGCCCTCGGCCTGCTCGGGCGCCATGGCGCGGTAGGTGCCGAGGACCGCCCCATGCTCGGTCAGTGTGCTGTCCGCACCGGAATCGAGCGGCTTCACCAGGCCGAAATCGAGGATCTTGGCCCGACCCTCGGCGGTGACCACGACGTTCTCGGCCTTGAGGTCGCGATGCACCAGCCCGGCGGCATGCGCCGCGGCGAGGCCCTCCGCCACCTGGACCGCCAGCTCCACCGCCTCATCCATGGGAAGCGGACCGCCGCGCAGCAGCTCCGCGATCGTCTGTCCCTGGATGTACTCCAGGACGATGGCGTCGCCCTGCCCCTCATCCTCCTCGATGTCATAGACCTGGACCACATTCGGATGGGAGAGCCGCGCCGCCGCCTTTGCCTCACGCCGCAGCCGCTCCCGGCGCGACGGATCGCGCAACGCGTCCGGCCGCATCCGCTTGATGGCCACGAGGCGGTCCAGCCGGTCGTCGTAGGCCAGGAACACCTCCCCCATCCCGCCGGCCCCCAAGCGGCGGACGACGCGGTACGGACCGATGTGTTCTGCAGGTGAGTCAGCCACGGGTGCAGGGGCATTGTAGCTCCGGGGAGAGGAGGCGGGGCTGGCTAGCCAGCGAGCCAGTTTTCAATCGAAAGGCCTGGCACGCGGGCGAACTCGTCGACGTTGTTGGTGACCAGGGTGAGGTCGAGCGCCAGCGCGTGGGCCGCGATCAGCAGGTCGTTCGGCCCAATCGTTCGGCCCGTACGGCTGAGGTGTGCCCGGATCTCGGCGTAATGACGATCCGCCTCTCGGTCCAGCGGAAGCACCTCGAAGCTCGCGAGCAGCTGGTCGATGCGGACCGAGAGCGAGGGTGAGCCTCGCTTCGCCGCTCCGAAGCGGAGCTCGCACGCGACAATGATGCTCGTACACACGACAGGCTCACCCACCACGGCAAACCTGCGTGCCACCCGCCCACCAGGGTGCCGGACCAGGTCCGACATGCTGTTGGTATCGAGCAGATAACGAAAATCGGCCATCTCACAGATCCACGTCTCTGAGCGGCGGGAGGTCCTCATCAATGTCGGGGAATTCTTCGTCGAGAGGTTCCCAGGAGGCCAGAAGCTCCAGCACGGATGGTTTCTGGACCGGCTCTACAACCAGACGATTTCCTTCTTTGCGGAGAAGAGCTTCATTGCCGGGCAGCTCGAGGTCCCGCGGAATCCGCAATGCCTGGTTCCTCCCGTTCCGAAACAAACGCACAATCCGTTCGGTCTGCACAGCGTCCTCCTGGCCGGTGGAGCGGCCTATGTCGAAGCATAGGCTAGCACGGGCTCTGGCATGAGGGAAAGTACGATCCCGAGAAGGCCGACCCTGCCGAGAAGGGACCTGACCCTTCCCCAGGCTGTGCTAGCATTTTCACCCCACCGTCCGCACGTGAGGTCCCGCACAACCGCGTGACGGTCTCGCAATTCTGCGAGACTCGTCCCCCTCCCCCCGACCCTTTCCCCTCGAAACAGCCCCTCCCGCGGCCTGGCACGGCCGTTGCCCTGTCCCCTGACCGGAACGTACGCCGAATTTCCTGAAATCGCCGGAAGGAGGAGATCCCCATGTTCTCGCAGAGAGCGCTCGCGTGCCTGGTCCTGGTGCTCCTGACCCTGTCCCTCGCCGCCCCCGCCGCCGCCGTCGGTTGGCCGCCGGTCAATCGGCTCCTCGAGCAGCACAGCAACTGGTTCGAGCCGATCAAGATCTGGGACACCCAGACCGACGCCTACTCGAAAGCCCACCTGCCCGCCGGCCTGACCTACAAGTCCTACACGGCCGTCGGCTACAACCTCGCGAACACCATCCTGCTGGTGGGACCGCAAGGGATCGTAGTCGTCGACACCCTGGGCGACGTGGAGACCGCCCACCAGGTCCTCGCCGACGCCCGCAAGACCGGCTACCTGCCCGCCACCGGCAAGCTGCCGATCCGGGCCATCATCTACACCCACAACCACATCGATCACACAGCGGGCGTCGAGGCCTTCCTGCAGGAGGCCGACCACCCGGCCTGCCCGCCCGAGAAGAAGGCCGACGCCGGCAAGGACACCCCGTTCGACGCCGACCGCGAGGCGCCGCGCTGCGTCACCGTCATCGGCCAGGAGAACATCGTCGACTCGATCGCCAACACGGCCACGGTGATCGGCACCATGATCAACGTCCGCTCGGCCTACATGTACGGCAGCTTCCTGATCCCCAACGGCGTGGTCAACGACGGCATCGGCCCCGAGGTGAAGGAAGGGACCTCCGGCTTCCACATGCCCTCCCGCACCTTCTCCAACCAGATGGACCTCGCAGCCGCGGGCATCCACATGAAGCTCGTCTACGTGCCGAGCGAGACCGACGACGAGCTCGCGGTGTTCGTTCCGGACCGGCTGAACACGACGGGCGCCCAGGCCACAGCCGCCCAGGGTCCGGGCGATGGACCCGGGCTCCTCCTCTCCGCCGAGGTCATCCAGGGTCCCTCGTTCCCCAACCTCTACAGCCTGCGCGGCACCAGCTACCGCAACCCGGCCCAGTGGTTCCGGAGCGTCGACGTGCTGCGCAAGTGGGACTCCTGGTGCATGCTGCCCTCCCACGGCACGCCGCTGTGCGGGCAGAAGAACATCCAGAAGGTGCTCCGCAACTTCCGCGACGCCGTCCAGTTCACCCATGACCAGGCGATCCGCTTCATGAACAAGGGCTACACCATGGAGGAGCTGCCGCAGCAGATCACCATGCCCGAGTACCTGATCGAGGACCTGGCGGACGTGGTCCCGGCCAAGCCCGCGGACACCGATCCGAAGGACTACCTGCGCTCCTTCTACGGCTCCGTGTCGCAAGCCGTCCGCGAGCTCTACTTCGGCTATCTCGGCTGGTACCAGGGCGATCCGGTGGCTCTCGCGCCGACGCCGGGACCCGAAGCCGCCCGGCGGACGGTCGAGATGATGGGCGGCTCCGGAGCCGTGCTCGACAAGGCCCAGAAGGCGGTGGAGTCCGGCGCCATGGCAGAGCAGCAGTGGGCCGCCGAGCTGGCCACGCTGGTCCTGCGCGCCGAGCCGGACAATCCGCGGGCCAAAGAGATCAAAGCGTCCGCCTACGACCTGCTGGCCACGCCGCAGACCAATCCGAACTGGCGCAACTGGTACCTGACCTCCGCCCGCGAGCTGCGCGGCCTGACCCCCAAGAAGGCGATCCAGGGGGGCCTCACCTCGCCGGACATCGTGGCCTCGCTCCCCGCCGGCATCTGGGTCAACTCCTGGACGATGCGCCTCCAGGCCGAGAAGACCATGCCGGCCACGCCCGACGGCAAGGGAGTGCAGATGTCCTTCGGTTTCTGGTTCCCGGCCCCCGACCAGGGCTACGACGGCGAGGGGTACGTGCTCAACCTGCGCGGCGCCGTCGCCGAGCTCATCGAGACCGGCTCGTCCGAGGACGAGGTGAAGCAGGCGGACGTGGCCGTCTCGCTCCCCAAGGACGTCCTCGACCAGCTCATCACCGCCGAAGCCGGAGACGGCACCGCCCAGGACGCCCTGGCCAAGGCCATCGGCGACAAGCGGGTACGGCTCCTCAAGGGCACCCCGCAGCAGGTCCAGCAGTTCTTCTCCTACTTCGACCGCAAGCCGACCACCCTGCCGCCGCTGTCGAACCGGTGAAAACCCTCACCCCCGGCCCCTCTCCCGCGAGCGGGAGAGGGGTGCAGGTTACCCAAGAAACAAGCAAAGCGTCTTCCCAAACCGCCAGTTCTTCTAACCTACACCCCTCTCCCACTTGTGGGAGAGGGGCCGGGGGTGAGGGCTGCATTTGACACCGCGCCGCGCGGGTGCTACGGGTATGTCTCTCACTCGACCTGAGATTCGGAGGAGACCATGCCCGAGACGCCCGAGACCATCATGAGCGTTCTGGAACGCACCGCCCGGGACCACGGAGAGCGGCCCGCGATGCGGGTCAAGGACGGCGGCCAGTGGCGGACCACCACGTGGAAGGAGTACCGCGAGCAGGCCTGGCTCGCCGCCCGCGGTTTCCTGCGCCTCGGCCTCGCTCCCGGCCAGGGCGTGGCGATCATGGGCTTCAACCGGCCCGAATGGTTCCTCGCCGACGTCGGCGCCATCGCCGCCGGCGGCATCCCGGCCGGCATCTACATCACCAACTCGCCCGAGCAGTGCCAGTACATCGCAGACCATGCGGAGGCCGCCGTCGCCGTCGTCGAGAACACCCACTATCTGGACGTCTTCCGGCAGATCCGCGACCGCCTGCCCCACCTGAAAGCCATCGTGCTGATGACAGGCTCGGCTTCGGAGGAGGGGGTCTACACCTGGCAGCAGCTCCTCGACCTGGGCGCCCAGGTCCCCGAGGAGGAGCTGCGCCGGCGCATCGAGGACCAGAAGCCCGAGGATCTCTGCACCCTCATCTACACCTCGGGCACGACCGGCCCGCCGAAGGCGGTCATGCTCAGCCACCACAACGTCACCTGGACGACGCAGCGGGTCGTCGAGGCCTACGGCGTGAACGCCGAGGACGCAATGATCAGCTACCTGCCCCTCTCTCACATCGCCGAACAGGTGGTCTCCCTGCACTGCTCCATGGCGGTGGGTGGCTGCGCGTGGTTCGCCGAGAGCATCGAGAAGCTGGGGGAGAATCTCCGCGAGGCGCGGCCGAGCTTCTTCTTCGCCGTGCCGCGGGTCTGGGAGAAGATGCAGGCGGCGATCCAGGCGGCGGGAGCGCAGAACACCGGGCTCAAGAAAAAGATCGCCGCCTGGGCGCGCGGAGTGGGCCTGGCCGGGGGGCGCGCCGACCAGGAGGGCCGGCCCCGGCCGATCCTCTATCCGGTCGCGAACCAACTCGTCTTCTCCAAGGTCCGCGAGAAGCTCGGTCTCGACCGGGCGCGCGTCTGCTCCACGTCGACGGCGCCCATCTCGACGGAGACGCTGGAATTCTTCTCCAGCCTCGGCCTCCCGATCCTGGAGGTCTACGGGATGAGCGAGTGCACCGGCCCGGCGACCCTCTCGCTGCCGGACCACTACCATTTCGGCAAAGTGGGCCGCGCCATCCTAGGGACCGAGTTGGTCACCGCCGCCGATGGCGAGGTCCTGATGCGCGGCTCTCACATCTTCCTGGGCTATTTCAAGAGCGAGGAGGCCACCCGCGAGACGCTCGATGCCGACGGCTGGCTCCACTCGGGCGACATCGGCGAGATCGATGACGAAGGCTTCCTCAAGATCACCGACCGCAAGAAGGAGCTGATCATCACCTCGGGCGGCAAGAACATCGGGCCTGCGGTCATCGAAGGCAAGCTGCGGCAGATCCCGGCCGTCTCGCAGGCGGTGGTGATTGGAGACCGGCGCAACTACCTGGTGGCGCTCCTGACCCTCGATCCCGCGCGAGCCGCCGCCGAAGGGCAGACCGCCGGCAGCCCTGCCCGCACCCCGGAAGCCCTGGCCACCTGCCCGGTCTTCCGCCAGTACCTGGAGAAACAGGTCGAGGGGGTCAACGCGACCCTCGCCCGCTACGAAACGATCAAGAAGTTCGTGATTCTCCCCCGCGAGCTCTCGATCGACGAAGGAGAGCTGACCCCCACCATGAAGCTCAAGCGCCGCGTGGTCAACCAGAAGTTCGCGGACGAGATCGAGAGGTTGTACGCGGCGTAGGGGGGATGACATGGAGGAGACCCAAGCCGCCCAAATGGATGACTCCGAGCCGACGCGGCAGGACGCTATGAGATGCAATCTCCAAAGTTGTCCCGGTGAGTACGAGAACCGAAAAATCACCCACACCGTATGAGCGGCAAGGAAAGCCGCCGCGGTCAGTGCACGGCTGTGCCGAACTCTGGTGGATGAATGATACCTCGCTGGATCAGCCACTGATCGATCAGGCGATAGATCTCCGCTATCTCCTCGTCAGAGCGGCCATGAGCATGCATCCACTCTTCAAATGGCCTTTCACCCGCCAGAATGCGGCTCCACAAATCCTCGGTCTTCAGCTCTGAAAGTCCACAGGCTGAGAGCCACTCCTGCTTCGTTGCGACGAGGACATCATGCGCCATCAGATCCAAAAGCCGATGGCGATTCTCTCGCACAAGTACATCCAAGAAGTCGTTCACTGCCGCCTTCTTGGTCGAGGAGAATTGGCGCATCTCCATCTGATCATTGAGATGCTCTTTGACCCGGCTGACTCCACCGGCTGCCAACCAACTTCTCAGATCGTCGACGGAACTGGAAACTATTCGGAAGCGATCCTTCTTGAGAACTTCGAGCGCATACTCAAAGTTCCGCCGGAGCACCTCTTCCCAGTCATCCGATTCCAGATGCTCGATCAGGGACATCGAAATTTCCCCCACTGGCAGCCGCCCAAGGCAAGCGGCTGACCCGGCCATCTTACCACCAGAGGGTGGCTCCGCAGGTTCCCCGAAATCAGAACAGAAGCGACCTCTCGGGAGGACGCTCACGATTTGCCAGAGGGAAGCTGCGATCCCGCTACGCCGGAAACCCGGGCCGCTTCCGCAGCTGCTCCGCCTGCCACAAGTGCCGGCGTTCGTGGGTGGGGGGTACCAGGAAGCCGGTCCAGACCGTGAAGCGGAGGAGGGGGATGAAGGGGTTCGGGAAACGCACGCCGAGATCCAGATCGGCCGAGGCGCGCAGGAGATCCTCGAGCTCCCGGTGCAGACGCCGGAATTCGGCGAGGAGCGCGTCCTTTTCCCCTTCCATCGCAGGGATGATCTTCTTGGGCGCCGGGAGCTTCCGCTTGGGAGGCGGCTCCAGGTTCGCCACGAACCAGCGCTCGAACCAGCCTGGCTGGACAGGCCCCCGTCGCATCCGTCCCTGGCTCCGCGCCTCGGCGAGCGTCGGGCGCATGGCTTCCAGATAGATCCGGTTCGCCACGTTCAGATGGTCCAGGCACTGCGCGATGCTCCACGACCGGTCGTCGGGCCGCCAGTTCAAGGCTTCGCGGTCGAGGTCCGCGACCAGCGCCTCGGCGCGGCGCTGGTTGGCTTCGAGATCGTCCAGGATGCGGCGGATCTCGTCCGGAAGAGAGGAGGAGGCTGGCGCGGTGACCATGGCGAGTTCATTGTACCGGACGCAGCCGGGCGAGGCGCTCGCCGAAGGACCGCTCGAGCGACTCGCAGCAGCCGTGGTCCCCCCAGAGAGCTCCGGCCAGCTGATCGACGAAGCCGTCGAGGAGCTCCCCCTCCTCGTCGAGGGAAACCCCCTGCGCACCGAGCTTCGCGGCGGCCCGCGAAAGCAGATCGAAGCTCCGCTGGAACGAGCTGCCGACCGCCTTCCGGATCGACGAGACGTCCGAATCCCGCAGCGTGGACGTCACCGCCGTGCGCACCGCCCGCACCCGCTCTTCGGTGCGGCCCGCCGGACGCAGCGCCTGCGGCAGGCTTGCCGCGTGGAGCAGGAGGTATCCCTCGCCGAAGGTCTCCACGGTGCGGTCGACCCCCTCGCGCAGGAGGAGATCGGAGGATGGCCTCCTGAGCACCTTCCCCACGATCCTGCCGATGCCCCGGCGTACGGTCAGCGCCAGCGAACGCCGCTCGGTCGAGCCGGCGAGGAGCCGGGCCTCGTCCTCCGAGAGGTCCAGGCTCCGGCTCTCTCCGAGCTCGCGCACCATCTGCCGGTGGATCAGCCCGGTCACCCGGTCGTCCTCGGAGGGGAGCGGAATCAGGGGGCACAGACCGGCGAGCACGCTGAAGAAAGTGAGGCGCCGGAAGTGCGGCCAGTCAGCCTCCTCCACGGCCGGAGGCTCTTCGACCTGACTCAGCGACTTGCCCGGCAGCAGCTCCACGTGCAACCCCAGGCTACTCTCGTCCAGCAGGTCGCGCTCGCTCTGATCGTCCTGGTCATTCATGGGGGCGGATCTCCTCCGTCGCGGAGGGATCTGCAAAGGCCGTGCTGAGGAGCCCCTCGCCCCGGCCCCTCTCCCGCAAGCAGAAGAGGGGAGAGGGTTTGACGGGTTGTCACTAGCAGGTGCAGCTTGCCCCACACGTCACGCAGGTGGCGTAGCAGGTGGCACAGCTATCCAGGCAGGTGAGCTCATTGCAGGTTCCGCCCAAGGTCGGCCTTCCCCCCAGGACGTCTCCGAGGTCATCCGGCCGGGTGAGGCGACGCAGGGACTCGCGGTTCAGTTGCAGTTTCCGGTTCAGCTTCTTCCTCATGGGAACAGCCCCCTTTCTTCCTCTATCTCTTCAGGTGCCGCTGCCCATGAGGGCGGGGACAGAGGGCCGGGCCGGCCCGGCTCGCAACGGCACGCGGCGCCTACCCTGCCGGGTTGGCTCCACCGAGGCCGCACACCCCCCGTTGGGGCGTTTCGAGCCCTGCGGCGCGCTGCTACAGTCCGGGCGAATGGGCTCCCAGCGCCTCTCGCCGAGCGCGGGACGGTCCCGCCTCGGATCCGGAACCCTCGGAGAACTCCATGATCCCAACTCTCGACAAGCGTGCCGATTTGGCCGGCCCCGGCATCGGCAATTATGACGAGATCGAGCAGATCCTCCCCACCGGCTATTCCTCGATTCTCGATCCCAAAGAGACCCAGATCGCTCTGGCCGCCGTCAAGCGCTACATCGAAGACCACCTCTCTACCGAGCTCAACCTGCTCAAGGTGGAGGTCCCCCTGATCGTCGACGTGGACAGCGGCGTCAACGACGATCTCGACCGCGACGGCTCCCGCACCCCGATCCAGTTCCGCATCCCCAACGACGGCCGCAACCCGATCGACGCCCAGGTGGTGCAGGCCGCGACCAAGTGGAAGAGAGTCGCTCTCCAGCAGTTCGGCATGGACGTGGGCGAAGGGCTGGTCACCGACATGCGGGCGGTGCGCAAGGATTACTTCCTCGATCACGACCACAGCGCCTATGTGGATCAGTGGGACTGGGAGAGGCGGATCACCGCCGGGCAGCGGAACCTGGACTACCTGAAAAACACGGTCCGCAAGATCTGGAAGGTGATCAAGGGGGCGGAGACCTTCCTCCATCACGCCTTCCCGCAGCTCGCGACCGACGGGTACCCGAGCCTGCCCGAGGAGATCGTCTTCCTCCACGCCGAGGAGATCCTCGAGATGTATCCGGACCTGCCACGCAAGGCGCGCGAGACCGCCATCCTCCAGAAGTACCCGGCGGTCTTCATCATCGGCATCGGCTGGACGCTCGACGACGGCTATCCCCACGAGATGCGGGCGGCCGACTACGACGACTGGGTGACGCCGACGGTCTCAGCCGGCGGCCGGCCCATGCACGGCCTGAACGGCGACATCCTGGTGTGGAACCCGGTGACGCAGCGGCGGCACGAGCTCTCCTCCATGGGCATCCGGGTGACCAAGGAGACGCTGATGCAGCAGCTGGAGATGACGGGCCAGCTCGACTTCCTCAAGCTCCCCTATCACCAGGCGATCCTCGACGACCGCATCCCGCTCTCGATCGGCGGCGGGATCGGCCAGTCGCGCACCACCATGCTGCTGCTCCGCAAGGCCCACCTCGGCGAGGTCAGCGCCACGGTCTGGCCGAAGGTCCTCAAGGAGATGTGCCGGAAGAAGAACATCTTCGTGATCGAGTAGGGCCCTCACCCCCGGCCCCTCTCCCACAAGTGGGAGAGGGGTGTGGGTTAGGGGGAGCAGTGATCCGGAAGGGGTCCTTGGGTAACCTTCTCCCCTCGCCCGCTTGCGGGAGAGGGGCCGGGGGTGAGGGTTTACCCCCGGAACACGTAGAAGCGGTTCTTCGCGGCGTCGAGCAGCTCGGACCGGAAGTCCGGATGGGCGATGGCGATGAGCGACTGGGCGCGCTGGGCGATGTTCCTCCCCCAGAGGTCGGCGACGCCGTATTCGGTCACTACGTAGTGGATGTCGCCGCGGCTCGTGACGACACCGGCGCCCTCTTCGAAGGTCGGCTGGATGCGGCTGACCGCTCCCCCCTTCGCCGTGGACGGCAGGGCGATGATCGGCCGGCCGCCCTTGCTGCGCGCCGCGCCACGGATGAAATCGACCTGGCCGCCGATCCCCGAGAAGAACCGGCCGCGCACCGTATCCGCCGCCACCTGCCCGGTCAGATCCACCGCCAGCGCCGCGTTGATCGCGATCATGTTGTCGTTTCTGGCGATCTGGAACGGGTCGTTGGTAAAGGCGCTCCCCCGCATCTCGACGAGCGGGTTGTCGTGCACCCACTCGTAGAGCTCGCGCGAGCCCATGACGAACGAGGTGACCAGCTTGCCCGGCAGGAAGTTCTTGCGCCGGCTGGTGATCACCCCGGCCTGGACCAGGCGCATGACGCCGTCCGACAGCATCTCGGTGTGGATGCCCAGGTCATGGCGGTCCCCCAGAGAGGCGAGGGTCGCGTCCGGGATCTTGCCGATCCCCATCTGGAGCGTGGCACCGTCCGGGATCAGGGTCGCGACGTTCTTACCGATCTCACGGAAGACGGCGTCGAGCGGCTGCTCTCCGAGCTCGGGCAGCGGCTCGTTCACCGGTACCAGACAGGCGATGCGGTCGACATGGAGGAACGAATCGCCGAGCGTGCGTGGCATCTGCGGATTGACCTCGGCGAGGATCACGGTGGCGGTGTCGACCGCGGCGCGCACGATATCGACCGAGACACCGAGGCTGACGAAGCCGTGATGGTCCGGCGGCGAGACCTGGATCAAGGCCACGTCGATCCCCACACGGCCCGAGGTGATCAGCTGCGGGATCTCCGACAGAAAGACGGGCATGAAGTCGGCGCGCCCCTCCTGGACGGCGGACCGCACGTTGGCGCCGATGAAGAACGCCGTATGCCGGAACCGGTGCTCGAGCCCGGGCTGGACGTATGGCGCCGAGCCCAGGGTCATGAGATGCATGATCTCGTTGCCCGCCAGATGGTCGCCGTGGCTGACCAGGGCATCCACCAGGTGGCCGGGCTCTCCCGCACCCGAGCCGATCAGGATGCGCTTGCCGGGAGGAATCAGGCGGACGGCGTCTTCGGCCGTCCCAATCTTGTCGGACCAGCGGGTCTGCCAATCGTCAGAAGAAAAGTGGTTCATGGTCGTCATACCCCCTCTAGACGACCCCAGGCTACACGAAACAGATTGTTTCACCACCACCCGGCGGGGCGGTTTTTTCCTCACCCCCTCAGACAGTCCGCCACTGGCCGGCCTCTTGCAAGCGAGAGGACCGCGCGCGACGGGTCCGAGGCGGGAGAGGTGGCGGCGCTGTTGCGGTATTAGTGGGATTTTGCGGAAGAGAGGGGCTCGACCAACTCTTGGAGGCGTTTCCGAGCCCTCTCTGCCGAAGCGAGATCTCCTGTTTCCCGGAAGAGTTGCTCCGCTTCGATCAGGGCGCTCCTTGCTGCTGCGTCGTCATCCATTTCGACATACAGAAGCCCGAGACCTAGCAGGGATTCAGCGGCACTGACCGGTTCACCGAGCATTCGCGCAACTTGGAGACTCTCTCTAAAATACCTCTCTGCACGATCCAGGTCTCCTTCAACCGAGGACAACACTCCAAGGTTTCGGAGTATCTCCGGCCTCCTGAACGCGGACCCAGCCGCCGCGGCAGCAGCTAAAGCCTCCTCCGCCAATTTCTTGGCAGCAACAAAATCCTTCTTCCCCAACATTATGCCGAACACGCTGCCAATGAGCCAAGGTGTGAGAGACACGAGATTAGGGCTGGCATCCTTTACTGCCAGCTCCAAGGCTCGACGGCCCAACAGCTCAGCACTCTCGAGACGGCCCGCCCGAAGGTGGAGGTTTGCCAGATTGGCGAGTCCAATCACTTCACCTCGCCTGCTCCCCTGGCTTTCGTAGATCGCAAGCGCCCGCTCGAGTGCAATCTCGGCCTCTCTCACTCTACCCTGAACCTCGTCGAGTAAAGCAAGATCTCCAAGCAGATTTGCGGTCTGCTCTTGCCGGCCCAACCTTTTCTCGATTTCGAGCGCCTCGAGGTCGCTTTTACGGGCAGCCCTCCATTCTCCCAGTCGGAAGAAATGGATTCCCAACTCCTTGAGCCAGCCCGCCCGAGCAGCGAGAGCGACTGGATCATCGGAATCGAAGGGGCTGGCCAGCCGGGATGCGAGCTCCTCGACCCGGACACGACGCTTTCGTTCTGACATGGACTCGTTCTGTTCGCCGAGCCAAACTTCCGGCCTCAGAGACAGAAGCTCTTCATCGACAGGCGCCGGAAAGAACAGCGTATCGCTACGCCAATCCAGGAAATCCGGAGCCTCCCGCCCCATCAGTCCAAGGAGATAATCGGGTATCCAGAAAACCAGGGGCCGCGGCAGCTCCTTGGGCCAGTCCGGACGGCTCATGTTCAGAGCGTAAAGAACGGGCCGTTCCTTTGCCCAGGAAGGATTCGACTTCTCCAGCCCGACGATCATCAACGGTCCGGCTTTGCTCCGGTCCGCCTGCGCGAGAACTGCATCGAGAGAGTGGTCGATGTTCTTGTCGAGAGTGACCGTCTCGATCTCGCTCTCCGGCATCGACTCCCCAAGGAGCCGGATCAACTCTCGGGTCTTTGCGCGACTGTTGCAGACAGCGATGAAGAGTGCGAAGCCTCCGGCACGCTGGAAGCCCCGGCGCAGAGCCTGGAGGGACTCGGCGGAGCTCGCTTCACTCGATGAATCGGGGGATGGTGCGGAGGACAGGGTTCACCTCGTACCATGGTCTGCCGTTCATGTACTCGAAGATGTGCAGAAGAAGCAGCATCTCCTGGTGCATGGCATCCGTGGGGATGTCGTCCTGAGGGATCTCGAACCGCTGGAGGTGTGGCCAGAAATCGTCGGGGATGCTCCGCTTCAGACTGTTGGAGTAGTCCCGAATCGCCCGCTCTACCGCGTCGCGCGTGATTGGAAGGCCATCCACCCTGCTCGCCGCCGCTTGGATGAACATCATCAGGTGGCGAGGGTGGCCTCCTGTCATTTCGCAGAGGTGATCACAGGTCTCCTGTGCATCGAAGATTTCACGAAAGGCGATTCCCGCGTAGTCGCACCGCTTTTCCAGAATCTCCCGCATCTTGACCATGCCAGGCGTCGAAGACGACGGATTGGAGCGATCTTCTCCACGGAGACGAATCATGGGCACGGGAACATTGTGCTCACCGAAGGTCTGCTCGAGCTGAGTGAATGCCGGCGAATAGATCAGTGAAATCGGTACGGTGTAGATCACGTGCGACTTGACACTCGCAAGCTGCTCGCTACGGCGAATGAACAGGCGCTCGTGGGTATTGCTGCCTCCATCGAGATCCCGCCGCACCATTTTGTCGAGCCCGTCGACGATCAGGACCAACCCCTCGCGTCCGGCTTCCCGGAGCTTGACGTTGGCCAGTTGGAGGAGATCGTTGACCGCCTCCAGGAGACTCGTGCTCTGCCTCTCGATGGCCGACCGCAGCTCGGAACGGGAATTGGGCCGGTTCTTGATCTCGACAGCCAAAGGAAGATACGGTATATCGACGTCTCTCCCGGCGAGGCTCACTTTCGATCGAAGAGCCCCGCTCAACTCATCCCAGAGCGTCTGGATCTGCACGGAAGCTGCGGTGAATCCGGGAATCCCCGACTCGCGAAGCTGTCTCTGGACCTCACCGGCCAGAAAGACCAGAAGGTCCGGGAAATCCAGGTCGTTCAGGTCGAGCATCCGGGTCACGTCCGTGAACAGAACGTGGTAGGGATTCCCTTCTCCCGCGTTGGGGCGTTCCAGCATGTCCTTGAGCCGCAGAAGCTCGCTGCTCTTTCCGACCCCCCGGTGCCCGGCGAAGACTTTGACCTCGGGCCGCAGAGGGTCCGAAAGGCGCAGGCTCCGTTCATAGCGCAGCGGCAGATTGTCGCCTCGCACCACGTCGCAGTTCACATACCGCGGATCATCCGGAGCGATCGGGTCATTCGGTTCGCACGCCCGGTAGAGCCGTGTCAGCGGTGGCAGAGGTCCGAAGGTCGACATGGACCAAAGATAGACAATTGTGGGGGAGGGGTCAAAGGGGACCCTCATTCCCGGGGACCTGGGGATGCGCTACTCTCTTAGCATGCTCCTCTGGATGCTCGTCACGGCCGCGGGGCTGGCCGGGCTGCTTTTCGCCGAGGCGCGCGACAACCGCCGCCTTGCTTTCGCCTGCAAGCCTCTGGCGTCTACCGGCTTCTTGGGAGCCGCCGTGGCGGCGGGCGCCGCGGAGACTCCCTATGGCCGGGCGATCCTGGCGGCGCTGGTCCTCTCCTGGATCGGCGATGTCCTCCTGCTGTCGAAGCGCTCCGGGGCGTTCCTTGGCGGGCTCGCTTCGTTCCTCCTGGGACACATAGCGTTCGGGCTCGCCTTCGTGCTCCGCGGCACGGATCGACTCTGGGCGCTCGCTGCCGTGGCGATCCTGATCCTCCCGGCGCTGGCCGTGGACCGCTGGCTCCGGCCGCACGTTCCCGCGGATATGAAGCTCCCGGTCCGGGCCTACATCGTGGTGATCACCGGCATGTTGGCCCTGGCAGTGGGAACCTGGGGAGCCGGCGCCAGCCCTCTGATCCTTGCCGGTGCGCTGGCCTTCTATCTTTCAGATCTGTCGGTGGCTCGCGATCGATTCATTCGCGAGGCATTCGTCAACCGATTGTGGGGCCTGCCTCTGTACTACGCGGCGCAGCTCTTGCTGGCGTCGACCGTGTAGAAGGCTCGCCGAGTCAGTCCGCCAGCGTCGACAGATCCCCGGGCTCGCCGAGCCTCCTACGAAGCCCTGGTACTGGCCAGCGGGCAACCCGGCTTGTGCGGGATCGTCTCCAGCGAGAGGCCCGTCTCCCAGCATTGCGGACAGCAGAGAACCGCAACGGTCGCATCGATTTCCTCGAACACGTCCTCGGGCACTTCATAGACGTCATGGAGAAGCATCTCGCGCAGCCCCGGGTCGAAGCTGGTGATGTGCTCCAAACCTTCTACGTTCGTACGGGTCTCCAGAATCATGGCGACCTCCCTTCAGGTCAGCTCCATTGTTTGCCTGAAGGCCTCCCGCGACCACGCGCCACGGGGCGGTTCAGGGGCTACCTGAAAGGGCTAGGCCAGAGGCCACGCGGGCTATACTGGAAGGGCTCGCACACGGGAGGATCCAGCATGTCCGCCAAACCATCGCCGTTCATCAAGCTCCTGACTCTGGGAGTGCTCATCTCCGTGCTGGCCGCGCCGGCCGCCCTCGAGGCCGGGAAGAAGAAGAAGCCGCCCAAGGACAAGCCCCCGGCCGATCAGGGCGGCGGTCAGCAGCAGGGCGGCGGCGGCGAGAGCGCTCCGGCTCAGGAGACGCCGCCCGAGGTGCGGACCGCCGACCGCCAGCTCTGGGAGTACAAGACCGGCGCGGCTCGCTCGACGGTCGACAGCGTGGCCGGCAAAGCGGACTCGAACGGCCCGGTCGCCACCGCGCTCGGCCGGGTGCTGGAGCAGGAGAAGAACTACGGCGAGTCCGAGGCGCGGCTGCGCAAGGCGACCGAGCTCGCGCCGTCCGATCCGGCGGCTTTCGTCTATCTCGGCGAGACCTTGTTGCGGCAGCGCAAACAGGGTGACGCGGACGCCGCCTTCCGCAAAGCCGAGGAGCTCGGCAATGCGCAGGGAGGCAAGGACGGGAGCTACTTCCGGGGCATAGCCCTGCAGCGGCTCCGCCGTTTCGACGAGGCGGTCCAGGCGCTGGAGCAGGCGCGAGGAGCCGATCCCGGCAACTCCCTGATCCCGTTCCAGATCGGGGTCACCCGGGTGTTCCAGGAGCAGTGGCAGCCGGCGATGGACCAGCTCAATCAGGCGATCGACATGGATTCAGGCATCGCCTACGCCTACTTCTACCGCGGCCTCGCCGCCGACAAGCTCGGCCGCAAGGACCTCCTGGTCAACGACATGGGGCGCTTCCTGGCGCTCGCGCCGAGCTCGCCGGAAGCCGATCGCGCCAAGGCGATCCTGCGCGCGGCGCAGCACTGAGCCCGGCGAGCGGCCGGTCCCAGCTTTCCCGGTCGATGCCATAGCACAGCATCTCCCTCCCGAGATGCTCGATGCGTTCCAGCAGTCTCTCGCCGATCCGCTCGACGAGACGGACGGAGGCGCGGTTCTCCGGGTGGACGAGGCTGATGACGCGGTCCTTCGTCCAGACGGTGAAGGCATGGTCCAGGGCGGCCCGCGCG
>DASPXX010000100.1:0-28570 GCA_035637095.1 Thermoanaerobaculia bacterium
CTTCCGGCTGTCCACCGACAAGGAGCGGACCGCGGACGAGTACGGCTCTCTCCTCCTGCCTCTCTTCACCCGCGGGGAAATCGATCCGGCCTCGGCCGAGGCCGTGGTGATCTCTTCGGTGGTGCCGCCGCTCCATCACACCCTGGAGAACCTGGCGCGGAGCTACTTCGGCAAGAAGCCGCTGTTCATCGAGCCCGGCGTGCGCACCGGCATGCCGATCCGCTATGACAACCCCACCGAGGTGGGCGCCGACCGCATCGTCAATGCCCTGGCGGCGCGCGAGCTCTACGGCGCGCCGGTCATCGTGGTGGATTTCGGGACGGCGACCACGTTCGACCTGGTCAACGCGGCAGGGGAGTACACGGGCGGTATCATCGCGCCCGGCATCATGATCTCGGCCGAGGCCCTGTTTGCCCGCGCCTCGCGCCTCTACCGGGTCGACGTCCGCAAGCCGGCCGAGCTGATCGGCAAGAACACGGCGGGCGCCATGCAGGCGGGCATCTACTACGGGTACGTGGGCCTGGTGGACGGCATCCTGGAGCGGCTGCTCGCGGAGATGCCGGACGTCAAGACCGTCGTGGCGACCGGCGGCCAGGCCGACCTCATCGCCTCCGGCTCCAAGCTCATCCGCCAGGTCGACCCCATGCTCACCCTGGTGGGCCTGAAGCTCATCTACGACCGCAATCGTGGATGAGGACCACGAATACTTCCGCGCGATCGAGGAGATCTTCCTCGAGCTGCGCGGCTCTCCGCTGACGCTCCCCCCCGCGGATTGGCACGTCGCGCGCCGCTGGCATCGGGCCGGGATCCCGGTCGACGTGGTGCGGCGCGCGCTCGCGGAGGTCTTCGCCAAGCGCAAGGAGCGGGGGGCCAAGGGAAAGATCTCCCGCCTCAGCTATTGCGCCCCGGCCGTCGAGGCCGCCTGGGAGGAGCTCCGCGAGCTGACCGCGCCGGGCGAGCGGCTGCCGGCGCCGGCCTTCGATCCCTTCCTCCGTCTGCAAGCCCTCGCCGCCGCCCTCCCGCCGGATCTGGCCGGCCGCGATGGCCTCTCGGTGCGGATCCTCTCCCTCGCCGGCGATCCCCAGGAGATCGAAGCGGGCCTGGCAGTCCTCGACCGAGAGATGCTCGCTGCGGCAGCCGGCTCCCTGGAGGGCTCACTACGAGGCGAGGTGGAAGCGGCGGTGGAGAAGACCGTGTCGGGTCTGCGCGGCCGTCTCCCCGCGGATGAGCTGGAGCGCTCCCGCGAGCGCCTCACCTGGCAGGTCCTGCGCCAGCGCCTCGCGCTGCCGGTGCTGTCCCTGTTTTCTCCCGAGGCGGAAGTTACGCCCCCTCCCTGACCCCTCGCCCAAACTTTTTTTCGGAATCTTTCGGGTCGAGTGCAAGAATCGACCCCGATTTTCCCACTGATGATGGGCATGAAAACCATCATCTCGACCCATGCCCCCGTTTTACCCTCTGCCGCGGCGTTTGCCGGCGGCTCCCTGCTCGCCTTCCATCTCCCCTGGGTCTCCCTGCCGCTCTGGGGTGCGCTCGCCCTCCTGGGGCTGGCGCTCCGCCGCCGCGCGGGAATCTGCCTCGCCTTCCTCGCCTTCGGGGTGATCGCCGCGACCGTGCGGCTCGGCCTCCCCGAAGACCCGCTCGCCGGGTTCGACCTCGACCGTCCCGTCGAGGCGGTCGTCCGGATCTCCGGCCACTGGACGCCCGAAGCCGGCGAGGACGGCGGCTGGGCCGCCCCGGCGGACCTCCTCCGTCTCCGCCAGGAAGGCCGGATCGCCGAGCCCTCCGTGGCACTGACCGTCCGGCTGGCGGGGTCCGAAGAGCCGCCGGCCTACGGCTCGCGGCTGCGGATCAAGGGATACCTCACCCGCTCGTCCGGCTTTGCCAACCGGGTCGCGGTGCCGCCCGGCCCCTGGCGGCTGCGGGCGAAGAGCCGCGCCCTGGTGGAGATCGAAGCGCCGCCGGACCCGGTGGCCGCCCTCTCCGGAGCTCTCCGCCGCCGCGTCGACCGTGCGTATCGGCAGGCCGGTCCGGAGAGCGCGGGCGACCGCCAGGGCAAGGCCATGGCGCGGGCGCTCGTCCTCGGGGATGCCTCGGGCCTGCCGCTCGCCTGGAAGCGGGGGCTGCGCCTGACCGGGACCTACCACCTGATGTCCGTCTCCGGCGTCCACGTGGCGCTGGTGGCGGGGGCGGTCTGGCTGCTCGGCGGCCGGCTGCCCCGAACCCTCCGCCTGCTGCTCATGCTGGTCGCCATCGGGCTCTACCTGCTCCTCGTCGGGCCGTTGCCGGCGCTCGTTCGTTCGGCAGTGATGGCTCTCCTCGCCGTCCTGGCCCTCCTCGTCGAGAGACCTCCTGCTGCAGCCAACGCCCTGGGCTGGGCGGTGCTCCTCCTGGCCCTCCTGGACCCGCGGGTCGTCCAGGACCCGGCCTTCCAGCTCACCGTCGCGGCCACCGCGGGGCTCCTGTTGGCTGCGCCGCCGCTCGCCGAACGCTGGCGAAAGCGCCTGCCCGGCTGGCTGGCCCTGGCGCTCGCCGCGAGCGTCGCGGCGCAGCTCTTCACTCTCCCGTGGGCCCTGCCGCGCTATCCGACGCTCGCTCCTCTCGCTCCTTTGCTCAACCTCGCGGCGGTGCCCTGGTCCGGCGTGGTGCTCCTCGCCTCGCTCCTCTGGACCGGTCTCGCCGTCGTAGCTCCGGGTCTCGCCGGAAGCCTGCTCCCGGTGCTGGACCTTCTGGCCGCGCCGTTCGGCTGGCCGGCGCACACCCGTCCCGACATCTGGCTCGCCCTGCCGGTTCTGATCGAGCCGTGGGCTGCGTGGCTCCTGGCGGGAGGAATCGGTTGTCTTCTGTTCGTCCGTCCCCAGCGCACCGTACTGCGTGCAGCGGCCCTGGCCGCCGGGTGCATCTGCGTGACCGCGTGCCTGTGGGCTCCGCTCGCCGGACATCGCGAGCGGGGACCCGAGCTGGCGATGCTCGACGTCGGACAGGGGGACTCGATCCTGTTGCGGGATGGCAAGCATGCGGTGCTGGTCGATGGAGGAGGTTGGGACCACGGAGATCTGGGCGGACGGGTCCTCCTTCCGGCCCTGCTCGCCGAGGGAGTGCGCTCGCTCGACGCGGTGGTGATGACCCATCCGGACCACGACCATTGCGGGGGACTGGTCGACATCGCGGCGTACCTGCCGGTGCGCGAGGTGTGGATGGGCGCCGGCTGGGAGCCGAAGGGGTGCGCCGGCTCATTGATGCATCTCCCGGGCGCCCGCACCCGCCTGCTCTGGGCCGGCGAAGAGGCTGCGGTCGGCCGCTGGCATCTGCGGGTGCTCCACCCGGAAGCGGACGAGCGGCGCGGCACCAACGAACGCTCCCTGGTCATCCGCGCCGAGGTCTTCGGCCGGAGCGTCCTCTTGACCGGCGACATCGAGAGCTGGGCCGAGTTTCACCTCCTCTCGTGCTGCGAGTGGGACGTGCGGGTGGACCTCCTCAAGGTCGCCCACCATGGCAGCAAGACCTCTTCGACCTCGTCGTTCCTGGACGCCGCGCGCCCGCGCCTCGCCCTGATCTCGGCGGGAGTCCGGAACATCTATCACCACCCCTCGGAAACCGTCCTCGAGCGCCTCGAAGAGCGTGGCATCCCCATGCTCCGCACGGATCGCGACGGGATGGTGCTGGTCCGGGTGCGGGAGGACGGGCGGTGGCGGATCGAGACTCCGGGGGCGCCGCGATGAGGGCCCGCGATCTGGTGCTCGCCGGCCGGCGCCCGGAGGGCGTCGTGGATCTCGTGGACAAGAACGGGCGACGATTGCAGTTGCTCCACCTGGGCGAGGAGGCACGGCCCGCGGCCCGCTCATCGACCTCTCCCCGGCTGTCGGTGTTCCGCGAAGCCGCGACCGGGCTTCTGCGTGTCGCCCACCGCGAGCTGGTCCTCCGCTTCGCGAGCTGGGTCCCCGCGTCGCGGCGCCGCGCCATCCTGGCGGACGCGGGGTGTGCCCTGCGCCGGTTCAACCCTTTCATCTCCGACCAGATCGTCGTCTCTCCACGCGAGAGGCGGCCGACGGGATTGGAGCTGATCGCTCTCGCCAACGAGTGGATGGAGATGGACGAGGTGGTCTTCGCAGCTCCGAGCTTCTTGTCGGAGTACCGGCGGGAGCGTCCCCCCTCGATGCGCCCGGAGGAGTGGCATCTGTGCAGCCACTCGGCCAGCGCAGGAGTCCGCGTGACCGCCGCCTGGGAACGCACCCTGGGTGAGCCCGGCATCGTGGTTGCCGTGCTCGACGACGGAGTCGATCTGGCACACCCCAATCTCAGGCCGAACCTCTGGTCGAATCCGGAGCCCATGGCTCTCGATCGGCTGGGGCGGGACTTCTCGGCAGACCTCGAAGAGCCTGGGCATCTCGATCCGCGGCCCAAGTGCTTGGGCGACATTCACGGCACCCCGTGCGCGGGGCTGATTGCCGCGGCCGGAATCGAAGGCGGTTCCGTGGGCGTTGCCCCGGGATGCCGCGTCCTTCCCGTCAAGATCTTCCGGGGGGATGATCTCGCTTGCGACGAGGGCGTCGCGAACGCCATCCGCTACGCCGCGCTCCACGCAGACGTCCTCTCCTGCTCCTGGATCGGCGGTTCCAGCCCCGACGTGCGACAGGCCCTGGAGGATGCCGGGACCCTGGGCCGGCAGGGGTTGGGAGCGGCGGTCTTCTGTGCCGCCGGCAACCGTCAGGGAGCGCCGGTCGCCTTCCCGGCCAGCGACCTGAGCACCATCGCGATTGGAGCTTCCACAGACCTGGGCACCTGGGCGGAGTATTCGAACCGGGGGCCCGAGATCTCGGTGGTGGCTCCTTCGAGCGGTGGGTTTCAGCGGATCTTCACCACGGACGTGTCGCTGCCGGGCCGGGGGTATTCTCCGGGAGACCTGCACACCAACAAGTTCGGGGGAACCTCGGCGGCGACGGCCATCACGGCCGGGGTCGCCGCGCTCGTTCTCTCCGTACATCCCGGCCTGGACCGGTGGAAGCTGAAGAATCTGCTGGAAGAGACGGCGCAGAAAATCGGAGGCGGCTACAACGCCCTGGGGCACAGTCTAGAGATGGGCCACGGGCGGGTCGATGCCGGCCGGGCGGTGGAGGAAGCCGCCCGGCGCTTCAGCGCGTCGCCCGCGTGTAGCGGGAAAGCGTATTCAACCAGACCGCCTTCGTGGTCCCGTCCCCTTCGATCGTCCTGACCAGGGCCGGGAGATCAGCCCGGTCCGCCGGCTGGAAGACCGCCTGCTGTGGCACGAATTCGTTCCGCCGCAGCAGGCGGAGCCCATACCCGGAAGCGAAGCGCTGGAGCTGTCTGTCGTCGAGGGCTTCGCGGAAGCGAACGGTGATCTCCCCGGTGAGGACCCCGTCGCGCTGCTCTCTGTGCATGGCAGTCTGTCCCATCGTCCAACCTCCCACGGAGAGAATATCACATCTTCAGAGGATACGTCCTCGGGCTAGAAGCTCACCCGCACCCCGAGACGGAACGAGGTCGGCGGTGTTCGCAGCACCGGTTTCTTGTACCCGGGGTTGACCGGGGTGGGCGAGGCGTTGTCGGCTTCCTCGAAGCCCCAGCGCTCATCCACCAGGATCGCTTTCTGGGCGTTCAAGAGGTTGAAGACGTCCGCGAGGAAGTTGACGGTCACCGGACCGACGGTGAGCGGATACCCGAGGTGGAGGTCCGCTTCGTAATTGTCGGGCGTCCTCCCCTCGGCGCCCCGCTTGGTGAGGAAGAACTCGTAGCGGCCGTAGATGTCGGAATAGCCGTAGCGGGTGATCGGGGTGCCGGTGCGGTAGTAGGCCGAGGCTCCCACCGAGAGCTTCCACGGGCTGAACCAGGTGCCCGAGAGCTTGAATTGGTGCCGCCGGTCGTTCGACAGCGGGCCGGTGTTGGTGATCCGCGTGAGGTCGGCGCCGTTGGTGAAAAAGTCGTAGTAGTCGTAGGCCGCCGTGATGTTGGGGTCGGCGCCGACGTTGGTGAACGGCGAGTAGAGGCCGTCGAAGTTCCCGTCGAGCTTGGAGTAGATGTACGAGGCGAGCCCCTGCCAGTTTTTCGACAGGCGCTTCTGGACGTCCAGCTGGACGCCCTTGAACTTGCGCTCGGGCTTGGGAGCCGGGAAGGTCTGCGAGTAGTCGAGCGTGAAGACCCGCTTCATCAGCCCTTCGCCGGGATTGCCGATGCAGTAGGTGCCGTCATCGGCACAGAGGAAGTCCTCGATGACCTGGCCGTACTCGCGGTAGATTCCCTTGATCCCGACCGCCACGTCGGGCAGGACCTCCCGCTCGTAGCCGAGGATGTACTCGTTGAGGTACTGGTTCTCCAGGTCGGGGTCGACCGGCTCGGTGAAGCCGCCGAAGATGGCCGACGAGCGGCCGAGAGCCGCTTCAGCCGCCGGATCCGGATGCGTGCTGGCCGCGCTCGTGTTGAAGATGCGCGCCTGCCGCTCGAAGGAGAACGAGCGGATGACCAGGTCCATCGGGATCTGCTCGTAGTAGCGGCCGAAAGAGCCGAAGAGCTTCGAGTGCCCCTGCGCTTCGGGGTCCCACACGAAGCCGAGGCGCGGCGCATAGTCGTTCTTCAGGTCGACCCGCTTCTCGCCCGAGGCGTCGATGATCTCCTGGCGGTCCCAGCGCACACCGAGGTTCACCGTCAGGTTCGGCCGCGCGGACCAGCGGTCCTGGAGATAGGCGGTGGTGATCTTGTGCTCGGGCGAGGCCACCAGAGCCGACACCGGGGCGTTGTCCAGCGTCGCGTCCGGCGTGGTCCAGTAGAAATGGCTGAAGATGACCGCGGGAAAACCCGGAGGGGGGGTGAAGATGTCGATCTGCTGGCCGCCCGAGTAGCGCCGGACCACGTCGGCCGATTCCTTTTCGTACTCGGCGCCGAATTTGACCTGGTGCCCGCCGAGGAAGCGGGTGAGCGAGCCGCCCCAGAAGTCGCGGTCGAAGGTCTTCTCCTGGATCAGACCGAAGCCGCCGTTCTGGAAGAAGTCTGCGGAGGCGACGCGGAACTGGATGCGGTCGCCGTCGGCGGTGGCCGGACCGACCGAGTTCTCTTCCTGATGGCGGGCGCCCTGGAGGGTGAGGACCCACTGCGAGGCGAGGACTCCCTCGTAGCGCAGCGCGTAGTCCTTCCCGCCGAAGCTGCGGATGCCCTCGTAGGTGTCCGGCTCGCCGTTCAGCGAGTGCTGGGCGTCGTTGATCGCGCCGGTGTCGTCGCGCGGGTCCTGGAAGAACGTGCCGATCAGGGACTGGGATTCGCTCAGCCGGTAGGTGAGCTTGGCGGCGCCCAGGTCGTGGTCGCTGTCGGAGGTGACGGTCAGCGTGGGGAGCGGATCCAGGTCCAGCTCGTTGTCCTGGCTGTTTTTGACGCGGTCGTAGGCGGCGAAGAACCAGAGCTTGTCCCGGAGCACATAGCCGCCGAGGTCGATTCCGTAGTCGTCGCGGGTGTAGCCGTTCACGGTTCCGCTGGTGGCGACCACCTGGTCCGCGGAGCTCTGCAGGGAGTCGGAGTCGTAATAGCCGAAGACATCGCCGTGGAACTCGTTGCCGCCCGACTTGGTGATCACGTTGATGACGCCGCCCGTGGCGCGGCCGAGCTCGGCCTCATACCCGCCGGTCTTCACGTCCACGGCCTCGATGAACTCGAAGTTGAGCTCCTTGCCCTGGAAGCCGTACTCGACTCCGGTCGTGTTGACGCCGTCCACGTAGAAGACGTTCTCGGCGCCGGTGGAGCCATAGACCGTGATCGAGGACTGCCCCGTGTTTTCCGCGTTGGCGTCGGAGGAGACGCCGGGGGTGATCTGGACCACGGACGAGTAGTTGCGCCCCGTGGGCAGGGTCTCCAGCGACCGGGAGTCGAGGCTGGTGCCGAGCTCCGTGGTCGTCGTGTTGACCACCGGGACCTCGGCCGTCACCGTGATCTCCTCGGCCACGGCGGTGCGCAGCGAGGGATTCAGGGCCGTGTCCTTGGCGAGCGCCACGGTCACGTCCTTCCGGGACTCGGCGGCGAACCCTTCGAGAGTGAAGCTGACGGTGTAGATGCCGGGGGGGAGGAGAGTGAGGCGATAGGTGCCTGTCTCATCGGTCACGGCGGTACGGGCGCCCTGCAGGGCCGGGCTGCGGGCCTCGACGGTGACACCGGGGAGGACGCCTCCCTGCTCATCGGTCACCCGCCCGACGATGCTTCCCGTGGTCTGGGCCGAGGCGACGCCCACGACGGCGAACAGCAGGAGGACTCCCAGGGCCAAGCACCGGCGACACAGCTGAGTCATCGCGATCTCCTCGATCCGCGGCGCGCGGATTGGCAACGCGGCAGCTCGATGCGGCGGAGCTGTCACAGAACAGAAACGTGACAGCGAATTTAGCACAGGACCTCAGAAACGGCCGAGCCGAGAAGTCGGATGGTCGATCCGGGAGGTCGGACGCTCCATCCGAGAGGTCGAATGTCGCATCCGAGTGGTCGGATGTCGCATCCGAGCCCTCGGATGTCGCAGACGAGAGGTCGGATGTCGCATCCGAGAGGTCGAGTGTCGCAGACAAGGAGCCGGATGTCGCAGACGAGGAGTCGGATGTCGCATCCGAGAGGTCGGATGTCGCATCCGAGATCTCGGATGGCTCATCCGAGAGGTCGGATGGCTCATCCGAGAGGTCGGATGGCTCATCCGGGAGGTCGGATGGCGCGTTCGAGGAGTCGGATGGGCCATCCGAGAGGTCGGTTGGCGCATTCGAGGCGGTGGATCGTGTGCGTCTGGGGTCAAAGGGGGAGGTCCCGCAGAGCCGCCCGCACCTGAGGCTGCGCCGGATCGATCGCGAGCGACCGTTCGAGGGCGCGGCGGGCCGCGGCGGCCTCTCCGAGGCAGAGATCGGAGAGGCCGAGGGAGGCCCAGGCGACGGCGTTCTCCGGCGCGAGGCGCGAGGCCTCCGCGAAGTCGGCTCGGGCGGACGCGCAGTCGTGGCGGTCCAGGTGCAAGCGTCCACGCAGGAGAAGCAGGCCCGGGTCGTCCGGGAGAGCCGCCGGGGCGCGGTCGAGCAGCCGCGACGCCCGTTCCGCCTGGCCGGCCCGCCCCAGCTCCAGAGCGCGCGAGCCCGCCCGCTCGGCTGCCTCGGGAAGCCCGGCCGCCGCGGCCTGCACGAGGAGGTCGTCGGACCTCTCCGGCTCGCGACCCTCGGCGTACAGCAGCTCGCTCAGGTTCCACAGCGCCGAGGCCGAGTGGGGATCGAGGGCGAGAGCCCGTTCGAAGGCCACGGCGGCCTCGCGGGTCCGGCCGGCCTGGCGGAGGAGGAGCCCTTCATTGTTGAAGGAGGCCGGCGTGCGTGTCGATCCCGTTCCCGCTGGCGCACGCATGGGCTCGCTGCGCCCCACATAGCCGAGGGAACGCAGCTTCTCGATCTCCGCGGTCGATTGAGTGCCCGCGGGTGAGGGGACCGGCGCGGCCGGCAGGAGAGCGCGATAATCCACGGTTTTTCCCGGCAGCTCCGGCGTTCCCGGCAGGGGAGGACCGGCGAGACCGGCACCGGATGGCAGACCGAGGAGGGAGAGGAGGGTGGAGCAGACCCGGTCGACGCTGGCCCGCTCCCGGGTGCCAGGGGAGATCCCCGGACCCCACAACAGGTAGATTCCCTCGTCGCGGTGCCAGCGTCCGGCCGTGGCCACGGCAGCGCTCGACAGCTTCTCCGGCCGCGCCTCACGCCAGCGGAAGCCGTGGTCCGAGGCGAGCATCAGCACCGCGCCGGTCCACTCTGCCAGGTCCCTGTACTCGCCGAGAAGGCGGTCGATCTCCGCAAAGTAGAGCTCGGGGACCCGATGGAACCGCGCGTAGTCCGCCTCCGCCACCTCCGGACGCCGCGGCGGCGCGTAGGGCGCGAAGACGTGCCCGATGGTGTCGGTCCCCTGGAAGTAGACGATGGAGAGGTGCGGCCGGAGCTCGGCGATCCGTGTCCGTGCCAGGGCGTCCCAGACGCGGGTCTCGACGAGAATGCGCTGCAGCGCGCTCACCGGATGGGCGTACGGGTCCGGCTGCGAGACCGCCTCACGGAATTCCGCCTCGGTGAGGTCGGGGAGGTAGGACCGCAAGGCTGCGAAATCCACCTCGCGCTCCGTTCGCTCCAGGATCTGCCGTGCCCAGGCGTCGCGGTCCTGGGGATACACCGAGCCGGCGGGCGGCGGGCCAGAGGCGGTGAAGGACGAGAAGCGGTCGGCGACGAGGAGGCCGCGCACCGGCTCGGCCGGCCAGGTCGCCCACATTCCGAAGACGGCGACGCTCCGGCCCGCCGCGGAAGCCATGTTCCAGACCGCCGGCACCCGGCGCTCGTCGCGCGGGATCGGCTCGCGTTCGCCTGTCTTCGGGTGGAACCGCGTGAAATCGAGGATGCCGTGCACGAGCGGGCTTACGCCGGTCATCTCGGTCGTCCAGACCAGAGGAGAGAGGGGAGGCTGGATCGTGGTCAGCACCCCGGTCCGCCCCTCGCGGATCAACGCGGCGAGGTTCGGCATCCGCCCTTCCCGCACATAGATGTCGAGGAGCTCCCAGTCGGCCCCGTCGAGCCCCACGAAAACCACGGAACGGCCTTCGGGCGCGGCGCCAGCGATCTCCGGAACGATGGGCGGATCGTCGGGTCCGGCTTCGGGGACCGGGGCCTGGCGGCAGGCGGCCAGCCAGGCCGTGAGGAGGATGAGAGAGACGCGGCGGATCATCCGGGTCGAATAGTACCCCCTCGAAGCGGTAGAATCCGTCCATTCGGAGGCCCTATGACGATCCTGCTCTCGACTGTCCGCCGCCCGTGCGCTCCCTCTCGGCTCCTGCTTTCCGCTCTGCTCGTCGTCGTCCTGATCCCGGCGGGATGCGCCGGCCGCGACTACCAGAAGCTCTTCACGGAGAGCCTCGCCAAGGAAGCGCTCACCTGCATGCACCCGCGGGGCGTCTTCGAATCCGCCGGAGAATTCAAGGACGAGGGAAACGGGCTCTACGCCGGAACGATCCACTGGAAAGGCGCGGCCTTCGAGCAGGAGCACGCCAGCCGCGTGCGCTTCAAGGTGGAGGACAACGTCGCCAAGGTCTACCTGATCGACGACTCCGCCATCCTGCCCGCCGCGCACCAGACCTGCGAGATCCCGCTCGGCAGCGAGTGACCCCCTGGGGCCTTCTCCTCCGAAACCCTTCCGGCCCGCCTTCCGTAGTGCAAGGCATCACGGAAGGAGAGACGTGCCCTCATGAGCCTGCGCCGCCGCCCTACCCCCGCCCCGCCCGCCGCACCTGCGCGACCAGCCGGCGGACCAGGTCGAGCGTCACCGCCTCCCGCGCGGCAGCGTCGCAGAAGAGCCGCAGAGCTTTGCGGGCCTCCGGCTCCACGTCCTGCTTCTCGAAGATCCAGAGCATCTCTTTGGCGAGGGTCTTCACCGCGCCGGTTTCGCCCCGCTCCAGCAGGAGCTCGGATAGCTCCAGGGTCACCAGGCCGGCATGGTAGGCGATCTTTTCCTTTGTGAAAGCGGCGCGCACCCGTGCAAAACCGTCGAGCGCCTCGTCGCGCCGGCCCTGGCTGCGCAGCACTCTCGCGTCCAGCCAGTCGAGCCGGATCAGGTCCATGGCCTGGTTCAGCTCCTCCGTCAGGGCACGCACTCCGGGAAGAAGCTCGGCCACCTCGTCGTGCCGGCCGAGGTCATCCAGGACCACGGCCCGATTAAAAAGAAGGACCCAGCGCAGCCGCCGATCCCAGGAAGTGGCGATGAGGGGCTCCGCTTCGGCCAGGGTCTCGAGCGCGGCTTCAAAATCGCCCTTCTGTTCCAGGGTGGAAGATTTCTTGAGGAGGACCCAGCCTGCCGCTTCTCCGCCTCCACTGGCCAGCAAGGCCCTCGCGTGCAACTTGAGTGCCTCGCCGTAGCGCCTCTGGTCCCGCCGGAGGGAGGCTTCCCAATCGTCAAGGCGCCACGAGGGGAAGAGCCCGGGGCCATGTCCGGCCTCCCAGAGCTTCCTGGCCTGGTAGAGAGCCCTCTCCGCTCCGAGGAGATCACCACAAGCCCGGCACGCGTTGGCGAGTTGAGCGAGCGCGAGACAGCGGAAGCTCGAGTGCCGGCTTTCCCGGGCCGCAAGGAGGTCCGCCAAGCGAGAGGCCGCCTCTGCCAATTGGCGGGCCCTATGGGGCTCAGCTGTCACGCGGTCGCTGCTTGTCTGACAGAGCCAGAGGCAGATCTCGCATCTCTGGAATTCGTGGAGGCCCTCGACTAGAAGTCGAGGAGATGCGGCACGCTCGAGGCGAGAGCACATCTCGGCGAGATCTCGCGCTTCCTCCTCGGGAGAAGGAGCTCTCTCCCGGCTGGAATCCAGCTCGAGGAGGGCGGATGTCGCGACCAGCACAGCCGAATTGGCCACCGACGAGAGCACCGGTTCCGGATCGCTGGGGGTCTGTGTCGAGCCGGGCTGGCTACCGGCGAGGCGGAAGGCTCGGAGGAAGCGAAGGGAGGGACTGACCAGGTGCCGGCGAAACCAGGTCGCATCGGCAATGTCCTCCAGCGTCTCCTGGGAGGCCGCCAGCTCGCCGCGCTCGATCTTCGACAGGTCGCTCTGGTCGATGCCAGCCCTGCTCCCCACTTGCTCCTGCGTTGCGCGGGCACGCTTGCGGAGGAGCACCGCCAGCAGCCTTGAATCTTCCGGGTCAACGCGTTTCACCATACCGAAGGCCTCCTGAACCCTGCTGAAGGGTCGTTACGCGAACTTCTCCACCGTTTTCGCGGCACCATAGCCCTGAAGAGGGTCGACCGCGCGGTCATGGAGACCACGCCGGTGCGCTCTCCAGGGAGTCTTCATGCGCACAAAGTCCCTAGCTCTCACTCTCGCAGCCTTCCTTCTGTTGGGCGCCTTCTCCGCGGTGCCTGCTGCCGCAGAGCCGCAAAGCGCTGGGCTGAGCGGGCTCTGGGCTCAGCTCTTAAGCCTGTTCACCAGCGCCTGGGGCGAAGCCGGCTGCATTGCTGAACCGAACGGCGGGTGTTCGTCGACCAGCGGTCCCGCTGGCGACCTCGGCTGTGCCCTTGAGCCATATGGCCGCTGCCATGAGGTCGTCGACTTGGGCTGCGCTCTCGAACCAAACGGCAGTTGTAGAACCGGTTCGGGTGGCCTCGACCAGGCTGATGCAGGTTGCATTGCCGACCCTGACGGCCGTTGTCGCGGTTAGCGAGGTCCCTCAGCTTTCGTCCCCCTTTTCCGGCTGGACCTTTGACTGCCCGGAAGAGGGGGCGTCCTTTTCGCCGGCTTGAGCCTTCTCGAAGCACAGGCTCGGATCGCGCTGCACCCTCTTCAGAAAATCCAGCACCTGTCGAGCGAGATCCAAGGTAGCTTCCCTTTTGCGGGCAGCCTCACAAAAAATCTTCAGTGCAGCCAAGGCTTCGCGGTGAACATCTTGCGCTTCGAAGATCCAGCCCATTTCCCAGGCGAGCGCCCGTACCTCTGCCGGCCGGTCTTTCTCCAGAAGCAGAATTGACTGCTCCAGCGAACAGAGGGCTGTGTCAAAAGCAAGTCCCTCAGATGTAAAACTGCGCCGAACCTTTTCAAAGCCGGCCATGGCTTCTGGCCGCTGGCCCCGGCTCAAGAGAACACGGGCTTCCAACCAATCCAAACGAAATAGATCTATCTTTCTTTGAAGCTCGATCGTCAGTTGCCTTACCCGTGGCAATAACTGCTGTACTTCCTCATGCCGGCCAATTTGATCGAGAGCGGTTGCAATGTTGAAAAAGAGCGTCCAGTGGAGGCGGCGGTCGGGAGTTTCTTCGATGACGGGGCGTGCCTTTTCAAAGGTCCTTAACGCACCCGCGACATCTTCCATGACCACTTGTGTTGCGCCCTGTTTCAGAAGTACGCGCCCGGCTGCCTCGCCCCCACCACAGACGGCAAAGGCCTGGTCATGCAGTTCCAACGCCTCGGGAAACTTGCGCTGATCGCGGCGCAGCGAGGCTTCAAAATCGAAGAGCCGCCATTTGGGAAGAAGGTCGAGGTCCGAGCCTTCGCCGGCGGGCCAGTGTTCCCAGGCGCGCGCAAACGCCCGCTCGCCGCCGGGGAGATCGCTGGCGACGCGCCGGGCATTGCCGAGATGCGCCCAGGCACAGGACTGGGCATGGGCGACCGAGCGGGCGTCGCCCGCCATGCGTTCGGCCACATGGCAAGCCAGCTCGGCGAGATGGACGGCGACATGGGGCTCGTGGCTGGCGGCGCGGAGGCTCCTGCGGCAGAGGAGCTCGACCAGGGCCCAGCTCCGCGCTTCGCGGATCGACCCTTCGACGAGATCGAAGCGCTCGCGCCGGGTGTGCTTCTCGAGCCGGCTCCAGACCTCCTCGGCCTGCCGGCGCGCCTCGGCCCGGATCACCTCCCGCCGCTTCCGGACCAGCTCTTCATAGATGGCCCGGCCGGCCAGGGCGGCCCCGCTCATGGCGCTCCGCGCGAAGCTCCGGCGCTCCTCGGGAGTCAACGCGAGCGGCGAGGCGGGATCCCCGGACAACAGCGGATCGGCCATCTCGTCGATCAGCGCGTGGGCCGTGAGAAGCACGTCGAGGGCTTCGGTCTCCTGGCCGAGCTTTTCCAGCAGATCGTCGGCCTGGTCGCGTTTCAAGTTCCGTGCGCCCGTCTCCAGGCCGGAGAGGCTGGACTTGGCCATGCCGAGCTTCTCGGCGGCTTCTTGTTGATTCAAGCCAGTCCTGGTGCGCAGGTCCGTGAAGGCCAGGCTGATCGACGGCGGGGGCGTCTTGGGCATGGCGTCTCCCTTTTCGTGCTTCCAAGATTCCAGGTGCGCGCTGGAGCTGCGGACGTGACACAGAAGAGAGACAGGAATGCCGCCGCGTCGTGCGGTGCGGAAAAATTTCCGGCATGTCCCTATCTTAGGGGAATTCGAAGATGCGTGGAATCCACGCCGTGATTTCCGCCTAGAGTGCATCGGCATGGACGAGGCGGAACCTACGACGGATGCTTTGGCTGCAGCCCGGGAGCAGGTGCGCCGGGCCATCGAGCGGCTCGACGAGATCCGGGCCGACCTGGAGGCCATTGCCGCGGGTCTCCGCCTGCCCGAGCACGGGGAAGACATCGAGGGGCCTCTCGCCGGCCTGTTCGAGCTGGATGCGGTGATCCGCTGCTCCGTTCACGATCTCCTGAAGCCTCTGATCGCCAGCCTGCGCGGCCTGCTCCGCGACGAGAAGGAAGAGAACCCATGAATGAGGATGCGTCGGCCGCTGAGCCGTTGCTCGAAGAGCTGCTCTCCGCCGCGACTCCCGAGGAGCGGTTCCACCTTCTCCGCGAGCAGGAGCGATTCCACTCTCTCGCTCTGGCGGAGGTTCTGCTCCAGCAGAGCGCCGAGGCCCAACTCGCCGCACCCGACGAAGCGTTGCTGCTCGCCCGGCTCGCCGGCCACCTGGCGCCCCACCTTGCACCGGCTCAGGTGGCCGATGGGGTCCTCGCCCGCGCCCTCTGTCTCGAAGGCAACGCCCATCGCTTGAACGGCGACCTCGATCTGGCCGCTGAGGCGTTCGTCTCGGCGGTCCCGGCGCTGGTGGAGCCGGTGAACCATGCAGCGTTCTCGCGCGGTCTCGGCCTGGTCCGTTGGGAGCAGGGACGGCCCGACGAAGCCGTGGCTCTCCTGGGCTATGCAGTGGGATTGTATGAGCTCACGGCCGACGAGAGGGATACGACCAGCCTGCTTCAGGGCGTGCTCCTCGCGGAGCTCGGCTTTGCCGGGGCGGCAGCCGAGGTCCTCGCCAACATCCCGCCCCCCAACCGTCACCCGGCTCTCTGTGGCCGAGCCGTCCTGAGTCTGGCCGGCGCCGTCGAAGAGGATGCTCCAAATCGAGACGGCTACACACGCTACCTCCTGGAAAAAGGCATGTCGGTCTATCCACTTCTCGCCGGCGACACGGACGAGCTGACCAGCCTTTACCGGTTGGAAGCGCGGGCGAAGGCACGGCTCGGCCAGACCGAGGAAGCGCGGGCGACGTTGGGGGGGCTGCGCAATCACTACCTGGAGACGCGCGACCTCCCCGAGCTGGCCTTGGCGACGATCGATCTGCTGGCACTCCAGGTGGCGGCGGGAGAGATTCCCAGCGTCGTGCCCTTCCGGCGCGACCTCGAAACCTTCGAGCCCGAGGAGGGAGGTCCTCTCGCCCAGCAGGCTCTCGACCGGATGTTTGCCTCGGGGGCGGAAGATCCCTGGGACGGGGCCTGGGAGACCGGCGCTTGGCTGCTGTGCATGCTGCGCTTCTCACGCATCCCCACCCGGCCGATCCAATTCGCGTGAGGAGCAACGCCCATGATGAGCTGTCCTGATCCCAATGCCATGGACCGTTTTGTGGCCGGTACCGCTAGCCGATCGGAGTGCCGCGAAATCGTGCGTCATTTCCTGGTCCGGTGCGCTCCTTGCGCTGCGCTGTTCAAATCGGCTTTCCAGCCGCCGGTCGAAGCAGGGGCCTACGACGCCCCGTTAGCCCGTTTGATCGATGCCTTGCCGGCGCGGGCCGGCTGTTCCTGAGGAGTCGCCGAAGTTTGATTCGATCTTAGGGTCCTTGGCTCGTCCTGGGGGAAACCGTCCCCGTTGTATCCCTCTTTCCTTCAGGGCGAGCCTCTTTTTGCTAGAGGATGGGGAGCATGCGATGCGAAGCGGAATGTTCGCCGAGTTGGGAAGGACTCTGCGCGACTTGCGCGAGGCGGCCGGCCTCACCCAGGCTGCGCTGGCCCGCAAGACCTGCGTGGGGAAAAGCCAGCTTTCCAAGTATGAGCAGGGCAAAGAGCTTCCGAAGCTCGAAACGCTGGAGAGGCTCCTCACGGCCCTGGGCACCGATCCTTTGACCTTGTTCTATACCGAACACCTTCTGCGGCATCGGGCCGAGATCTTCCCCATTACCGTCCTGATGACGACGACGAAGGACCTCGACGATCCGGCCCTGGCGAGCTTCCGGCGTCTCTTCGGTCATTTCCTCGAAGCGCTCGAGGTCCTCGTGGCGACCCGGTTCCGCAAGGGCGGCCAAACCACCGATTCAGGCCAGGAGCCGGGGCATGGAACCTGAAACCGCGCACATGATCCAGACTCTGCGGACTGTTATGCGAGTCCTCGGATTCCGCAATGCCGATCTCGAACGCAAGCTCGGCCTGAGCACGAGCTACCTGAGCCGCCTCTTCTCCGGAGGGATCGAGCTTCGCTTCGAGCACATCGTGACGCTCGCCGAGGCGATGGGAGTGCGCCCGGCCGAGATCTTTCGGTTCGCCTATCCCGAGACGGGCGAGCCCCCCAGCGAGGCGGCACAACGCCTGCGGCTGTCGACCGGAGGTTTTCAGCCACCGGTCCATCCACCGGAGAGCCGACCACTATCGGTGACACCACCGAGCGAAGCGGATCTGGAGCGCCTGATGGCCAGGACTCTCCGGCGCTTCTTCGGCGAGATGGCACAGCTCGACGAGAGGGGAAATCGATGACCGACGATCTGGACGAGCCTGAAACCGGCGAGGCTGAGACAACCGCGGCCGACTCCTCGGAAGAGGTCTTCACTGGAGTGCAGGCGGCAAAGCTCCTCGGCATCACGAATGTGAAGCTCAGCCGCTATATCGAGGACTTGCACCTCGACATTCCGCGCGGCAAGAGCCTGCGCATCGCCCGTTCCGACTTCGAGGTGCTCCGCACCTACCATCGCAATCGTGCGGACGGTCCTCGCTTTCGCGAGTCCGAGCAGGCGCGCGAGTATGCGGCGGCCCTCAAGGAATATGCTCGTATCTTTCGCTCCCTGAAGCAGCTCACCGCGGAAGCTCTCAAGCTCGAAAAGCGTCTCCGCCAAGCCATTCCGGCCGCTCTTGCCGTGATTCGCACTCTGCCTGAGCCTGACCTGATCCTCACGGCCCCCTTGAGCATCAGCATCGCACCGAGTGGCAAGCGCTACCGGGCCAGCTTGCCTGAGGCGGATCTCGAAGCCATGGGTGCCACCCGCGATGAAGCCCTTCTGGAGCTTCGCCAGGAAATCGGCCGCACGTATAAGCGCCTCGAAAAGGGGCACTTCTTCCATGGCGAAGACCCGGAACGCCTCCGCGTCCTGAAAATCCTCATCACTCGCCGGCGGGAGTGACAAGTATGAGAGGAAGCACTCCCAACTCTGCCCCTCCCCGAGGGGTCACTGCAAAACAGGACGCGGTGAAAAAGCGAGTGCGGCTTCGGGCCGAGGAAGCCGAAGCGCTTTGCCGAGCCGGCCGAGCACGCGGTAGTGGCCGAGGGAGCGATGAACCTGTTGCGAGATGACCTCTCGTCCGAGCATGGATGATCTCTCGACCTGGATGGTATATTAGCATAACCAGAATCTAGCGCTTCTCCAGGCCCGCGAAACCCGCTCCGTCCCGATCGCGTATGGAGGGCATCACGGAAGGAGAGACGTGCCCTCATGAGCCCGCTGCTTCAGGACCTCCGTTATGCCGTCCGGGTGCTCGCGCGCAAGCCCGGGTTCACCATCGTCTCCCTGCTGACCCTGGGTCTCGCCATCGGCGCGAATACCGCGATCTTCAGCGTGGTCAACGCCTTGATGCTCCGTCCCCTGCCGTTCCCCGACCCGGGCGGGATCGTCCAGATCGAGCGTGGCTATCCGGGTGGAAGCGCCACCGCGGTGGCGATACCGAAGTTCGTCTTCTGGCGGGACCACAACACGGTCTTCGACCATGTGGCCATCTACGACACGATCGGCTCCGGCTTCAACGTCGGCGGCGACGGCACACCCGAGCGCATCACCGGCTCGCGGGTGAGCCTCGACTTCTTCAAGGTCTTCGCCGTGCGACCCGAGGCCGGGCGCGAGTTTGTTCCCGAAGAGGACCTTCCCCATGGCCCCAAGGTGGTGGTCCTGAGCCATGCGCTGTGGAAGCGCCGCTTCGGCGGAGATCGCTCGCTGATCGGAAAGCCGGTGATCCTCAACGGAGAGCCCTACACGGTGGTCGGGATCATGCCGGACTGGTTCCGGTACCCGGTGAGGGCGGAGCTGTGGACTCCGGTGGGGATCGATCCGGCAAGCCGGGAGAGGGCCAACTACCTGGAGATCTCCGCGCGGCTGAAGCGCGGCGTGACCATCCAGCGGGCGCAAGCCCAGATGAACATCCTGGCGCAGCAATACCGCAAGGCGTGGCCGGATGAGATGGACCAGCAGGAGAGGGTCCCCCTGGAGACTCTCCAGGAACGGCTCTATGGGAGCCTGCGGCCGGCCCTGCTGATCCTGCTCGGGACGGTCGGCCTCGTCCTGCTCATCGCCTGCGTCAACCTGGCCAACTTGCAGCTCGCGCGCGCCGCGGCGCGGCGGCGGGAGATCGCTCTCCGCACGGCCCTGGGGGCCAGCTCCCTGCGCATCGTGGCGCAGCTCCTCACCGAGAGCCTCCTGCTCGCCCTCGCCGGCGGCGCTCTCGGCGTGCTGCTGGGGGCGTGGACGCTCGAGCCGCTCCTCGCTCTGGCCCCGGCGTCCCAGGGACCGCAGCTCTTCGGCTCGTCCCTGCCCGAGGTCGGCATCGACGGCACCGTCCTTCTCTTCGCCTTCGCCCTCTCGATCGCCTCCGGCCTGCTGTTCGGCCTGGCGCCGGCGCTCCAGGCGGCGCGGCCGAACCTGAACGATCCGCTCAAACAGGACTCGACGCGCTCCACCGGCGGCCGGGCCGGCCGGATCGCCCGCATCGCCCTGGTGATCGGCGAGGTGGCCGTGGCTCTGCTCGTCGTCACGGGGGCGGCCCTCCTGGCGCGGAGCTTCTCCGGGATCGTCACGACCGATCCCGGGTTCAAGCCCGAGGGCGTGCTGACCCTGAAGCTCTCGCTCCCCGAGGCGCGCTACGGCACTCCCCTGGCCCTCGACCAGCTCTGCCGGCAGGTGCGGGAGAGGGTGGCGGCCTTGCCGGGCGTGCGCTCCGCCGCGATCGCCACCACGCTGCCTCTCGAGCCGGGGCCGGACATGCCGTTCGCCATCGAGGGCAAGTACACGGGGGGCGACGAGGGAGTCGGAGACGCCCAGTACCGGGCCGCGACCGCCGGCTACTTCGAGACCCTCGGGCTCCGCCTCGCCCAGGGCCGTTTCTTGAACGAGAGCGACCGCGCGGGCAGCGAGCCGGTCGCTCTGATCAACGAAGCCGCGGTGCGCCAGTACTGGCCCACCGGGGGAGCCCTCGGCGCCCGGATCACCATCGGCAAGCCCTACGTCCCCGAGCTGGCCGACGCGCAGCCGCGGCGCATCGTGGGCATCGTCAAGGACGTGCGCGAGGTCGGTCTCGACCAGGACGTGCCGCCGATCATCTACATCCCGATCGGGCAGTTGAACCCGCCGATCGCAGCCCTGTTCGTCCGCCTCCTCCCGGCGGCGCTGGTGGTGCGCACCGACCGGAGCAGCTCCGACCTGCTCGAGTCCATCCAGCGGGAAATTTGGGCGGTCGATCCGCAGCAGCCGGTCACCGATGTGGCGACGATGGAGGAGATCGAGGCCCGCTCGGTCGGCAACCACCGCTTCAACATGGTCCTGATGTGCGCGCTGGCGTTCCTGGCGCTGGTGCTCGCCGGGGTGGGAATCTACGGCGTGCTGTCCTATCTGGTGACCCAGCGGACCCGCGAGATCGGAGTGCGGATGGCGCTCGGGGCCACCGCCGGGCAGGTGCTGGGACTGATCGTCCGCCAGGGCCTGGTGGCGGTGGGGATCGGCGTGGCGATCGGTCTCGGTCTGGTGCTCGCCGGGACGCGGGTGCTCAAGAGCCTGCTGGTGGGAGTCAGCGTCACCGATCCATTGACCTTCGTGGTCGCCGCCGTGGTGCTCACCGCGGTGGCCGTGGTCGCGAGCTCGATCCCCGCGCACCGGGCGAGCGCGCTGGATCCGCTGGTGGCGCTGCGGCGGGAGTAGGCCCTCACCCCCGGCCCCTCTCCCGCGAGCGGGAGAGGGGTGCAGGTTAGAAAAAGAGGTACGGAGATTGTGGGGCGTCAGTGTGCGTCGCCCGTGCGGTGGTCGCTGATCTGGGCTTCCAGGAAGGCGTGGATCGCGGTGACCGCTTCGGTGTCGGCCGTCCGGATCACCACCCGGCCGCCGTCCTCGAGACTTTCGAAGCGATAGGCGATGGCGTCTTTGTGCTCCATCATCTCCGGCACGCCGGGGAGGACCCGGTCGTGGATCGCCTGCGGCATCGAGAAATCGCCGGCCGCAAACTGACGGGCGACCTCGGCGAGGTGGGTCCGGACCTGCTGGAGACTCTCCGTGTCCTGAGGATCGTTGGCCTCCACCTGGATCGTGCCCCCTTCGGGCTCGAGCAGGAAATGATGCGTCGTCCGCTGGTGCGAGAAGCCCATCACCTCGTCGCCGCGCTGGTCGACTCCGGCGACCCCATTGTGCTCGTGCTCTGCGGCAGCCTGGTGCTGGGCGTGGAGAGGGCAGGGATTGGCCGGCTCGGCGGCGCGGGCCGAGGAGGCCAGGGTCCCGCCGAGGAGAAGAAGGATCGCTCCCGTCGTCTGAATCGTCATTCTCATCGTGAAGTCTCCTTGTCAGATCGTTTGCGGGACGGCGAGCCCCCGGCCGGCTCCGGGCCGCGTCCGGCGAGCGCATCGAGCAGCCCGGCGCGCCGGTCCGGCCCCGCCTCTTCGAGACGCCGGTCCCAATCGTCCAGCAGCTCCCGGAGGTTGTCTCGCGAGGCTTCGAGCTCGCGGATGCGCTCCTCCAGATCGGCGAGCTTGCCGGCGCCCAAGTCGCGCACCCGGCGGCATGGCACACCGCCGCGATCGCGCTCGGCGAGGATGCGCGCCAGCTCCTCGACCGTGAAGCCGGAGGCCAGGACCTTGCGGATCCAGAGCACGCGGGCCACCGTCTCGGGCGGATAGGCCCGGTAGTTGTTGGCCGTCCGCTCGGGGCGGGGGAGGAGGCCCCGGCGCTCGTAGAAGCGCAGGGTGTCCTTGCTCACGCCCGCCCGCTCTGCGAGCTCGCCCGCCTTCAAGGGCCGATCGGGGATCTCGTCCGTCATCACCAAGAGCGTAAACCGTGGACTCCGGTCCAGGGTCAAGAGGGCCGCGGCCCCCGCTCGGCCACGAGATGGCGGACTTCCGGCGGCTGGTCACCGAGGTGGAACGAGCCGGCGCGTTGGCGGACCTCTTCATCGGCCACGGTGACCCTCTCGTGCTGGCGCAGGTGCTCGATCCAGGACTCCACGAGGAACACCTCGGTCCAGCGGTCGGGATGGTCGGCGTCGTTGAACAGCCCCCACTGGAGAGAGCCGTCGCGCAGACGGATGCGCCGGAGGTCCTGCATGGCGGGGACGAATTCGGGAGCGCGCTCCGGATCGATCCGGTACTCGATGGTCACCAGGACCGGTCCGCTCTCGAGCTCCAGGTCGCTCGCCACGCGGGGAGCCGGCCACTGCCGCGAAGGCGCCAGGTTGAGCCCTTCGCCCGAGGGAAGGTGGACGCGCCAGGTGGCGGCGAGCCCGAGGACCATGCCGCCCGCGGCGGACCACAAGGCCGGAGCGGTGCCGAAGCGGTCGGCCACGGCACCCCAGAGGGCGCTGCCTGCCGCGAGCCCTCCGAAGATGCCCAGCATGTAGACCGAGAGCGCCCGGCCCCGCACCCAGGAGGGGACGACCGTCTGGAGCGCCACGTTGAGGCTCGACAGGAGCGACAGCCAGGCGCCGCCGGCGCCGAACAGGGCCACCAGGATCAGCCAGAAGATGCGGAAGGAGCCGAGAGCGATCATTCCGAACGCGAAGAGGAGGATGGCGACCAGGACCACCCCTTTGGATGAGCTCCGCCGCTTGAGGCGGGGGAGGGCGAAGGCTCCGGAGATGGCCCCGGCACCGAGAGCGGCGAGCAGCAGACCGTAGCCGGCGGGACCCTGCTTGAGCCCGGTCCGGGCCACCACCGGGAGCAGCGCCCACAAGGCGCTGGCGCAGAGCACGAACGTGCTGCCGCGCACGATGACCGCCCGGACCTCCGGAGCGTGCCGGACGTAGCGCAGGCCCGTGCGCATCGCGCCGAAGAAGCGCTCGCCGGGCAGCACGGACTCCCGGGGCTTCCGTCGCCAGCGCAGGAGGACCCAGAGGACTCCGACGAACGAGGCCGCATTCAAAAGGAATGTGGCCTCCGGGCCGGCAGCGGCGACCAGCAGGCCACCGACCGCCGGACCGACCGCGCGGGCGATGTTGAAGCCGATGCTCTGGAGAGTGACGGCGCCCGGCAGGTCCTCGCGCGGCACGAGCTCCGGAACGATGGCCTGCCAGGCCGGTCCGTTGAGCGCGGTCCCCAGCCCGAGGAGAAAGGTGAAGAGAAGCAGCAGGCCGGGCGTGGTGAGGCCGGCGAGGGTGAGGAAGCCGAGCACGGCGGCGCTCGCCAGCATCCAGCTTTGGGAGACGAGGAGGAGCCGCCGCCGGTCCATCACGTCGGCCAGGGCGCCCGCGGGAAGCGACAACAGGAACATGGGCAGGCTGGTCACCGCCTGCACCAGCGCCACCATGGTGGCCGAGGCGGCCAGCGACGTCATCAGCCAAGCCGCGCCCACGCTCTGCAGCCAGGTGCCGAGGTTCGAGGCGACGCTGGCGATCCACAGGGCGCGAAAGACCGGGTGGCGGAGGGCGCGCCAGTTCATCGGGGTAGGGTATAACGGCGATGTGAGCCCCGTCCGCTGCCTGACGTATGATGAATCCATGTGGCCCGTTTTCGCCGATCCCAAGACCGACTTCGTCTTCAAGCGCATCTTCGGCACCGAGCCGAACAAGCACCTGCTCGTCGAGCTGCTCAACGCGCTCCTCGAGCTGGAAGGCGAGCAGCGGATCGCGGATCTCGCCTACCTGACCACCGAGCAGCGGGTCCCGGTCGCCGAGCTGAAGCTGTCCATCGTCGACGTCAAATGCCGCGACCATGCCGGGCGCGAGTACGTCGTCGAGATGCAGATTCTGAACGTCGAAGCGTTCGAGAAGCGGGTGGTCTACAACGTCTCGAAGGCGTACGTGTTGCAGATCCATAGCGGAGAGCACTATCTGGAGCTGAGCGACGTGGTCGGGGTGACCATCTGCGACTTCGAGCTGTGGCCCGCGCCGCCTCAGCCGGGGGGGCCTCCGGTGCCGATGCTCTCGCGGTGGCGGATGCAGGAGCAGAACCATGGTGCGCTGGCCCTCTCGCAAGTGCAGTACGTCTTTCTGGAGCTGCCCAAGTACACGAAGGGTGCGGCGGCGGAGAGCACCGTGGAGCGGTGGGCGCATTTCTTCCGGGTGGCCGAGAACCTGGAGGTGATCCCGCCCGAGCTGGCGCAGGAGCCGTTCCGTACCGCGCTGGAGCAGGCGCGCACGGCTGGCTTCACACCTGCGGAGTGGGATGCCTACGACCGGGCGAAGATCAGCGAGCAGGACGCGCGCGGTGCCATCTCGCTCGCCGAACGCCAGGGCGAGGTCAGAGGCTTTGCGCGCGGCCACGAGGAAGGTCTCGAGGAAGGATTGCGCGAGGCGATCCGCGGATTGTGCCAGATCCTGGAGATCGACCTGGGTGCGGAACGGGAAGCCGCCCTGGCCGGAATGGAGGGCGACGAGCTGAAGGATCTGAAGGCGCGCCTGCTGCGCGAGCGCCGCTGGAGCTGACGCGGCGCGCCAGTTCCAACGCGTGGTGACCGTTATCGGCGAGCCCAAACCGTACACTGGACGCGGGTGGGTTCGACGAGGAATGCGGGATCGGAGTGACCCTTCTCGCGGAGCTCGCGGCGGGCCGTCGGGATGCCGAATCCGAAGCGTTGCACGAGCCCCAGCACGCGCATCGCCTCGGCAAGGATCGGATTGCGGTAGTCGACGACGCCGGGTTCTCCGAACGTCTCCGGAGTGACGACGCCGTAGGGTCCGCCCGGGCTGATGATCTCGATGCGATCGGCGAACCAGTAGACGCGGATCGGCGCGTTCGTCCCCTCATAGGCCCGGTGCATGACGGCATTGCGAACCAGTTGCTGCAGGGCCTCCATCGGATAGGTGGAAGAGCGGGACTCGACCGGCCCGGAGGTGAACTCGACCGCCGTCCGGTTGTGCGCGGCGAGCTTATCGTCGACGCGCCGGACCATGTCCCCGATCGGACCCTCCAGCACGGCCTCGTCGTGGACCGGATCGCCCCATTCCCGGCCGGCCACGCGAAGGAACTGCACATAGGCGCCCGGCATGAAATCTCGCGGGCGGGTGCCAAGGACGAGGATCCCGGCCACCGTCGGCGTCGGAACATCGGTCGAAAGGACCATCTTGGTAGCGGCAAGACGCTCCTCATAGCTGCGGTCGTTCGCGGCCAGCACCTCGGCGCTGAACGCGGAAGGCAGGTAGTCCTCCTCGAAACGCACCCGGCTCAAGTCGGCCAGCGTGGCTGTGGGAAGAGGTTGGGCATCGAAATGGGGATCGCGGTGCCGCCTCTTTTCGTTCAGGATGCGCTCGTCCTGGGCACTGGCGATGACATAGGCCGTCATGGGCCTCTCCTCTGCTGGTTGGTTCACGATGGCTCCGGAGCTGCTGGCCGGCAAGAGGTTTCCGGCCCCGCCGAGTATATAGAGGTCACCCCCGCGTCCACCGCGCCGCCTCAAACCGGACCTCCGGGGGCCGGTGCACGGAAGATGCCTCCCGTTGACCGGAGAGGTCGCTCGTTGACCGAGAGAGGCTTCCCGCTGAGGATCCAGGACCCTCGGCGATGATGACCTGAGAGCGGTACAATGGGCTGCGAAGGAAGGAGTTGGTATGAATGCTCTCAAGATCGAGATCGAGCTTCCGCGGGACCTTCTCGCGGCACTGAATATCGCCGAAACCGATCTGGGCCGCCGGGCTCAGGAGTGGGTGATCCTGGAGCTTTTCCAGGAAGGCGAAATTTCTTCGGGCAAGGCGGCGGAGATCCTCGGGACGACCAAGGCTCGCTTCCTCGATCTGCTGGTTCAGAGAGGCCTGCCGTACCTCGACGCCGGCCCTCGGGACCTCGAGCGCGAGCTCGCCGTGGCCGAAGCTGCCTCCAAGCGATCCCAGGATTGACGTGCCGATCATCGTCAACTCCGGTCCATTGATCTCGTTGGCAAGAATCGGCCGGCTCGACCTTTTGCCCGAGCTGTTCGGGGATGTCATGGCACCGGCCGCTGTGTTTCGAGAAGTGACGCGAGACGAGAGCCTGCCGGGAGCCCGACATATCGCGGGAGCGGAGTGGTTGAGTGTCGTTGAGGTCTCGGACCGAGCGATGGTCGATCGGCTCTCCTTCTGGCTGGATGCCGGCGAGAGTGAGGTGCTCGCCTTGGCAGGAGAGCTTGGCGCAACGGCAGCCATCGACGAACGGCGGGGGCGGAACATCGCGGCCTCTCTCGGAATCCCACAGACCGGAACGGTCGGTATCCTCCTGGCAGCCAAACGAGCTGGCCTGATTCCCTCCATCACACCACTTCTGGATCAGCTCACCGCGAGTGGTGTTCGCCTTTCCTCCCGGCTCTACGAGGAAGCGCGCCGGCTGGCGGAGGAGGAGTAGGTGGGAATTCGATGACCGACTTCTTCCAGGCTGCAGCTCGCGCACTGGTACGCGAGCTCGCGGCAGACGAGACATCTCGCCGGCGACAAGCTTTCGGGCCTACCCCGCGTTCTACCTCTACCGACACGCGCTCGAACTGGCCCTCAAGGGCAGCTGCAGAATGGCGAGTATCCGAGCCGAGAGGCCGCCCTCGCGCTGGCACAGGAGCTTCCGCTCCTCGAGATCACGCCAGCGGTGGCGGAGATCGTCGAAGCCTATGTCCAGCACCGGCTCATGCCGGCCGATCCCTCGTTCGATGCGCTTCACCTGGCTCTGGCTTCTTACCACAAGTGCGATTTTCTGGTAACCTGGAACTGCCAGCACTTGGCGAATGCCAACAAGTTCGGTCACATTCGCCGGGTCAACAGCCTGCTCGGCCTGTATGTGCCGGTGTTGGCAACCCCTCTGGAGCTATTAGGTGAAAAGCCATGAGCCAAGAACTGGACACATCGGTCGACCAGGGTGAAGAGGAGATTGCCGCCATTCGGGAGGTGCGTCACCGGATTTCGGAACGCTTCGGGCACGACCCCTATCGTTTGGTGGCCTACCTCATGGAGCGGCAGAAAGAGCACCCTGAAAAATTGGTGCCGGCTCCGGAGGAAGAGGTTGTGGGCAAAGCCACGACCGAGTAGCTCATGGAGTCCGCCGCCGGTGCGCTCCACGAGCGATGCCGGCGTCCATTTCCTCCGGAGTCCTGGCCGGACCCTGATATCCGGTACAGCCGATCAGATCCTCCAGCTGGGTTTCGGGACCAGTCTCCGAGATCCTTGAAGACGAGCTCGCTTCCGGCGACCCAGCCGTGGCGCTCGCCCCGGCGTCATCGATCAGAATCGCGATCCGGGTTTTCCCGTGGGCAGCTTCCGCTTGCAGCTTGGCCAGATGAGGCACGTCCCTGGCGCGCTTGGCGCCGGTGAAGTCATATTTCTTGCGCATACTGTCTCTATCCTGCCCATCAACTACCGAGCTCATGCTTGTTCTTCCGCCGTCGGGTCGAGCGTGGTGAGCCCTTCCGCGGTCGCCGCTCCCAGGAGCTTGTGGTCGGAGCAGGCGAAGGTGACTTCGAGCCCTTCTTCGTGGAGGAGCAGGGCGCTCGCGAGATGGACAGCATCCGCTCCCCGGAGAGGATGGCGTTGGCAGAGTCTGGGCACGAGCTCGAGCACCGTGGCGCCGAGCGGTATCTGTGTGAGCCTCTCCCAATCTTCGGCGAAGACAGCTCGGATCTCCTCGAGTTCGGTGGCCTGCAAAAACTCCTCCCGTCCTCGACGAGCGAACGTCGCATGGATTTCGGCGAAGGCCAGGTCCGAGGCAGCCACCGGTTCTCCGCGCGACGCAGTCTCGCGCATTCGCTCCGAGCCCGGCTCGGCGATGTAGAGCTTGACCAGAGCGCTGGTATCGAGGAAAAGAATCAACGTCGATCTTCGCTGACCATCTCAGAGGCCAACTTGCCGCGGTTTGGGAAGATGGGGCCCTGGAAGGCAGCTCGGTCAACCCGCTGGGGGAGTGTCACCAGACCGCGGGACTCCAACTCGGCCAGGCGCTGCTGCTCGGTTCCCTCTTGGAGCTGTGACAGCGGGACCAACGCGGCCACGGGCCGGCCGTCGCGCAACACGACGATCTGCTCGCCGCTCTCAGCTCGCTGCAGGTAAGCCGAGAGCTGGTCTTTCAGGACTCGGGTACTCACGGTGGACATGAAGTGCCTCCCGTGGCCATTGTAGCCGCACCTCGGCGACCGGGCAAGGGCGCCCCTCCAAAACCGCCTCGTCCCCCGACCTTCACCCAATTGTGACCTTCCCTCTAGACAATTCGGGAGAATGTCTACTATCATCATCACAAATGGGTGACGCGCCTTATCACCTCGCCGGCCCCGGAGCCGTTCCTCCCCGCGGGAAACCCCCTTGCACATGTAGCAAGCGGGTGTGAGCCGCAGGCCGGCACGCACCCGCTCACTCGCACCTGAAGCCAACTGGATCGTCTGTCGAGCGTGCCCTCCGGGGCACGAGTAGGAGCGGTTCTGTCTCGAAGGGGGAGTCGATGAGCACTGTTCGCGGCGTACGGGGCGTGATGGAGGGCGAGGT
>DASPXX010000101.1:0-21571 GCA_035637095.1 Thermoanaerobaculia bacterium
CTTCCTGGGAACGGGCCACGGGCAACAAGGCGGGCTTGGGGTCCCAAATGAGGTCGGGCCTCCGGCCCGTTCTCTTGAATGCCGGCGAGACGCCAGCGGTCCCAGGGGGCGATGCTCGGCCCTCGTGCCGGAACTGGGACACTTATTCTGTGACGAGCCCTTAACCCCTTCCCGGGGGAAGGGGGACCGGCCTGGTGCCAGGCACTATTTAGGGCGGGCGATGAGCTCGGCGGCCTCTTCCAAGTCGAGGGTCGCCGCTTCCGACCACCTTACGGTTCGAGCCACTTGGCCATCCGCTGGTCCCGCCGAGGCCGGCGGCCTCGTAGATGGCGAGGCCGTTTTCAACCGCTATCCCGGCCCGCTAACGGCTAAACGGCCGCGAATAGCCGTTAACTCGTCCGGTTTACCGCTAACCGGCCCGGTTAACCGTTATCTCGGCCGAGATAGCCGTTAACCCGTCGAGTTAGTGGCTAACTCGTCCCGTTAGCGGCTATCTCGGCCGGTTTGCCGCTATCTCGGACCGTGCACGCCGGGCTGCCGCGATTGGGTCCGACCGTCGAGGAGCTCGAAGAGGTGATCGTCGAGGGCGAGGAGGTCCAGAGCATCCAGGACGTCCAGCGCAGTGAGCTGCGCGAGACGAACCGGCGGAGCCGGGAGATCCGGCGCCGCGGGCGCAGCCCTCCGCAACAAGCTGGCCGCCGGCGTGCAGAGCGTCTTCGGGGTCGACAGCATGGCGTTGTTGGCCTTCGGCGTCAAGCCGCGCCTGCCGAAGCCGCACCGCCGCCTGACGCCGGACGAAAAAATCGTCAAGCTGGAAGCGGAGCTCGAGGCGTTGAAGGCTGCGAAGGCTGCGGCAAAAAAGAAGAAGGGTTGATGTCCCTGTAGCTCTCTTCCCCGGGGGTGAGGCTCCCTCGCCCCCGGGGCGTTTCAACGACTCGAAGCGCGTCACCCCGCGGACCACAGCAGGGCATTTGACTGAAAATCACGGTGTCGGCGGTTCAATTCCGTCCCTGGGCACCACTCAAGTCATTCCAGTAAAGAAACTTAGAGGCGGCGGATGGATGGGGCTTGGCACGGGCCGCACGACCTGGGGCCGCACAGGGGCCTCACGGGGAGGGTGGGGGCGATGCCACAGGGGCGGCCGGGCCAGCGGGCGACGGGACTGGAGATGGCTGGACTGGGCTGGCAGTCTTTTTTGGTGGTTCGGGGGGCGGGAAGAGGGGACAAGGGAGGAAAGGGGACCGGAGGCGTCACGTCTGCTAAGATTCTTTGTCATGGGGGGCAGGCGAAACGCAGGGGCGGAGCGCCAAATTAATGGCTATGAATCCACGACGCATATTTATTCTTGGTGCGGGCTTCTCATGCCCGGCCAACCTGCCTCTCGGCGCTGATCTCTTCAAGGAGATCCGGAAGGAAGTTGCTTTCCTTTCCGACTCCGTCCAGCATGTGTTCCAAAAGGACTGGGAAAGATATGTTAAATACAAGAAACTTTGCGAAGGTGATTCTCCTCTGCCTGAGGCGGTCAATTTCGAGGAGTTTCTATCCTTCTTGGACATCGAGCACTATCTGTCCCTTGGGGGCGACGAAGAGTGGAGCCCAGAAGGCAACCAAGGTCAGATGTTGATCAAGGGATTGATCGGAAAAATTATACAGGATAGAACTCCTGGCCCTTCCGCGATTCCCGAGCTTTATCTAGAATTTGCAGACCGACTTTTACCAGGCGATTTCATTCTCACCTTCAACTACGACATTCTCTTAGAGCGTACGCTAGAGAGTATGAACAAACCCTATCGATTGTTTCCGCAACGATACGACGATCCGGGAAATGAGATTATCTTGCTTAAGTTGCACGGATCAGTCAATTGGTTTGACCGGAGAACTCACGAGCTGGATGAAAAATATTCCCCAAATAATTCCCCTGGACTTCTGGCCAATCGGGTGTTTATGCACCCTCAGCGCTATGGAACAGAACCAATTGTTGATATCGATCTGCCTGTAGATAATCCCTTGAAATCGATCTATAGAATTCGCCAAGCCGATGAATTTTACTCAGATCTCTATCGGGAGCCGTTTACAGCCCCTTGGATACTCTCTCCTTCTTACAGCAAAATCCTCTACGCCGCCACTTTGCGAGAACTTTGGTACGGCCTAAACTATGTCGGCGGCATGCATGTCGGCTTTGGTATAATAGGGTTTTCGCTTCCTGAGCATGACGAATACTTAAGGCAGGTGGTATACGCGATGGTGCGGCTTTACCAAGAGGCGTGGTGGAATGACGAGATAATTCCGGGGATAAAGAAAGATAAAGTTAAGCTGATCGACTACCGTCAAGCACAGGAAGAAGTCGAAAAATTCCGAAAGCGCTACAGGTTCATAGATCATGAACGCGCAGAAGAATATTTTCGTGGATTTGATAGGGAGGCGTTAGATTTTCTCTTTACTAGAAGATAGCTTATAGTGCGCCCAACGAGAGTAGGGCCGGCAGGAAGCCGGGTCCCAGAAGTTCAAAACTCGTATCCGCGCTGACAGCACTGGAGGAGCCCGTTCACCGGTCCCCCTCCCCCAATCGCTGGCGATCCAGGGAGTTGGCTTCAGGCGGAGGTGGATGTTCCGCATCTCCTGAAGGTCCGGCCCGATGACCTCCTCGGGGATGCAGGTCCACCAGTTGAGGTCCAGGGCGGCGAACTTCTCCGCCGCGTCCTTGCAGGCGTTCTGCATGTCCAGGTCGATGATCTTCGCCTGGGAGGGCAGGTGGATGGGGGTGAACGGCCCTGCGCTTCCGTAGGGGCCCTGGCGGGCTTTCTCAGCCTTCTATGAATTGCGCGACCCCGGGCTTCGAGGTGGGGAGAGCGGCAAGGAGGGCCGGAACGAGTGGCCTGAGATCGGCGAGCCGGTTCGTCCGTGCCCGAAGGACGAAGATCGCGATCGGGAAAGCTGCGAGGTTCTGCTGGAACGAAAGATTCCGATCGACGGTCACGAAGGCATCGAACTGCTGAGCCGCCAAGGTCAACAATTCACCATTCTTGATGGTTGCCCACCCCATCTGCCGGGCCGTCTTGACGTCATGCCCGATGACGTCGCGCGACAGTCTCCAATCGACGCACTCGTCGAGCAGGATTCTCACGATGCCTTGGCGACCAGCAGTTCCTTCGCCTCTTCGAGAAGGCCGATCACCTGGTCGCGAGTCACCGTTGGGAAGCCTTCGAGAAAATCGTCGATGGTCTCCCCTGCCTCAAGATACTCGAGCACGGTCTGGACCGGCACGCGTGTCCCGGCGAACACCGGCGTTCCCCCCATCACGTCAGGGCTGCAGGATATGACCGGTCGCTTCACCATAAGGGAAGAATAGCTCCGATGGGTCGGCAGAGCAAACGAATGAGGCGCTGACTTGGCAGTCGATGCGGCGTGCAGAGGTGCTCAGGAACCGACCGCAGGCGAAGCACGTCATCCTTTCACTCGAGCCCCTCGGTTCTCGCCGCCGGCCTCGGCGCGCCGAGGCCGGCGGCCTCGAGATGGCGAGGACCAGCGCCAGGGACCGGCGGCCCTCGACTCCGTCCACCAGCGGGTCGCGACCCTCGCGGATCGCGGCGGCGAAATCCTGCACGATGAGGGTGTGCCCGAGGGTGCCGATGCCGGTAGGGCTGGTCCCCGATCCCACGGCCACCTCAACCGTCTCCAGCCTGTGGTACCATGATCAGGTACCAGAAGGATCCTAAACATGGTACCACTCAAGATCCAATTGCCCGAAGCCGACCTCGCGTTCATCGAGGAAGCTTGCTCCAGGTTCAACTACCGAAGCCGGAGTGAGTATCTACGTGAGGCCGTCCAAAAGAAGATCGAGGCGGACCGTGCACGGCTTCGCGAGCTCAAGCGCCAGGAAGCCATGAAGGGCTACGGACGCGGCCGCATGGAGGACGCTTTCGAAGCGATTGCCGGAGAAGACTTTGAGGACCGGTGAGATCTTCCGGGTCCAGCTTGACCCGGTCGTCGGGCACGAGATGAACAAGACAAAAGAGCGGATCTTGCTAAAAGTCTGATGCCGAGAGTCCTACCTTGAGCGGGCTGAAGGCCCGACCTCTTGGAAAGAGAGTCGGTAGGGTGGAGTCTGGGGCTCATGCATCGATCACGGTGAGGTGGCGGGGGCCGTCGGGCACGGCATCGGCGGGGATGCGGCCGTCGAAGGTGGCGAGGCTGGCGCCGTGATGACGGGCCAGGGCGACGAGATAGAGGTCGGTCACGCGTGAGGGCGTGAGAAGTGCAGGCCGGGCCAGATGGGCGGGATCGAGCAGGGAGATGTCGTCAGGGCAAAACTCGTGGCGCGGGTCGGCGCAAAAGGCCGCGACCACCGCATGCACCTCGGCGGTAGTGCCGAACGCATTGGGGTAGGCGCTCTGGCTGGCGATCCGGACGACACCGTTTTGTACCAGCGGACAGGTGAGGAAGCGCAAGTCTGGCCTGGTCTCGACCCAGCGGTGTGCCGCGTCATGAAACACGTGCTTCGGATCGAGCACCGCGAGCAACGTGTTGATGTCGAGGAGGTAGCGTCTCAATCTACGTCTTCCGCCAGTTTTTTGACCAACTCGGGGGTCACAGGACCGGCATCAGGCCGCACGGGGAAGAGGCGGATGCCGTTGCGGGTGACGGCAGGTCGAGCAGGGGCGAGGCCTCGGCGGGCGAGCTCTGAGACGATGGTGCCGATGGGCACGCCTCGTTGGGCGGCCAAAGCTCGGGCCGAGGCCAACACGTCGTCGTCCAGGGTAAGCGTGGTCCTCATGGCATCAAGCATCACGCATCAGGGATGCAGTGTCAACGAGGCGCCCGAGCCCCTCGATTCTCGCCGCCGAGGCCGGCGGCCTCGTAGATGGCGAGGACCAGCGCCAGGGATCGGCGGCCCTCGACTCCGTCCACCAGCGGGTATCGTGCCGCGAGCGCCACTGGAGAAGCGGAGCGCCGCCACCACGCAGTCCTTCACCTCGATCTCGTGCTGAGCCACTCTGGGTGCACCGGGAGGCCCCCTACTTCACCCTCTTCCCCGGCGTCTGCCGCCCGCCCTGGAACAGCGTGAGCCCGGTCGCCTTGCCGTCCGGTCCGCGCTGGAATTCGACCTGGACATCCTCGCCCCTCAGGAAGAACTTCGTCTCCGACTCGGGGAAGAGCTCGGCCTTCGGCAGGCCGGTCGGTTGCCCCATGAACCGGTCCCCCTCGCGGGTCAGCGTCAGCTGAAAACCCGGCGCCAGCTCGTAGACGCCCACATAGGCATCATAGAGACCGGGGTCCACCTGGATCGCCTGGCGCTCGGCCGGCGTCATGCCGATTTCAACAGGCGCCCCGCCGAAGTGGGAGAGGGGTGAACAGCAAAAATGTCTTCGTTTTGCTCCCCTCTCGCAAGCGGGAGAGGGGCCGGGGGTGAGGGTACAATCCCCCGATGCCGTTCTCCGAGCTGGACACCGCCGCCGTCGCCCGCACCCTGTCGCAGATCGCCGAGCAGCCCGAGGACGTGGTCGACGCCTTCTTCGAGCGGCGGGAGGAGGTGGAGCTGCCTCCCGAGGACGAAGGGCCGGGGTTGCGGGTCTGGCGCGAGGAAGGGTTCGCGGTGCGCCTGGTGCGCGAGGGACGGACCTGGCTCGCCTCCCGCGACGCGATCGAAGGCCGGCCGTTCGCCGAAGCGCTCCGCCAGGTGGCCCGCGCCATCCCCTCGGCCACCTATCCGGAGCCGGTGCTGCGCATGCCGCCGGCCGGGCCGCCGATCGCAGCCCCCGAGCTCGCCGAGCTGCCGCCCGCGGTCAACCGCGCCCTGCGCTCGCATCACGTCGGCTTTCCGGTGCGCTACTCGGTCCGCCGCCACCGCCGCTGGGTGCAGGTGGTGGGGCCGCGGCTCGTGCCGGCCGCCGAATCCGAGACCTTCTACAGCGTGACGGTCGAGGGGAGCTGGGGGCGTTACGGCGCGCTCTTTCCGCGCCTCGACGGCGGCGTCGCCGAAACGGTCGCCGGCGCCCTCGTCTCCCTGTTCCGCGCCCGCCAGGCCGCGCCGCCCGCGGCGTTCCGCGGCGTCGCCGTCCTCGCTCCGGGAGTCGTGGCCGTCCTCCTCCATGAGGCCGTGGCCCACGCGCTGGAGGCCGACGTCCTCGCCCAGGGGGGAAATCCCGAGGCTGCGGTCGGGGTCGCCATGGCCACCGAGCGGCTCGACGTGCTCGACGATCCGGCGGCGGCTCCGGAAGGGGTGCGGCGGTCGACCGACGACGAAGGCTCCCCCGTGTTCCGCCGCTGGCTGCTGCGCGGCGGCGTGGTGGAGCAGCCGCTAGCCGACTCGCTCTGGGCGCGGACCTCTCCGGTCCTGGTGCCCGGGGCTGGACGGCGCGGCAGCCGGCATCTGCCCCCGGGGCCGCGGTCCAGCCATCTGGAGCTCCTGCCCGGCGCGACCGACGAGGCTGATCTGCTGGCCGGCGCCGACGAAGGCCTCTTCCTGGCCGAGGCGAGCCGCGGCTCGCTCGACTCGCTCTCCGGCGAGTTCGCCCTCCACCTGCCGTTCGCCCGCCGCATCCGGCGCGGCGCGCTCGCCGAGACCGTCGGTCCCTGCCTGCTGCGCGGCCGGGTGGCCGACCTGCTGACCCGCGTGACCGCGGTCGGCCGCCCCGCGTACCCGGCGGGCGCCGGCTGGTGCGCCAAGGGCGGACAGAAGCTGCCGGTCTGGGCGACCGCTCCGGCCCTGCGCCTGGAGGGGGTGGAGATCGTTCCGGGGGGACCTGGGGAGATGCCCGCGTGAGCGCCGTCGCCGTCACGCCCCAGCACCAGGAGACCCTCGTCTCGCTGGTGCGGCGGGGCTGGCCCGACGCCGAGGTCTTTCTCAAGCGCGGCCGTTCCCGGCGGGTCGAGCTCTCGGCGTTCACTCAGACCTCGGTGTTCTCCCAGGAGCAGGCCTGGGCGGTGCGGGCGGGCCACCACCGGGGGTCCTTCTTCGCCGCGGGGACCGGCGAGCCGGATCCGGCGGGGCCGTGGCCCGAGCCGGCCGGCCGCTCGCTCCGCCTCCCGGAGCCGTCGCTGGTCCTCCCCTGGAACGAGCCGTCCGACTTCGACGCGCCGCTGATCGGCGAGCGCGAGGGGCTGCGGCTCCTGGAGAGCCTCGGCCGCGAGCTCGCCTCCGAGCTGCCCGGCGCGCGCCTCCTGTCGGCCGCCCTGGAGGACGGCTCCAGCGAGTCCGAGATCGCCAACAGCCGCGGCCTGCGCGCCCGCACCCGCGCCCGGGTGGCGACGCTTCATCTGGAAGCCGCGGGGCCGGGGCGGCCGGCGTCCACGGCCTCTGTCTACCTGGCGGTCCGCGAGGCGCGGAAGATCAATCCGCCGGCGCTCGCGCGGCGGCTCGCCGACCGCCTGGCGGTGACCGCCCAGGGGGGACCGCCGGAGCGCGACGGCGGCGAGATCCTGCTGGCTCCGGCCGTCGCCGTCCGGCTCCTCACCGGGCTCGTCCCGCTCTTCGTGGGCGCCAAGGCCGGAGCGCTGATCTCCGGCCTGCGCGACCACCGCGGCCGGATCGGCAGCGAGCGGCTGACCCTGATCGACAACGGCCGCCTCTCCGGCGGCACCCTCGAAGCGCCGGTCGACGGAGAGGGAGTGCCCACCCGCGAGGCCGTGCTGGTCGAACAGGGATTTTTCCGGCAGCCCCTCCTCGCCTGGTGGCAGGCGGAGACGGCGGCGGGCCATCCCTCCGGCTGCACCCGCCGCGCCAGCTGGCGCGACCTGCCGCAGCCCGGCCCCACCCACCTCTATATAAAGGCCGACGCGAAGACCCCGGTCGTCGCCCTCCTGGGCTCGATCGCTCAGGGCTACTATCTAATCGATGTCACCGGCCCCGGCCGCTTCGACCTCGCCGAGGGGAAGTTCGCGCTCCCCGTCTGCGGCTTCGCGGTCGAAGCGGGCCGCGCCAGCGCGCCGGTCGCCCGAGCTTGGCTCTGCGGCCGGATCGCCACCTTCCTCCAAGGCATCGCCGCCGTCGGCCGCGACCTCACCTTTCACCCCTTGGACGGCATGCTCGGCTCGCCGACGCTCTTGGCGACCGGGTTGGAGCTGCGAGGGTAGAGCGCTCTGAAGTAGCCTCCCACCATGCGCATCGACCCCGCCTACGTCACCGACCTCCTCGCCCGGCTCGTCCGGATCAACTCGATCAATCCGTTCTTTTCCGACGGGACGACCAACGAGCGGGAGATCGCCGGCTGTGTCGCGGACGAGCTGCGGCAGATCGGCGCCCGGGTCGAGATCCGCGAGCCGGAGCCGGGGCGGACGAGCGTCCTGGGCACCTTCCCCGGCCAGGGAGGCGGCCGCTCTCTTCTGCTTTACGCGCACATGGATACCGTCGGCGTCGGGGGCATGGCCGAGCCGTTCTCGGCGGAGGTGCGCGATGGCCGGATGTATGGCCGCGGCAGCTACGACATGAAGTGCGGATTGGCCGCTTGCCTCGCCGCGGCGCGGGCGGTCGCCGAGGCGGGCGTCCCTCTCGCGGGAGACCTCCACGTCCTGGGCGTGGCGGACGAGGAGGTGGCCAGCCTCGGCCTGATCGACGCCCTGACCGTCTGCCGGCCGGACGCCGCGATCGTCACCGAGCCCACCGAGCTGGACGTCGTCCGTGCCCACAAAGGCTTCATCTGGATCGAGGTCGAGACCGAGGGCCGCGCCGCCCACGGCAGCCGCTTCGATCTCGGGATCGACGCCAACCTGCGCATGGGGCGCTTCCTCGGCCGGCTGGAGGAGCTGGAACGGGAGCTGCGGGCGCGGCCGGGCCATCCGCTGGTCGGTCCGCCGTCGCTCCACGCCGGCACCCTCAGGGGTGGCAGCGCGCCGAGCATCTATGCGGCGAGCTGCCGGCTGGAGGTCGAGCGCCGCACCATCCCCGGCGAGAGCGAAGCCGGCTGCGTCGCCGAGCTCCAAACTCTGGCCGACGAGCTGGCCGCAGCCGATCCGACCTTCCGTGCGAAGATCCGGCCGTTCCTGACCCGTCCTCCGTTCGAGGTCGCGGCCGATGCCCCGATCGTCCGCCTGGTCACCGAGACGGCTACCGGCGTCCTGGGGCGGACGCCGGCGACCGTCGGCCAGACGTTCTGGATGGACGCCTCGCTCCTCGCCGAGGCCGGCGTCGAGACCGTGGTGATCGGCGCGCACGGCACCGGCGCCCATGCGGACGAGGAGTGGGTCGACCTCGGCTCGGTCGTCCAGCTCACCGAGATCCTCGCCCGCACAGCCGCGGCCTGGTGCGGGGCAGGGCCGGCGTGAAGAGCTTGTGGTAACCTGCCGTCTCTTTCGGCGGGACGACCGCTCCCGGAGGACATTCCCGTGCAACTCGGCATTCTCGGGCTCCCGAAATCGGGCAAGACGACGCTCTTCAACACCCTGACGGCCTCGCACCAGGCGACCGACAAGTTCGCCGCCTCGGCGCAGACCAACATGGGCACGGCCCTGGTGCGCGACACGCGCCTGGAGCAGCTGCGCGACCTGTTCAAGCCGAAGCGCTACGTGCCGGCCACGGTCCAGTACATGGACATTCCGGGCCTGAAGCGCGGCGAGAGCGCCGAGAGCGTCGACCTGGCCAAGCTGAAGACCGTCGACGCCCTGGTCCACGTGGTCCGTGCCTTCGAAGACCCCGAGATCCTCCACGAGGAGGGGAGCGTCGACCCGGCACGCGACGTGATCAGCTTCGACCTGGAGCTGATCCTGGCCGACCACGACCTGGTGGAGCGGCGCCTGGAGCGGCTGGAGAAGGCGACCAAGCGGGGCTTGAACCCCGAGGAGCAGCGCGAGCGGGCGTTGCTCGCCGACGTCATTCGGCCGGCGCTCGAAGCGGAGAAGCCGCTGCGCGAGATCGAGCTCGTCCCGGACGACGAGCGGCGCCTGCGCGGCTTCCAGCTCCTCTCGGCCAAGCCCATGCTCCTGGTGATCAACGCCGGCGAGGATCGCGCCGCCGCGGACGTCGGGTCCTTCGGGATCGAGGTGCGGCCGGCGGTGCGGGCCGTGGTGGTGAGCGCGCCGATCGAGCAGGAGATCAGCCAGCTTTCCCCCGAGGAGCAGAAGGAGTTCCTGGCCGACCTCGGCCTCACCGAGCCGAGCCTCGACCGCGTCACCCGGGCGAGCTACGACCTCCTGGGCGTCATCTCCTTCTTCACCGTCGGCGAGGACGAGGTGCGCGCCTGGACGATCCGCCGCGGCACCCCGGCACGCGGCGCGGCCGGCGCCATCCACTCCGACATCGAGCGCGGCTTCATCCGCGCCGAGGTGGTCCGCTGGGACGACCTCCTCCGCCTGAAGACCATGGCCGCCTGCCGCGACGCCGCCCTGCTCCGCCTCGAAGGCAAGGAGTACGTCATGCAGGACGGCGACGTGGCCCACTTCCGGTTCAACGTGTAGGGTTCAAGCCTTCTTGGGCTGCCTGGGCATGACCGCCTTGACCGCATAGCTGACCGTCTCGTCCGTCGGACCCGCGATGGACCAGCTGTGGATCTTGTAGACGCTCCCTTCGGTCGCGAGCTGGTCGAGCGGCAACGGCTTCGTGAAGTCGATCGCCGTGTTGAAGGCGAGCACCAGGATGACATCCACGCCACCCATGCTCGGATCGGGGCTCCAGGGGAAGCCGTGCATCGTCATCTGGGATCCCCCCTTGCCATAGGAGCTCACCTCGAGACTGGTCGTCCCGAAGGGTGACGGCTGCCAGTGACCGTCGAGAAAGATGAGTCCGAACAGCGAGGCGATCGTCTGTCCCTGATCGACGACATAAACGAAGTTCGGCGAGATCGTGGCGTCCTCCGTCTGCACCGAGTAATAGAACGGCTGCTGCGCGTTGTCCGGCATCGTAGTCTCCTTTTCGCGCAAGCCTACAGCACGGCGGCACCGGAAGCGCCGCGCCGCCAGCTGAGCTCCCCGTCCTTACATACTTTACAGAATCCTTTCCCCGCCTTGATGATTCGCTCGACGCTCTCCCTCTAGGCTCGTCCTCGGGCTCTCCGGGAGCCTGGACGTTGCAAAGGAGGACCGGATGGATGCGTTCCGTCGGCGGGGGTTGGCGCTCGCCTGTCTCACCCTGTTCCTGTGCCTCGGGGCGGCGGCCCCGCAACCCTCTCAGAAGCCCGAGGACCTCGCGGGTTCCTGGCAGCTCAACGAGGATCTGAGCCAGAGCTCGCATCCGGGGCACCCCTGGGGTGGCGAACACGGGCGCATGGGGGGTGGCGGTCCGCGCGGTGGGGGTGGCGGTGGCCGTTTCGGCCGTCCGCCCGGAGAATCGGGGCCAGGCGACGGTGAAGGGTTCCGGCGTCCCCCGCTTCCGCCGGGCCAGATCGTGGCCATGGCCGGCGGCTCCAAGAGCTTGCGCATCGAGGTGGCAGGCCCGCAGCTCACCGTGTCCTCGGGAGGAGACAGCCGGCTCGTCCTCTTCACCGACGGCCGCAAGGTCCGGAAGCAGCAGGAGCAGGGCGACGAGATCGTCCGGCGCACCCGCTGGCGTGATGAGCACCTGGAGATCGAGACCACAGCGGGAAAGGCCAAAGTCAACGAGCTCTGGATCCTCACCAACGACCGCAAGCGCATCTTCGCCACGGTCGAGATGGAGATGCCGGGGGACCGAGGGAAGATGAGCTTCCGGCGTGTGTGGGACCGGGTGGCCGAGGACGACCAGGCCAGAATTCCGCCGTCCTGAGGAGGCGCTGCGATGGTAGGCGCCCCGGCTGCGATTGGCACTGCCTGTCGCGGTCGGGGCGATTTTGTTTCCGTGATGAGCCGCATGTGCTTCGCGGAGCGAGCCGTCCCGCATGCGCAGATCATGTCAGTCAAATCACCCGATTGCCGAAACGTTCTTCTATGCGATACCCTGCGTCTCCCAGGAGAACGAGCTCATGAAAAAACCCAGGACTCCCGACCGTCCGATGTCTCCCGACCAACCCGAGCCCCCGGCTCCTGCCGGGCCGGATCCGGAGCGGGCGGCCTGGGAGGGAGCAGAGGCGGCTCACACGGCAGCGGATGCGGCTTGGTCGCAGATCGGGCGGAGACAGGAGGTGCCGCACGGTCCTCTGGAGGGGGGGCTGCGGGAGCGCCGGGCGCAGCGCCAGAAGCTGGTCGCGCAGCTGATCACCGAGCACAAGTCGATCCGCAGCCAGGCCGAGGTCCAGGAGCTGTTGCAGCAGCGGGGAGTGCTGACGACCCAGTCGAGCATCAGCCGCGACCTGAGGGACCTCGGAGTCCGGAGGGTGAAAGGGGTCTACGTCATCAAGCCCTCGCGATCGGGCGGCTGGAGCTTCGACGACATCATCGAGCTGGTGGAGATGGTCACCCGCTCGGGGCCGTACACGACGGTGATCCAGACGATCCCCGACACAGCCAGGCTCGTGGCCCGCACCCTCGAGGAGGCGGGCTGGGACGAGGTGGTGGGCACCGTAGCCGGCGAGGACACGATCTTCGTCGCGACCCGGACCGAAGAGGATCAGAACCACCTCTTCGAGCGCTTCAAGAAGTATCTGAGCGTCTGACCGCCGGGGTCAGCGGTGCGACGTCACGTCCACCTGGCGGCACATGTCGAGCACGGGGCAGGTCGAGCAGCGCGGCATCCTGCCGGTGCAGATGTGCTTGCCGAATGGGACCAGCAGGCGGTTGATCTCCACCCAGTACCTCCGCGGGAGCTTTTCCTCCAGCGCGACCATCGTCCGCTCGGGCGTCGGTTCCCGGACATATCCCCAGCGGTTGGTGACGCGGTGGACATGGATGTCGACGCCGATCCAGGCCTCGCCGCAGGCGATCCCCATCACGAGGTTGGCGCATTTCGGGCCGATCCCCCGGAATGACAGCAGGACGTCGCGCCGGCAGGGGAGCTCGCCCTCGAGCTCCTGCACGATGCGGCGGGAGATCTCGCGGATCTGCCGCGCCTTGGGCTCATGGAAGGTGCAGGCGCCGATCGCCGCGTCGATCTGCGCCGCGGAGAGCCGGCTCATCTCGTTCGGAGTGCGGGCGAGCCCGAACAGCTCCCGCGAAGAGACCATCGTGACCTCGTCGCGGGTGCGGATGGAGATGAGGCAGGCGACGAGCAGCTCGAACGTCGTCGCGAAGCCCTCCTCAGCGAGCGCGAACATCGCCGCCTGCGGAAAGTCCCGTACCGCCTCGCCGATCCGCTCCATCACCAGGTCGATCTCGAAAGGGCGCTTGGCATCCATGAAGGGCATGATGCACGCCGTGGGCGCGTATGTCCAGGCCGAAGTTGCGGTGGCCGGGAATGTGGAAGCGGCGAGGTTCTCTCCTCCGCAGACCTCGGGGCAGCTCCAGGCGCCCGAGAGGTGGTAGGATCTGGGCGAGACGGGAGGTAGGCAATGCACCAGGAGTACAGGGCTGTCATCAAGAAGGATGCTGGTTGGTGGATCGGCTGGATCGAGGAGATCCCCGGGGTCAACTGCCAGGAAGCGACTCGCGAGGAGCTGGTCGAGAGTCTTCGGGTGACGCTCAGGGAAGCCCTGGAGCTCAATCGTCAGGAGGCTCTGGGCGCGGCCGGTGAGGACTTCGAGGAAGAACAGATCGCGGTATGAAGCGGGAGGAGCTGCTGCGCCATCTGCGAAGTCATGGTTGCGAGCTCCTTCGAGAAGGTAGCAGGCACTCCTGGTGGCACAATCCTCTGCTGAACAAGCGGTCCGCAGTCCCCCGACACTCTGAGATCAACGATCACCTGGCCAGGAAGATCTGCCGGGACCTGGGGATCCCGAGGCTCAAATAGGCGGCTGGTTGTGCGTCGCACAAGCGCGTCGAGGAGATCCACCATGAAACCCGATCCCGCAATCGAGGAACGAAGTGGTCCATCAAGTGATCACCCCCGGCGCGGTCTACTCGGTCGCTCGCGTTCGTATCAAGGATGACGACACCAGACTCCTTGAGCTCAAGTCGCACTATTTCCGTGTACCGAACTCTGTTGTCGTAAAACCCTCTTTGCTGGGTGGGTAGATTCGTTCACGGTTTCCATACCTCAAGCGTGGTGTTCACCCTTTCCGTTTCCTCGAAGAGCGACGCTTTGGGTGCGCCTGTTTTTCAGTAAACGGTACCTGCAACTCCTTGAAAAGCTGCCTGGCCGCTGGTCGGATCTCGGGAGCCACCCGGCGGAGATACGATTCGCTACCCCGTGCGATCGCTTCCAACGCCTCCCGCAACGGCCGCCACCGCTCGGCAGCACCCGTTTCCTCCAGAATCTCCACGGCTTCGCGTGCCTTGCCTGCTTGGGCCGCTTCCCGAAAGAACGCGACCGTGTGGTGCCAGTCACCTTCGAGATCTTGTTCCGCGATGGCAGAGATGAATCTCCTCGCATATTGGGCCGCGCTCCTCCAGTCCCCTCTGTGGGCCAGGGTTGTTGCCAGGATTGCGACGGCATCCTCCTCCGGAAGCTCTCTGGCGAGATCCTCCGCAGCCTGAAAGTCCCCACGCCGGAGCAGGAGGAGCCATGCGAGCACGATCCTTACGAGTTCCCTGTCAGGTGCGATCTCAAGCGCCTTGCGATAGGCCCCCTCGGCTTCCGCAAATTGAGTGAGCTCCTCAAGTACAATGCCCAGATATGACCAAGCGTCAGAGTTGCTAGGATCGAGCTCGATGGCCTTTCTCTCGGCTTGCTCAGCTTCCTTGTATTGGCCGAGGCGGCTTAGTGCAATACCAAGCCTCGCCCAAACGGAAGAGATCCCAGGTTGAAGATCAAGCACCTTCCTGTAGGCTTGCTCAGCTTCGGCGTCGCGCTTTAAATCTTCCAGGGCGACGCCTAGGGCTAGCCATGCGCCGGCATTATCCGGGTTCAGCTCTGTCCATCTTCTCCCGGCCTGCTCCGCATCGGCAAAACAGCCCAGACCTCTCAAGGCGAAGTTGAGGTGTTGCCAAGTTGCTTCACTTCGGGGGGTCAAGTTGGCGGCGGCCTGAAGTGCCTCCACGGCTTCTTCATATCGTCCCAGAGATCTCGCTAGGAGACCTAAAGCAAGCCATGTACTGCCGCTATCCGGATTCCTCTTGAGCGATTGACGAAAAGCGGGCTCCGCCTCGGCAGAGCGGCCTGCCGCTGTTAAGATTTTGACGAGCTCAGAGACAACTTCCTCACTGTCCTTGGCGAGCGCCAGGATCCTTTTTACAGCCCAGTCCAGCTTCACCGAATCGAGGCCCTCTCTGGTCTCCAAGCTCCTTCGAATCCAGACAAGCCAAGGGAACGGAGAGGTCGTCGCCCCGATCGACTGTTCCAGAGCAGATAGCAGCTCGGAGTCGGGCTCCAGATCAAGCAGGTTCGCCAGAGCAGTCGCTTCGAGGCCGGCGGCTCCGAGTACGGACTCCGCGTTGATCGCGCCCTCGACATCGATCGGGCCTGTCATGAGGCCACTTTGGACGGCTCTGGTCAGGGCCTCGACCGTTCGAGGGCAGGCATAATGGCGTTCGAGGACCTCTCGCTCGGAATCCAATTGGGACTTTACGACCTCAATTCTCTCCAGTTCTAAATCGGGAAGGTTTTCCGCCACCCAAACCTTCCCTTCCAGGTGCAGCAATAAAGAATCCTTGAGCTTCGTCCAGAACTCCTCTCCCGACCAGGCTTGTAAATCAATTTTTGTGGAAATCACCTTGGATCGAGCCTGTTCGAACCTCTCCTGCAACACCACTCTGTCCTTCAGGCTTGGATCACCATCCTCCAGGTCGATGAGCTCTGCCAATCGAACGCGAAGCGCATCGTCCTCCAAGATCGCATGGAGCCCGGACTTCTCGAGAGAGCTGCTCCAAGTATGGTCCGCAATCGCGCCCGCCAGGACGAAGCTGTACTCTGCATAGCGAAGCCGCTCGGCCGGCTCCAGGTTCAACACCGAGTTGATGTGGAGAGAAGCCCTGGCCCGAAGCTCGTCCTGGCTGTAGAAGACCTTCAGGAACTCGACGAGCCAGATCAGCCGCCTGCGGAGACGCCGGCTCGCGCGCATCAAGTACCAGATGTTGAAGAAGCGCTCGGCGATCTGAAAGCCGGCCTTGCTCTCGGGATCGTAGGCGACCTTTTCCACCGTGCCCTGTTTGACGAGCCGATTCAGTTGGGCGGATACGGTATTGACCTCCCATCCGAGATCTGCGGCAAGCTCGCCGGCACTGATCGGGTCCCACCGGATGGCCATCGCATGGACGATCTGCTGCGCCTGGGTGGATAGGGCTTCGAAGCGGGCTTTGTAGAGAGGCGTGCTCTGGTCCAGGAGGCGTTCGAGATCCGTCCGGACGTCCCCCTCGACGCCCACCGCGAGGACGTTGAAGAGGAGGACGACCGTGCGCGGATTTCCTCCCGTCAACGTATGCAGGACCTTGATCCTGCCTGGATCCTGCTCGGCGACTCGCTTCACCTCGGGCGTTCCCAGGATTTCGGCGTATCGGAAGAGGAGCTCCCGTGTCTCCTCGAAGCTCAAACCCTCGAGCTCATGGGCGCGGAAGAAGTCGTAAAAGGCCTGGTCATAGGCGAACGAGGACTCGACCGCGTTCGCGCTGGCACCGATCATCACGAGAGCGGGCTCGGAGGAGAGGGTCTCGCGGAGGGTCCAGTCGTGCTCACGGATGCGCTCGAAGACCAGATCGACATTGTCGACGAGCAGGACGAGCCGCCTCCCGAGCTCCCGGGAAGCCCCGACCAGCAGACCGAGCGTGCGGCGCGCCCTCTGCTCTTCTCCCGACGAGCGCAATGCGGCCGCGCGACGATCGAGATCTTCCGCCTCAGTGTGCCGGCCCCGTGCCTCCAGCAGATCGCTCAGCGAATCGATGCAGTTGAGCCAAAAGTCCGAGAGACGAGCGATGTTGTATTGCTCCTCCGGGAACGTCAGGGGGAGCCACCGATCTCGCAGCACAGGATCGTCCTCGATGGCAAATCCCAGCCTGCGCAGGAGCATGGTCTTTCCCATGCCGCGTTGACCGAGAATCAGGTGATGCTGCGGGCTCTTGCCCGCATCCGTCGCCCTCAGATCTTCGAGCAGGAGATCCAGCAGCTTCTGCCGGACCACGAAGAGGGAGAGAAGCTCGTCCTTGCCGTGGAGATGGGGATTGTAGAGAGCCGTTCCCTGGAGAGGCTGCTGCCGGAAATCGAGAGCTGTCATGGCAGAACCCTCCGAATCCAAAATTCCCGGAGCAGGGGAGAGCGGAAGAGAAAACGATCCCCTCCGCCCGTTGGCACGACATAGCCGTCACCTTCGAGGACGTCGAGGAGATAACGGAGCTTTTCCCTACGCTCCCCGGTATCCCGGACCTGCTTTGCCAGTACCTGCCTCAGGGTGGAGCTGGATGCGCCGTTCTCGGCTGCCGCGATGGTGTTCAGAAGGGTCAAGGCGTGGTCGGCGTCGGGTCGCCCGAGCTCTTCGACGAGCCTCTGGCGCCAGTAGTCGAAATAGGCCTTCCTCGCCGGCTTGAGCAGGCTTTCAAAGGCTTGGTCCACGTGCGCCACGGTCGCGGCCGAGGCGTTCCCCGGGCAGATTTCCAGCAACTCGGCGAAGACGAGCTGCACGTAGTAGGGGATGTTCCATCCAATCCGGTCCAGGACATGACGGCGGACCTCCTCGGAGAGCGGAAGACCGTGCGTCGCCGCAAGCGCTCGCAGAAGCTGGTCGGCGACCTCCGGGGAGAAGGGACCAAGCGAAAACAGGCGGAGGTCGTTGATGGTGTCGCCGAGGTTGAGACGCCCGGCGACGGTGTCGAGGCCAATCGATCCCGCCAGGAGCCAGCGCAGGCCACCCGCGCGCCCCGAACGCTGGCGCAGACCCCGGAACCAGGTCAGGAAACGCCGAGCCCGCTCGCCCGAGGGGTCGAGGCGGAGGAGCCGGAGAACGAACACTGGAACCTCATCGACGAGGAGCAGGCACCGTCCCTCCTGCTGGTCGAGCGCCCGGGCAAGCCGTTCACCCAGGAGAGGCCACTGCTCTCGTTCTGCGCCCTGGAGCTCCACCGCGAACTCGCTCACCTCGACTTTTTGGATTCTGCGCAGGATCTGACCGGCGGGGCTTTCCAGGAGGTGCTGCCAGGCTCCTCGCCAGACATGCAACGCCGCGACCGCCTCGAAGAGCTTCTGAACGAAATGGGCCTCGTCCTCGGCGTCCGCCCCACTCAAGTAGGTCGCCTCGAACTCGTTGGCGAAGGCCCCCTCCCGGAGCCGCAGCATCAGGGAGGTCTTCCCCACCCGCCGCGGGGCGAGCAGAAGCAGATGATCGGACCCCAGGGACTCCCAGCAGCGCCGCTGGTCCGCTTCCCGCCCGAAGAAGTCGTCCCCGGTGACCGGGGCACCTACGCAGTTGTGGATCATGAACCCTCCCGGCGCACCGCCGCACAACGGATTTGTTGTACAACAGATTTGTTGTGCGAGTCAAGGCGGTGAACAGGGGGCGCCGCCCCTCGGTTGGTGGGCACCCCACCCTTGTCGGATAGGATTGGGGCCTACCCGGGTCCACGGTCCATACCGGATCGCCCTGGCTCCCATTGACTGAGGATCTCTGCATGTCTGACATCGCCCCCTCCACCCCCGGACGCGACTTCATTCGCGAGATGGTCGCGCGCGACCGCGCCGCCGGCAAGCACGGCGGCAGGGTGGTGACCCGTTTCCCCCCGGAGCCGAACGGCTTTCCCCATATCGGCCACGCCAAGTCGATCTGTCTCAACTTCGGCCTCGCACTGGAGAACGGCGGCAAATGCCATCTCCGGTTCGATGACACCAACCCGGAGACGGAGGACCAGAAGTACGTCGAGGCGATCCAGCGGGATGTGCGCTGGCTCGGCTTCGACTGGGGGGAGAACCTGTTCCACGCCTCGGACTACTTCGAGCAGCTCTACGACTTCGCCGTCGAGCTGATCCGCCTGGGCAAGGCCTATGTCGACAGCCTGAACGAGGACGAGATCCGCGAGTTCCGGGGCACCGTCACCGAGCCCGGCCGGAACAGCCCGTACCGCGACCGCAACGTTGAGGAGAACCTTGACCTCTTCCGCCGGATGCGGGACGGCGAGTTCCCGGACGGCGCCCACGTGCTGCGCGCCAGGATCGACATGTCCTCGCCCAACATGAAGATGCGGGACCCCCTGTTCTACCGCATCAAGCGCGCCACCCACTACCACCGCGGCGATGCCTGGTGCATCTACCCGTTCTATGACTTCGCCCATCCGCTCTCGGACGCCATCGAAGGGATCACCCACTCGCTCTGTACGCTGGAGTTCGAGAACAACCGGGACATCTACGACTGGCTGGTCGACACCCTTCCCTTCCCGGACCCGCCGCGGCAGACCGAGTTCGCGCGCTTGAACCTCAACTACACGGTGATGAGCAAGAGGAAGCTCCTGGAGCTCGTCGAGCGCAAGCTCGTGTCGGGCTGGGACGATCCGCGCCTGCCGACCCTCGCCGGCCTGCGCCGCCGCGGCTTCACCCCCGCGGCGATCCGTGACTTTTGCGAGCGGATCGGCGTCGCCAAGGCGAACAGCACGGTCGACGTGACGCTCCTGGAGTATTGCCAGCGCGAGGACCTGAACCCCGAGGTCCCCCGCGTGCTCTGCGTGCTGCGGCCGCTCAGGCTGGTGATCGAGAACTACTCCGAGGGCCCGGTGGAAGAGCTGGACGCGCCGCTCTACCCGCACGACGTGCCGAAGGAGGGCTCGCGGAAGGTGCCGTTCTCGCGCGTCCTCTATATAGAGAGGGACGACTTCGCGGAGGTGCCGCCGAAGGGGTTCCACCGTCTCTCGCCCGGGCGCGAGGTGCGGCTGCGCTATGGATACCTCGTGCGCTGCGTGAGCGTCGTCAAGGACCCGGGCGGCGAGATCGTCGAGGTTCGCTGCACCTACGACCCGGCCACCCGCGGCGGCGCGCCCCCGGACGGCCGCAAGGTGCCAGGCACCCTGCACTGGGTGTCCGCGGCTCACGCGGTGCCCGTCGAGGTGCGCCTCTATGACCGCCTGTTCAAGGTCGAGCGGCCGGACGTGGAGGACGGCTTCGAGGCGAGCCTCAATCCGAGCTCCCTGGAGGTGCTCGCGGACAGCCGCATGGAGCCGGCGGCGGCGGACCCGGAGATGGGAGAGCGGCTGCAGTTCGAGCGGCAGGGCTACTTCTTCCGCGATCCGGTCGATTCACGCCCCGACCGCCTCGTGTTCAACCGCATCGTGCAGCTCCGGGACTCCTGGGCGCTGGAGGCCCAGAAGCAGTCGCCCGCCGCGGCCCCCGCTCCGAAACTGCCCGAACCAAAAGCGCCGAAAGCGCAGGAGGCGAAAGCTCCCGAGCCGCTCTCCCCGGAGGAGCAGGAGCTGCTGGAGAGGATGCGCTCCGAGCTCCTGCCGGTCATCCAGGGAGTGCTCGCCGCGCACCCCAACGAGGTCGAGCGCTACCGCGCCGGGCAGACCGGCGTCCTCGGCTTCCTCATGGCGCAGGTGATGAAGCAGGCGGGAAAGGGCGGGGGGAAGCCCAACCCCAAGCTGGTCAATGTGATGCTAGTGCGGGAGCTGGGGGAGCCCTGACCGGGAGCGCAACCTTCCCCCTCGGGGTCGCGTAGATCTGGCCATGAAGCTGCCCAAGGCGCTGTTGCTCATCCCTCTGCTCTGGCTGCTCGCCGTTTCTGGAAACGCCCAGACCCAGCAGGTCGTTGCGCCGAAAGACGAGCTGTTCCGCACGATCGCGGCCTTGGACTCCGAGGTCTTCGACGCCTACAACCGGTGCGATCTGGAGAAGTTCGGCTCGTTCTTTCCGGAAGATCTGGAGTTCTACCATGACAACGGCGGCCTGGTCAGCCAGACACGGCAAAGCCTGGTCGAAGCCGTCAAGAACAACATCTGCGGCAAGGTCTACCGGGTGCTCGTTCCGGAATCGCTGGAGGTCTATCCCCTGAAAGGCTACGGCGCGGTCGAGACCGGCGTCCACCGCTTCTACCACCCGGGCCGGGACAGCACCGAGGAGGTCGGCGAGGCGAAGTTCGTTCAGATCTGGCAGAACAAGGACGGCGTCTGGAAGATCACGCGGGTGATCAGCTACGACCACCACGCTCTGGCGAGGTGAGGGGCCTCGCGGCGAGCCGTGCAAGGCTCTGGGGGTCGTGTGGGAACTTACGCTTGCCGTCGATCAGAGCCTGCCATTCCTGGTCGGTGAGCTCGCGGAACTCACCCCGGTCGAAGGGACCGAAGATCTGGTCGTAGGTCTCTTGCGAGTGGCGCTCGCGTTCTCGGGCCTCGACGACGGAGAGACGTCGATACTCCTCGACGGACAGGACGACTGCCACGGGCTGGCCCGAGTCTTCCAGCACCACAGGCCCCGACTCCGTGCGCTTCACGGTTTCAGCCAGGCGGGCCTGAGCGTCTTCGAGCGAGATCTTCGTCATCGGCCAATGCTCCGAGACGACCTTAGCGCATGCGGACCCCGTCGGCAAGCTCCTAGCTCGAGGAGGCTCTCGCGTGGCGAGGCTGAGAGGTACGCAGGTTCAGACAAGGAAGAGGAACTTGGAGGCAGGATTTCTGGGATTTTGGTTGGGAGGCAGGGATTCGAACCCCGATTGAGCGGGTCAGAGCCGCTTGTCCTACCGTTGAACGACCTCCCAGCAGGACGGAGACAGTAGCGTACAAAAACCGCCCCAGG
>DASPXX010000102.1:0-12773 GCA_035637095.1 Thermoanaerobaculia bacterium
TCAGGGAGCTTGCCCAGAAACCCCTGGAGCTCAAAAAGACAACAACGAACTCCTATGAAGCAGATCTTGGCCGGGATGCTGTGGTCATTTACAGGTCGACAGGAGGGCTGCCCGACAATCTGACAAAGTAGAATTAAGCAGAAACTCTGAATAGGAGAATGACCATGTCTACAGACACGATGTCCAAAGAGGTTGGCGGTTGGGAGGCGCTGGGCGCGAACGTGAGGGCGCGGTTGCCGGAGCTGCCGCAGCTGGGTCCGAACCTGCAGGAGCTCGACGGAGTGATCGGCGAGGCCAAGGAGCTCCAGAGCACCCAGGACGTCTATCGCAGGCAACTGCGCGAGACGACCCAGCGGGGTGAGGAGATCCGGCGCCGCGGGCGCAACGTCCGCAACAAGTTGATCGCCGGCCTGCAGAGCGTCTTCGGGGTCGACAACATGGTGCTGGTGGAATTCGGCGCCAATCCGCGCCTGCCGAAGAAGCGCCGCCGCCTGACGCCGGAGGAGCGGGTGGCCAAGCTCGAAGCGGAGCTGGAGGCTGCAAAGGTGGCGGCTGCCAAGGCCGCTGCAAAGGCCGCAGCCGGACCGCAGGATTGATGAACCTGTCCCTTTTGTAGCTCTCCTCCCCGGGGGTGAGGCTCTCGCCCCCGGGGCTTTTCAGCGGCCTGAGTCAGGTCGCCTGCCGTGACGAGCCCGCTGTGTCCTGCCTCCACGCGAAGTACGAGTAGACGACCGTGCCGAGCGTGGAGGTGGCGAGGGCGGCCATGATGACCCACACTCTCCAGGCGGCCGGCAGCGCGGCGGCGGCGATCACCACCAGGCCGGCGGCGGAGAACAGGTAGCCGCCGACCCGGTGGGTCTTCTCCCAGGCGCGGTCGCTCGACAGCGTCCACGGCGTGCGGATGCCGATGAACCAGTTGGGACGCACGCGCGGCAACACGTTGCCCAGGAGGAGAAAGAGGAGCCCGATACCTACGATCATGACCGTATCGATGGCGATGGGCCAGCCCAGCGCGGCACCGAGGACCAGGACGTGGATTGCGACCTGGAAGAGGATGACCGCGGCGACCACCAGGCTGTAGGTGCTGCCGAAGCGCGCGTAGTTCGCCCGCCGGGGGTCGATCCGGGGCAGCACGAGGAACAGCAGCCAGATGCCCAGCGCCACCGTCGGCATCAGGAACGCCCCGAGGGCGCGGCTCGACCAGCCGTCGACCTGCCCGGCGGCGTTCCAGTGCGACGGGATTCTCTCGGGTAGGCGCGCGTAGACGGCGAGCGAGAAGGCGTAGGCGCCCGCGATGAAGGCGAGCGGCAACCAGCGGCGGTCAAGCAGTTTCATCGGAGTCTCCTGGCGTCATCCAGCTCATGAGGTGCTCGATCAGATCCTGGAAGACGGTGGTGTTCAGCTCGTAGCGGATGGAGGTCCCGTTGCGTTCCGCCAGGATCAGCCCGGCGTCCCGGAGCACCCCCAGGTGGCGCGAGATCGTGGGCCAGCGCGAGGGGAAGCGGTCGGCGATCTCGCCGGAGGTGAGAGCGCCGCCACGCAGCATCTTCAAGATGTCGCGTCGCGTCGGATCGGCCAGGGCACGGAAGACGTCGTTCATCTCGCCCCCCATCTCACCTCGTAATTAGCCTACCAGCTAATGAGTCGGGAGTGCAAGCACACGCTCCGCGGCGCCGCGGCCCCCACCCTCCGGGGCAGGGGCGTGCGTGCCCCTCTGTGATAGGTTAGGCCAGCGCTCGCTTCCGGCCGGCGCGGGCCGGCCTCTATCCCAGATCCTGTCTCCAAGAGGAGCACGGCGTTGCCCACGACGTTCAACAATCTGACTCCCCCCGCGGACGGCCAGGAGATCGGCTGGCACGCGGAGCAAGACCGTTTGGAGGTGCCGGACCGGCCGGTCATCCCCTTCATCGAGGGGGACGGCACCGGCCCGGACATCTGGCGGGCCACCCGCCACGTTCTGGACGGTGCGGTCGCCAAGCTCTACGGCGGCCGGCGCTCGATCGCCTGGTTCGAGGTGCTCGCCGGCGAGAAGGCGTACAACCAGACCGGCGAGTGGCTCCCCGACGACACCCTGGAGGCCATCCGCCACTACCGGGTCGCCATCAAGGGACCTCTGACCACGCCGGTCGGAGGCGGCATCCGCAGCCTGAACGTCACCCTGCGCCAGGTGCTCGACCTCTATGCCTGCGTGCGGCCGGTGCGCTACTTCGCCGGCGTCCCCTCGCCGGTGCGCGCGCCCGAGAAGGTCGACATGGTCATCTACCGCGAGAACACCGAGGACGTCTACGCCGGCATCGAATGGCCGGCGGGTTCCGACGCTGCGAAGAAGCTCATCGACTTCCTGGGCAGTCTCGGCAAGGAGATCCGCCCCGACAGCGGTATCGGCATCAAGCCGATCTCGCGCTTCGGCAGCCGCCGGCTGATGAAGAAGGCCCTGCGCTACGCCGTGGCCTGTAACCGCGAGAGCGTCACCCTGGTGCACAAGGGCAACATCATGAAGTTCACCGAGGGGGCGTTCAAGGACTGGGGGTACGAGGAGGCGCGGGAGAATTTCGCCGATCAGACGGTCACCGAGGCGGATCTCTGGGACCAGCACAACGGCAAGGTGCCCGAGGGGCGGATCGTGGTCAAGGACCGCATCGCCGACTCGATGTTCCAGCAGGTCCTCCTGCGGCCGGACGAATACGACGTGCTCGCCACGACCAACCTGAACGGCGACTACCTCTCCGATGCCCTTGCGGCCCAGGTGGGCGGCCTCGGCATGGCGCCGGGGAGCAACGAGGGGGATGGCTACGCCTGCTTCGAGGCGACCCATGGCACCGCGCCCAAGTACGCCAATCAAGACAAGGTCAATCCGGGCTCGCTGATCCTCTCGGGCTGCATGATGCTGCGCTGGCTGGGCTGGTCCGAGGCGGCGGACGGCATCGAGGCGGCCCTCGGCCGGACGATCGAGCAGAAGCGGGTCACCTATGACCTGGAGCGCCTGATGCCGGGCGCCACCCTGCTCAAGACCTCGGAGCTCGCGCAGGCCATCGTGGACAACATCTAAGAGTGGAGAAGGGATCGACATGCGGAACAAAGTGACTGTGGTGGGGGGTGCGGGCAACGTCGGAGCCACCGTCGGGCAGCTGGTCGCCCAGGCGGACGTGGCCGACGTGGTGCTGCTCGACGTGGCCGGAGAGCTCGCCACCGGCAAGGCCCTCGACATGATGGAAGCCGCGCCGGTCCTGGGCTTCAACGCCCGGATCACGGGCGGCAGCGACTATGCGCTGAGCGCCGGCTCGGACATCTGTGTCATCACCGCGGGTCTCGCGCGGAAGCCTGGCATGAGCCGCGACGACCTGCAGGCCAAGAACACCGACATCGTGAAGGACGTGGTTCAGAACCTCGTCAAGCATTCGCCGGACACCCTCCTGATCGTCGTCACCAATCCGCTGGACATCATGTGCGAGGTGGCGCGGCGGGTCTCCGGCTTCCCACGCGAGCGGATCCTCGGCATGGCCGGCGTGCTCGACGCCGCGCGCATGCGCTACTTCATCGCCGCCGAGCTCAACGTCTCGGTGGAGGACGTCGACGCCTTTGTCCTGGGCGGTCACGGCGACACCATGGTGCCGCTGCCGCGCTACGCCACGGTCAACGGCATTCCGCTGCCGGAGCTCCTGGCAGAGGACCGCATCGCGGCGATCAACGACCGCACCAAAAACGGCGGCATCGAGATCGTCAACTATTACAAGACGGGCTCGGCCTACTATGCCCCTGGGGCGTCGGCCTATGAGATGGTGGCCGCCATCCTCGGCGACAAGCAGAAGATCCTCCCCTGCGCGGTCTATCTGCAAGGCGAGTACGGCCTCGAGGGCTTGTTCGTCGGCGTGCCGTGCCTCCTCGGCCGCAAGGGGATGGAGCGGGTGATCGAGCTCGAGCTGTCCGCGGACGAGACGGCGGCGCTCGAGAAGTCCGCCGGCGCGGTCCGCGATCAGGTCGACAAGCTGCCCGCGATGTGAGGGCTCGAAACTCCGCGTCCGCCTGAACCGTACAATAGCGGACATGCGGACGCGGCGCGGACTCTTCGTGTGGGTGCTGGCGGGCGCGCTCGGTCTCGCGCTCCTCGCCTGGGCCTACCCCCGCGCCTTCTCTCTCCTCCCCCGCCACTGGAAGATCTCCCGCGACGAAGCCGTGGCGATCTCTCTCGAGCGGCTCCGCGACCTGGGCGAGCCGGTCCGCGACCCTTACCTCGTCGCCTTCCTCGACACCGACCTGTTCGTCGAACGGCGGCTGTCGACCTTGCGGACCCGAAGAAATGACGCGGAGGTCGACCCGCGCCTCCGCGCCCAGGTGGTGAGCTGGCTGGTCTACGTCTATCCCCGGGACGAGCTGCGGGAGAACTGGACCTATCAGGCGCGCGTGTCGCTCTCCGGCGACCTCCTCGCCTTGCGCTTCCGCCCCGATCCGCAGGCTGCGGGGGCGGCGATCCCGGTCCAGCAGGCGCGCGACCGGGCCGACGCCTTCCTGCTCGCCCAGGGGATCGATCCGTCTCTCTATGGCGAGCCGCAGATCCGCAGCCAGCAGCTCGCGGCGCGCACCGATCTCGCGGTCCGCTTTCCCTACCGCGGTGGGGGGGACATCCCGCACGGAGTCGAGGTCGTCTTCGCGGGCGACCGCCTGGCCGGCTTCCAGCCCTGGACCGATGATCCCCAGGTGAAGCAGCTCCAGCAGACCCTGCGCGGGCTCCAGTTCACCGGCTTCGGCCAGCTGCTGGTCATCTATGTCTTCATGCTGCTGCTCGCTCCGCCCTTCCTGAAGCGCTATCACGCAGGCGAGATCGGCGTGCGCCGCGGCGGGCAGATCTTCCTGCTCGTGGCCCTGGCCGCCCTGGTGACCGCCGGGCTGGGCGCCCGCGCCGACGCCCAGGGGGCGGGGTTCGGCTTCGCCACCCGGCAGCAGACGACCTGGATCTTCATGGTCGCCTCGGTGGTCTTTCAGATCCTGCCGACCTGTCTGCTCGCCTTCTTCGCCTGGTCGGTGGGGGAGTCGGTCTGCCGCGAGCGCTGGGGGCACAAGCTGGCCGCGTTCGACGCGCTGTTCCAGCGCGATTGGGCGAACGCCACGGTGGCGCGCTCGTCGCTGCGCGGCGTCATGGCCGGCGCCGCGCTGGCCGGTCTTTTCGTGGCCGCGCTCCTGGCCATGCGACCGGCCGGAGCCTCGCCGCTGATCTCGCTGTTCCTGCAGGGCAATGGCACCTGGCGGGGGATCCAGCTCGCGGGAACGATCCTGGCGTTCAGCTTTCCGGGGCTCCTCGCGGTCCTGCTCTGCCTTCTACCGGTCTCGGTCGAGCGCCTGGGCCGGCCGTTCGGCGCCCTGTTCACCATCCTGGTGGGGTCGGTCGTCCTCTTCCCCTCGATCATCGTGGCGCCGCTCGGTTGGGGCCTGCTCTCCACTCTGGTGTTCGGCGTCCTGCCGGTCCTCCTCTTCCTTTTCTATGACCTGCTGACCGCCCTCATCGCCGGTTTCCTGGCGCAGGCGCTGCTCTTTTCCTGGCCGCTCGTCCTCGCCCGCGACTCCCACCTGCGGCTCGACGGCTGGCTGCCGCTGGTTCTGTGCGGCCTGCCTCTCCTCGCGAGCCTGCGTGCCCTGGGGAGCGGCCGCGAGTTCGTCTACCGCTACGAGGACATCGCGCCGCACGTGCGGCGGATCGCCGAGCGCGAGCGCCAGCGGGTCGAGCTGGAGACGGCGCGGCGCATCCAGAGCTCGATCCTGCCGGAGCTGCCGCCGCGCCTCCACGGCGTCGAGATCGCCCACGCCTACCTGCCGGCGAGCGAGGTGGGAGGCGACTTCTACGACGTGCTGGCCCTGGAGGACGGCCGCCTCGCCGTGGCGGTGGGCGACGTTGCGGGCCACGGCGTCTCGAGCGGCCTGGTGATGTCGATGGCCAAGTCGGCTCTGGCGGTGCAGGTGACCTTCGATCCCGAGGTGGCGGCGGTCTTCTCGACGCTCAACCGGATGGTCCACCAGACGGCGCGCAAGCGGCTCCTCGCGACGCTCTGCTATCTGGTGCTCGATCCGCAGCGGCGCGAGATGATCTGGGCGAGCGCGGGCCACCTCTTCCCTTACCGGGTGACGCCCGCGGGCAAGGTCGAGGTCCTGGAGTCCGTGGCCTATCCGCTGGGGGTCCGCAGCTATCTGCAGGTCGAGCCCCGGGTGAAGGGGCTGGACCCGGGAGATACGCTCTTCCTGTGCAGCGACGGCCTGATCGAAGCGCGCTCGGAGCGCCTCGACGAGCCCTTCGGCTTCGAGAGGCTGGAGCAGAGCCTCTCCCGCCACGCCCACCGCGGCGTCGAGGGCCTGCGCGACGGTGTCCTGGAGGACGTGACGCGCTTCACCGGCCAGGTGCCGCGCGAGGACGACCAGACGGTCCTGGTACTGCGGCTGCCGTAGGCCCTCACCCCCGGCCCCTAGGGCTCCCCTCGGAACGCTGAGCTTGCGTCGAAATCGGGTTAACGCATAGGGGACCCGGGGGGTGTGCGATGGGAGAGGGGATCAGGGGGTGAGGTCATACTCCCGGATCGCCGCCTTCAGCCCTTCCGGCAGCGGCGTCGACTTCCCCGTCCCATAGTCGACCCAGACGATGACGCCGGTGCCGTCGGCGACGCGGTCGTCCGTGCCCTGGAGGAAGAGCTCGTACTCCATCTTGAAGCTGCTGCGGCCGATCTCACTGACCCGGGTGGCGACCTCGATCACCGCCGGGTAGTGCACCTGGCGGCGGAAGTTGAGGGCGGCGGAGGCCAGGGCGGGCCCCTGGCTCTGGGTCTCCCGATGCTCGAGCATGCGGATCGCCGCGAAGTAGCTCATGCGGGCCGACTCGCAGTAAGTGAAGTACTTGGCGTTGTTGACATGGCCCATGGTGTCCATGTCCCCCCAGCGCACCGGGATGACCTCGACGTGCCGCGCCCGCGGCTGCGTGTCGCTCATCGGCAGGTCCTCGGCGCGGGGAATCGTCTCAGATCCTCATACCGGAACGTCCACTCCGGGGTCTCCAGCACGCCGCTCGACCGGACGGGATACCAGGGGGAGGCGGGATCGGCCGGATTGCGCAGGACGTGGACCTCCTGGGCCGGCATGTAGGACTGGAGGAGGAGGAAGACGCGGTGTCCCCGGCCGTCGTCGGCGACATCGGCGACCAGCACCGCGTGGCCGGGAAAGCCGCCGTGGATGAACACGTCTCCGGCTGCGAGATGCGCGGGGTCCTCCACCCGTTCCAGCTCGCGGGAGAGCGACGAGGAGCCGGCGTAGGTGAAGACGGTCTCCAGATAACTCCGGAAGCTCGCGTAGCTGGCGTCCGCCGCGGCGGCGGGGCGCCAGGTCACCCGGCTGCCGGCGATGCGTGGCCGCAGGCCCTTGCGCCAGTCCGTCCAGGCGGCCCGGTCTCCGCTGGTGAAGCGGAACGCGATGTCCCCGTCGCAGCCACGGTCGCGCAGGAACTCGGCGCGCAGCCGGATCACCGCGTCGGCGCACTGCTGGAGGTCGTGCGTACCCACGTCCAGGAGGACCACCGCGTAATGGGCCTCCTGATTTCCCTTGAGGCGGCCGTCGAAGAGGCGGACCGGCGGCCGGCCGGGGTGGAGCGGCAGGCCCCGCAGCCAGGCCGCGAAGCTGCCCGGAGGGGCCGGGGCGCGCCGGAAGCCGGACGGCGGCGCGATCCGCTCGGTCAGGGTGCCGCCGTCCGTCCCGGCCCGCGGCCAGGCGTAGTCGGCCGGGGCGGAGCGGGCGAGGAGGAGGAGAGACAGGAGGAGGGGCGCGGTGCGCGGTGTGTCGCACATGGCTCTCATTGTAGAGTTGCTCTCCAGGAGGCCGTCGCCATGCCCATCTCGAATCCGCCCCTCCGCATCGTCGCGCTCCTCGTTCTCCTCGCCTGCGCCTGCGCCTTCGCTTCCGCCGCCCGCGCTCAGATCTGGCAGGGACCTGCATCCCTCGAGATCCGGGCGGACGCCAAGGGGGCCTCGGTCGCGGGCGCGAGCGTCGAGCTGCTGTACCTCGCCCTCGATCCTCCGGCCGGGCCGCCGCCGGTCGCGCTCGACTCCCACGGCCGGGCCGTGATCAACGGGCTCGCCGAAGGGAAGTGGCGCGTGTCGGTGAGCCACGAGGGCTTCATGACCTACCAGGCCGAGGTGGACGTGCGCCGCGACGACAAGCCGGAGCTCGTCGACACGTTCCAGCAGAACGTCCCCGGTGCGGTCCATATGATGAAGGTGAAGATCGCGCGCGCCAAGCCGTCCGGACCGGCACCCTTGCCGCCGCCTCCGCAGATCGCCGAGCATCCGAGGCCTCCCGCCGAGCCCGTGCCGCCGGCGGAGGAGGCTCCGGCCCCCGCTCCCCAGCCGGCACCGGCGCCCGTCCAGCCGGTCCCTCAGCCGTCTCCTCCCGCACCCGAGCGCCCGGCACCCTCGGCTCCTGCGCCCACGGTCCCGTCTCCGGCACCCGCCCAGCCGGTCCAGCCCGCGCCTCCGGCTCCCCCTGCGCCGGGGGGCTCCGTCCTGCACCGCACCTTCGCCGATCGCACCTGCTATGAGTGCAAGGCCGGCGAGGAGTCGCTCTCGGTCGAACAGGTCGTCTCCGCCGGAGCGGGGTGCGGCGCCGGGTTCCGGGAGCTCCTGGCCCAGAGCGGCGAACCGGCCGGCGTCCCGGAGGGGTGCGCCATCCTGCGGCTCAGCTTGCCGCCCGGTTCCCGCTACACCGGCTATCGCTACGAGATCCAGGAGCGCAGCGGCAGCGTCGATTGCCTGGCCGGCCGCGACTGTCCCGGCGGCGGCCGCTGGCCGGCCGATCCCGCCCTCGTCCGGTCCGCGGCGGGCACCAGCATCTCGGCCGCCTTCGAGAATCCCGGCTCCGGCTCCGACCGCCGCGCGGTCCTCACCATCTACTACACGGCGGGAGGACGCTGAAAAAACCTGAAAGCGCTCCCCGCAAACTCTTGGAGACAAACGGTTTTAGGTTTTTTGAGGAGATTTGAGCCGGGCGCTGAGGACCTTTGAGGAGCTTCCGGCTAACCTGAAGCCGTGGTTGGGAGCGGGAGGTGCCGGATTCTTTTCTTTTGCAGGTCTGAAGCAGTCGGAGGGAACGCGGGTGGGTGTGGTGGGTTTGAAGGTTCTTGTTTTCTTTGTAGCTCTGTCGTGGAGGGTAGCTCGATTCTGGTGTGTTGATTTGTCGCCGTTCTGATCTGATCCACAGGAGGATGGAGGTTGTCGCCCGGGAGCTTCCCGGGTTTTTGTTTTTTGGGCCGAGCGACCGGGAGAGGGGGAGTGCAATCACGGATACCGCTGCGTCACCCGCCAGGCCTCCCCGACCCGCTCATAGACCGTGCGGTCGTGAAGGCGGAAGGGGCCGGAGACCCACAGCTCGATCCAGTGGGGGACGACGCGGAGCCCCGACCAGTGGGGAGGCCGTGGGACGGGGCGGCCGAAGAATTGCGCTTCGCACCGGGCGACCTCGGCGAGCAGGTGGGCGCGGCCGCCCGCCAGCGGCCGGCTCTGTTGCGAGGCCCAGGCTCCGAGCTGGCTGGTGCGGGGGCGGGTGGCGAAATAGGCATCCGCCTCCGCATCGTCGACCTGCCCGGCGGTGCCCAGGACGACCACCTGTTTGCCGAGCTCCCGCCACCAGAAGCTCAGGCTCACCCGGGGCTGCGCCAGGACCTCCCGTCCCTTGCGGCTCTCCAGGTTTGTATAGAAGACAAACCCCCGCTCGTCGAACGACTTGAGGAGCACCACGCGCGACGACGGCTGGCCGGCGGCATCGACCGACGAGACGACCATGGCGTGGGGATCGGTGATGCCGGTCGCCGCAGCCTCGTCGAGAACCTCGCGGACGCGGGCGAACGGCTCCTCGAAGGGGCGGATCTCTTCGCGCATGGCCTGCCTTTCCTCAGCGGCACGATCCTATCCGCAAGCGCAACTGGAGAGGAGGGATTCCCCTTTTTCGATACCCCGTGTACACTTCCACCTCCTTATGTTCCCGCCAGACATTCCTGACGATCCCATCACTGCGGCCCTGCGCCGCATCCTGCCCATCCTGAGCCCGCTGTTCGACATCTTCGGAGTGCCCCTCCTCAAGCGCCAGGAGGTGATCGCGGCGGCGCGGGCCGAGCTGGTCGCCAAGCATCCTGATCTGATCCACCGGGCGGAGACCTGGCTGCTGCGGCGCATCCTGCGGATCTGCACCGAAGACGAGGCGGAGATCTTCTGGGGAGACGCCGAGATCCCCGAAGAGCTCCTGTTCCAGGAGCCGCCGTTCTTTCGGGATCCGGACAAGGGGAAGTAGATCGGCGATCATGCCTGAAATGCTATGATTCTCTCCTTAGCCTGATCCAGAACCACGGCGTAAGAAGAAGATCATCAGTTCATGAGGCATATCCGGGCGGCATCTGTTGCCGTCCTGTGAAGGGTTGACGGTGAATCCCACAGACATCGAGCTGATTTACGAGCTGTCGCCGATGCAGCAGGCGATGCTGTTCCATAGCCTGTATGCCCCGGGCTCGGGCGTCTATGTCCTTCAGATGAGCCTGCGGCTGACCGGCCGGTTGGACGTCTCCGCGTTCGAGCGGGCCTGGCGGCACATCCTCGGCCGGCATGGCATCCTGCGCTCGGCCTTCTTCTGGGAGGACCTGGAGCAGCCGCGGCAGGTGGTGTTCCGGAACGTCGAGCTGGAGGTGGCGCGAGATCCCATCGGCTCTCTGCGCGATCTCGATCCGGACGAGCGGCAGGCCCGTCTCGCCGGCTTTCTGGAGGCCGATCGCGAGCGGGGCTTCGATCTGTCCCTTGCGCCGCTGATGCGGCTGGCGCTGATCGAGCTCGCGGACGGGGTGCACCAGCTCGTCTGGACGCAGCACCACCTGGTCGTCGACGGCTGGTCGCAGGGGCAGGTGCTCCGGGAGCTGATCGACGCCTACGCGGCGTTCGCCGGCGGCGGGGAGCCGCGCCTGGAGCGGCCGGGCAGCTTTCGCGAGTACATCACCTGGCTGCAGCGCCGGGACCTCCGGGAGGCCGAGTCGTTCTGGCGCGAGAGCCTCGGGGGCTTCACCGCGCCCACCTTCATCGCCAACGGCGCGAACGGGAACGGCAAGGCGGAAGGGGCTGCCTGGCGGGAGTCGCAGCGGCGGGACCTCGCGCTGCCTGCGGCGGTGAGCGACCGGTTGCGCCAGGCGGCGCGGGAGAGCCGGCTGACCTTGAACACCATGGTCCAGGGGGCCTGGGCTCTCGTGCTGGCGCAGGCGACCGGCCGCGAGGACGTGGTCTTCGGCGCGACCGTTTCCGGAAGGCCGGCGGACCTGCCCGGCGTCGAATCGATCGTGGGACCGTTCATCAACACCCTGCCGCTGCGGGTGGAGGCGCGGCCGGAGAGCCGGCTGCGGGAGTGGCTCGCCGACCTGCAGCGGCGCCAGGTGGAGATGCGCCGTTATGAGCACGCGCCGCTGGTCGACGTACAGAGATGGAGCGGGCTCCCGGCCGGGACGGCGCTGTTCGATCACGTCCTGGTGTTCGAGAACCTGGCGCTGCCGGCGGACCGGGCGCGGCCGGTGCCGGATCTGGAGATCCGCGAGGAGGCGGCGAGCTCGCTGAGCAACTACCCCCTGATGGTCGTGGCCATCCCGGGAGATGGCCTGACCCTGTCGCTGCGCTGGGGCACGGAGCACTTCGAGGCCACGGCGGTCGCCCGGATGCTCGAACGGCTGGCGAGCGTGTTGCCGGCGATGACCGGCGCCAACGGAGATGCCGGGCGGCGGCTGGGAGACCTTCCGTTGCTGCTCGAAGCGGAGCGCCAGCAGGTGCTGGTCGAGGCCAACGACACGCACAGCAGCTATCCGCGGGAGGCGAGCATTCCGGAGCTGTTCGCGGCCGTGGCCGGGTCCATGCCGGAGGCGCCTGCGGTGGTCGAAGCGGACGGCGAGGTCTGGAGCTATGGCCGCCTCCGCCAGGCGTCGAGCCGCCTGGCGCGCCACCTGGCGAAGCTGGGAATCCGGCCGGGAGCCCGGGTGGGAGTGGCAATGGAGCGCTCGGCCGACTTGCTCGTTGCGTTCCTGGCGGTCCTCGAAGCGGGAGCCGCCTACGTGCCGCTCGACCCGGGCCATCCCGACGAGCGCCTGGCCTATCTGCTGGACGACGCGGGCACCGACGTCGTGCTGGTCCACGAGCGGACGCAGGAGCGGATGGCGGGGTTGGCGGGATCGCCGGTGCTCGCTCCGGCGGTGTCCCTGGAACCCTTCCTGGAGCCTTCGCCGTCCCTGCCGTCCTTCGCCCTGGGAGCCGACGCCCTCGCCTACGTCATCTACACCTCGGGCTCCACCGGCCGCCCGAAGGGCGTGGCCGTCCCCCACCGGGCCATCCTGCGCCTGGTGCGGGAGACGAGCTACCTGACGCTCGCGCCGGGCGACCGGCTGGCGTTCAATGCCAACACCAGCTTCGACGCGGCCACCTTCGAGATCTGGGCGACGCTGCTCGCCGGCGCGACCCTGGTGGTGATCCCGCAGGACCTCCTGCTGGCGCCGCTGGAGCTGGCGGCCCGCCTGGAGAGCGAGCGGGTGACGGTGCTCCATTTGACCGCGGCGCTCTTCGCCCAGGTGGCGCGGGAAGCCCCTGCCGTGCTGGCTCGCCTGCGCTGTGCCCTCTTCGGCGGCGAGGCCTCGGCGCCCGCCGCGGTGGCCCAGGCCCTGGCGGAAGGGAAACCACGGCGGCTGCTGCACATGTACGGCCCGACCGAGAGCACGACCTTCGCCACCTGGCACACGG
>DASPXX010000103.1:0-22431 GCA_035637095.1 Thermoanaerobaculia bacterium
GCGCTGGGATTGTCCTGCTGATGCTCGAGGCGCTCACGCCGGGCCTGCGGCGGGCCTTCACGGGCCTCGCGGTGCTCGGCACGGCGGCGGCGGCCTGGGCGGCCTGGTGGGTCTGGGTGCAGCTCCCGGAGCCGGCGCTCACCTTCGGCGGGCTCCTGGAGACCAGCCGCTTCACCTATGCGCTGTCGCTCGTGGTGCTCCTCGCGACCGAGCTCTGCCTGCTCGCTTCGCAAGGTTATTTGCGGCGCGAGGGCATCCTCTCGGGCGAATACCACGCGCTGCTCCTCTGGTGCGCCTGTGGCCTCCTGCTGATGCTGCGCGCCACCGAGCTCTTGACGATCTTCGTCTCGCTCGAGCTGTTCTCCCTCTGCCTCTACTCGCTCGCCGCCTACCACCGGCGGCTGGCCATCGCCACGGAAGGGGCCATCAAGTATTTCCTGATGGGCGCCTTCGTCAGCTCGTTCATCCTCTACGGCATCGCGCTGGTCTTCGGCGCCACGGGCAGCACCCGCCTGGCGGACATCGGGCATACGCTCAGCAGCGTGCCGGCGCTTCCGGTCACGCTGAGCCTCGGGTTCCTGATGCTCGTCGCGGGCTTCGGCTTCAAGATGAGCGTGGTGCCGTTCCACGCCTGGTCCCCCGACACCTATCAGGGCGCCCCCTCTCCCTTCGTGGCCTTCCTGTCGGTGGCGCCGAAGGTGGCGAGCGCTCTCGTGCTCTACCGGATCCTCCAGGCGGTCGTGACCGGCTCGCAGGCGACGGCGATCAAGTGGTCGGGCGTGGTGGCCGTGCTGTCGGTCCTCTCGATGGTCGTCGGGAACCTGCTGGCGCTGGTGCAGCGCGACATCAAACGGATGCTCGCCTACTCCGGCATCGCGCACATGGGCTACCTGCTGCTCGCCTTCGTCGTCCTCGACCGGGCCTCGCTGGGGCCGGTGATCGTCTATCTGCTCGCCTACGCGCTGATGAACGCCGGCGCGTTCACGGTGGTGACTCTCCTCTACAACCGTCCCGGCGAGCAGCACCTGATCTCCGACCTCGCGGGCTGGGGCTACCGCTATCCGCTGCTCGGTGCCTGCCTGGCGGTCTCTATGCTGTCGCTGGGTGGCATTCCTCCCACCGTCGGCTTCATCGGCAAGTACGTCGTGTTCCTGAACGCCGTGGGCGACGGGCTGATCGGTCTGGCCGTCCTGGGCGTCCTGGCCAGCCTGGTCGGCGTCTTCTACTACCTGCGCGTCGTCTACGTCCTCTACATGAAAGCGGAAGAGCGCCAGCCGGAGGGCCTGTTGATCGACATCTGGGGCCGGACGGCGGCGGTGGTTGCAGCCGTGGGCACGCTCGTGCTCGGCATCTGGCCCAACGGAATCCTAGAGTGGCTGATCGAGAAGACCGTAGCGCGGTGACTGAGACGGAGGAGGTCTCTCCTCTCACCCTCAACCGTCTGTCGTTCTACCTCCGCTGTCTGCGCCACCTGCAGGAGGAGGGGGTGAAGCGCGTCTCCTCGCAGGAGATGGCGTGGAAGTACCACCTCTCCGCGACGCAGATCCGCAAGGACCTGGCGCAGTTCGGGGAGTTCGGCATCCGCGGCGTCGGCTACGACGTCGACGCGCTCGCCGCCCATCTGAACGAGCTGCTGGGCCTCGACCGCGAGCATGCCATGCTGATCGTGGGGATGGGCAACCTGGGGAGCGCACTCGCCCAATATCTCGGCTTCAACTACGGCGCCTTCCGCGTCGTCGCGGGCGTCGACCAGGACCCGGCCAAGATCGGCCGCGACATGGGGACCTTCGTGGTCCGCTCGACCGACGAGATCGCCGAGGTGGTCCGCGAATCCGGAGCGGAGATCGGCGTCCTCGCGGTCCCGGCCGAGGTGGCGCAGGAGAACTACGACCGGCTGGCCGAGGCCGGAATCAAAGCCGTCCTCAACTTCGCCCCCGTCCGCCTCAAGCGCCGTCCCGGCGTCCCGCTCAAGAACGTCGACCTGCGGATCAACCTGGAAGAGCTGGCGTTTTTTCTGCGGTAGCTGGGGAAGCCGGGAGAGGGGGAACCACTCCGGCAAGAGCTCGCGTTGTGGAGCCACTATCCCGGCGGTATAGCGGCCTACACGCCGGGGATTAGGCTCAATGTTGTTCGGTTAGCACCCGCTGGGAGCGCCGGCATCCTTGCCGGCCCACGCTCTCCGTGACCACGGCGGCCGGCCCTGGGCCCCGCAGCCCCGAACCCTGCCCCCCCGCCTCCTTTCCAAGAAAGAAGGTCGGGCCTTCGGCCCACTGTCCTTGATGATGCCGGCAAGATGCCGGCGCTCCCAGCGGGGTTACCCGTCGAGCGGGCCGGGCCCGGAGACGCGGGCGTCGAGGATGGCCCCGGACCGTTCGAGAGCCAGCCCGCCCGCCGCCTCCAGCAGATGCGCCAGGCTCTCGGGCCGGCGCACCAGGCACTCGGCCGCATGCGCCGCGTCGAGGAGCGGCTCATCGAACAGAGCGAGGAACCCGATCACCCGCCCGTCGGCACCGGACTCAACGGCATAGCCGGCGCCCTCGGGCTCCTTGCGGAGCGGATCAACAGGTGCGAGGCCCTTGACGCCGAATCTGGCATGGCGTAACGTAGGCGAAACACAGGCGTGCGAGGACTGAGCATCCAGGCAAGCTCTATGCGAGATGACACCAAAAACTCACGAGACGCGAACCGGGTAACCAGAGCCCAGGTGGCGCAGGCAATTCGCTCGGCAGAATCGGACTTCGCACGCTGCTGGTCGATTCTTGTCAATCTCCGCCAAGCGAGAACAGGTGAATTTCTCGATTTCCAGCCTCTCCTCGCATCGACCTGTTTGCGTCTCAGCCGTTTCCACCATTCCGTCGGCGCTGAGCGGCGAGCTCTCGTTGCACGGAAGAAGCACCTCACACAGAAATTTTTTCGCAACAGGATGAGGTCTCTAGACAGGTACGCCCACGCACTCGACGCCGCGATTCAGATCGGTCGAGAGATAGGCGATATATTTGCTTGGCCCTGGTACCAGAATAACCGCGATCTTCTGGTCAGGCATCTTGAGCACCCGAAGAGCGGGAGTCTCCCACCTGGAATCGGAGGCGCTGGCGAAGTCTCGCTCATAAAAAGGTATCAGATGTTACACGGCTCTTTCATCCTCTACCACGGGATAACAAACCTCCTTAGGATTGGTGACATCAGTTTTATCGATCTTGAGAAGCAGTTAGTTGAGTCTATCGCCGAGCTGAAGACCTCTAAGCTATCCGAGGAAGAGCTGCGGGTCACCCTTATTGCCTATCATCCTGGAACAGGCAACAAGGAGCCTCCGCTGTTCTTGGCAGATAGCGCTGTGCCTGATCCCCAGCGCCTCAAGCGGCAGATGGCCAGAATGGAACAGGCCTTCAACCCCTTGCACTCTGATGCTAAGGTCTCTGCCCAGGGAATGCTCTATATTGATGCACTTTTCGAACTAAGTCGCCTCTTCAGAAGACGAAAGCGAGGCGCTTGGGTCAAAGCAGCCGAAGGACTCCTTCTGTTCGCCATAACACGTGATCGGCGCCGCTCTCTAACAGCCCGCTTTCTGGACCCACGACCGTTTGATCCGACAGGAGTCGACATGCCGCCGCCTTCACTGGCGAGAGAGTTCTGGCTAGAGGGATCGGTCGAGAACACCTTCATCCGTAATCTCATCGAGACCACAGGCGATGCTACCTGGATTCCCTTTTTCTGGCTTGGCGTGGATCACGAATTGCTTTGGCAGATCATCGTTGGTAAGGCTTCTGTCGGGTCGATCTACAACCCCGCCTTCTTTTTGCAGAAGCTCAGAGCTCGAGGGATCGAGGTCTCGCAGCTCAAGCCGGGCAGCTTCAGCTTGCGGTACAAAGCTCATGGTTTCACAATGACGAGCACAGACATCAGCCAACCTTTGAAGAGCATCCGACTGCGATTAATGCGGGAAGAGTCTGTTGTCGATGTCTTGCTTGAGCCTGCACACAGAATAGAGGCCAGTGAAATCCCCAACTTTGACAAGATCGGCATTCAGTTTTTCCAATCTCTCGGCCCTGAACTCGTGAAGGGCTAAGTGAGCTTCGGGTACAGAATAGGCGCCTGCCAGATGAGTAGAATTGCACCGGCTACCGCCTTGCGGATTGATCTGCCTTTCTTTGCTTATAAAGGCTGCTCACCGCCGAATCGTGTGGCGACCAGCCGGGTCTTCGACTGGGATCGATGCTCATAAAATGGGTTAGGAGGTAGATTAAGCAATGCCACGCGCTTTCATATCGTACTCCTATGACGACGCAGCGCATCGCGAGTGGGTGCGCGACTTTGCGTCGCGGCTGCGCGCCGATGGCGTGGAGACAGTGCTCGATCAATGGCACCTCATCCCGGGAGATCAGATCCCTGCCTTCATGGAGACGTCCGTGCGGGAGAGCGATTTCGTGCTCATCATCTGCACTCCGAGGTACCGTGAGCGCTCCGATGCGCGAACGGGAGGAGCGGGCTATGAGGGCGACATCATGACCGGGGAAGTGATGACCGGCCGAAGCGACCGCAAGTTCATCCCCATCCTTCGCCGTGGTGCCTGGAAGGACGCGGCACCATCATGGCTGAAGCCGAAGTATCACCTCGACCTCCGCGACGAGGCTGACCACGCCCTCGCATACAAAGACCTCCTAGATACCCTGCTCGGAACGAGGGCTCAGGCGCCTCCCGTGGGTAGGCCTGCTGCGGCGCCGCCCGCGGCGACGGCCGAGCTCGCCGCGGCCGACGAACCACTCCGGATCACCGGCTTGGTAGTCAATGAGGTAGGAACCCCGCGCGAGGACGGCACTCGAGGCAGCGCCCTATACCGGGTGCCCTTCCGGCTCTCGCGGCGTCCTCCGCCCGGTTGGGATCGCCTGTTCATCGAAGCCTGGAATCACCCCATGAGTTTCTCCACGATGCATCGACCCGGCATCGCAACCGTGATCGGCGATCGCATCATTCTCGATGGCACCAGCGTCGAGGAAGTGAAGAAGTACCACCGTCCAACGCTCGTCGAGGCGGTCAACCGGGCGAACGCCGCTTACGCCGAGATGGAGCGGCGCCAGAGGGACGCAGATACTCGCGAGCGAGAGCGTCTTGAACGGCATCGGAAGAGTGTGTCCGATGCGGCTGACGATCTGAAGTTCGAGTAGCGAGGACGACGGACGACGACTTCCGCAAGATGCAGTATGAGGCGCTACGACAAGAGATCTTCGGGGGTCCAGACTCTCCACCAGATCCGCTCAGCACCCTCTAAACATCAGCTGCGAGAGGCCCTAAGAAAGCTTACATCGAAACTAGTACGTCGTCACAGTAGAAGTGACGGGCGGCGATGACGGCAAGACCATCTGAAGCCAGTCAGCCGCGGCGGTTCCGTAGAGACGGCCCAGTCCTTCACCACTCAACCCTCCGGGTCCTACCGTCGTCGGGCCGTCTCAACTCCAGGCACCACCAACGCCGGCAGCACGCCCGGGAATGGTTTTCGGCCGTTTGATTTACATGTCTCGCGGCACCGGCGGTGGTGGACCCGCCTGCCGTGGGAGACGCCCCGACTGCCGTGGCCGCCCTGCCGGAAGTGGTCAAGGACTGGGGGCGTCTCTACGGCAATGTCGTGGGGACGGGGACCGCGCGCGATCCATCAATTTGCCGGTTTTTCCCACCGGCCCAACGGGCCGGCAGAGCCCAGCCCAGGGCTGAGGCCGCAGGCCGATGCCCTGGGTTTAAAAACCCCGCAGCCGCGCGGCCTGAAGGGCCGCGAGAACCTGAATCGAGAGCTGAGCCGGCTCCGGCAGAAACTCTCGCGACCTTTCAGGCCGCGGTCATTGATCGCCTTTCTACCCAGGGCATCGGCCTTCGGCCTCAGCCCTGGGCTAGGGTCTCCCGGCCCGTTGGGCCGGACGGGTCGGCCATCCGCGAGGCCGGGGTAGCAGCCCGCTGCGGGTGCAGGTGCTGGTCGAATCACCTCCTTGACATCTCGAAATTACCAGGGTAAACTTACTCTCATGAAGATCGCCACCTCTCGCGTCACGACCCAAGGGCAGATCTCGATTCCTCTGGAGGTGCGCCGACGTCTTGGGGTGACACCCGGGACGACGATCCAGTGGGAGGCCGAGGGGGACACCGTTGTGGTACGGCGGATTGGCAAGCACAGCTTCGCCGATGTTCGCAAAGCCCTCTTCCCCGGAGGTCCCCCGGAGGCTCGCGACCTGGAGGATCTCAAGAAGGGTATCGAGGACTACGTACAAGCCAAACATGCGCGCCGTTGACACGAACGTTCTCGTACGTCTCGTCAGCGGCGATGACCCCGTCCAGGTCGCGGCTGCGGAGGAGTACGCTGCGTCAGGAGCGTGGGTGTCGCATGTAGTCCTTGTCGAGTGTGTGTGGGTTCTGAAGTCTGTTTATCTGGTTCCACATGCTCAATTGGTCGCGGCGATCGAGGCTCTCCTCGATCACGAAGTGCTGGTGCTTCAGGAGCCTGATGTCGTGGCCGCGGCTCTGGCGATTTTCCGCGCACACCCCAAGGTGGGTTTTTCTGATTGCCTCGTGCTCGAGATCGCGCGGAAGGCCGGCCACATTCCACTCGGAACCTTCGATCGTGCTCTGGGGAAGCAGTCTGGTGCTGAGCGGATCTGAGATGTCCGGAGGTCGGCATTGCGGTGCCGGACGCCGTCCGTGAGCACATTCTGGCCCACGCCGGGGATAGGCTCATTGCTGTTCGGTTAGCACCCGCTGGGAGCGCCGGCATCCTTGCCGGCCCACGCTTTCCGTGGCCACGGCGGCCGGCCCTGGGCTCCGCAGCCCCGAACCCGGCCCACCGTCTTGATGATGCCGGCAAGATGCCGGCGCTCCCAGCGGGGTTGCCGCCGATGCCCTGGGTTTAAATTTAAAAGGCCCCGCAGCCCCGCGGCCTGAAGGGCCGCGAGAACCTGAATCGAGAGCTGAGCCGGCTCCGGCAGAAACTCTCGCGACCTTTCAGGCCGCGGTCATTGATCGCCTTTCTACCCAGGGCATCGGCCTTCGGCCTCAGAAGCCCTGGGCTATAGTCTCCCGGCCCGTTGGGCCGGACGGGCCCGCCACCCGCATCATCTTCTACTCTCCGAGGTCAACCGTACCCGCAGCAGACCGGCGGTCTGTGAACCGCAAAGAGGGCAGGCACAAGGCCTGCCCCTACGGTTCGGTGGAGGGGCAAACCCTTGTGGTTGCCCATGGTCTTGCTTTGCTCCCTCTCCCGCTACGCGGGGGAGGGTCGGGGTGGGGGCCCTCAATACGGGTCCGCGCTGATCACCCCATTCGTGACGCTCCGCGTGTAGTACCCGGTGCTCGGGCGGTTGTGCAGATCGAAGGTTCCGTTCGCGGCGACCTTCCAGATCTTGTAATTCGAGTAGGTCAGCGGCGAGCCGGAGAGGCAGACCTCGGGCGCGTGGTCGGCGAGGATGAAGTAGGCCGGTCCGTCCCCGAGCACGGTCGCGACCCCGTTGCGGTCGACCACCACCGAGGTCACCTCGTTCACCGCGACCCCCAGGGCGCTCGTCGTCTTGACGTCCTGGATCTGGCGGGCGAGGAAGGCCAGCAGGCGGCCCATGCGGTCGCGGGTCACGAAGTGGCTGTCGGTGATCGTGCTCTGCATGTTCGCCCAGTGGAAGAAGTCGTAGGTGAAGGTGGCATACCGGTGGTAGGGGTTGGCAAGCGCCTGGGCCGACGTGATGCTCCCGGTGCAGGCGTCGTAGGTGAAATCGCCCTGGATCGCCAAGCCGGCGCTGGTGCCTCCGACCCCGCCGCCCTTGGCGTAGACGAATTCAGTGGCGGTCTCGACCTTCGTCCCCTTGAAGAGGGTGACGTAGTCGCACTGGTCGCCGCCGGCGTAGAAGACGACCTCGGCGTTCTTGACGGTCGTCTCGACCGCCGTGGTGTTCGCATCCGAGGCTTTGGTGATCACCAGGGTCTCGACCGAATCGACGCCGTTCATCGCGTAGATGTAGTCGTTGTACCCATTGGACCCGGTGGCGCGCAGAATGACGACGTCGATCTTCGTCGAGCAGCTCGTGCAGCCGCGGACCTGATCGATGATCCACTGGAGCGCGGCATCCACATCGGTGCCGCCGCCGCCGAAATCGTGCGCCGGTCCGGCGAGGACCGGGCTCACGTCAGCGGCGTTGCCGGTGAGATAGCGGGTGACCTTCGCTTCAGCGGGGAAGCTCGAGACGGCCAGCAGCACAACGAGAAGCAGCAGAACAAATTTTCTCATCCTCATCCTCCTTTTACACAGAAGAGTGCGCCGGGATGAGGAGAACGCGCCGGGAGCTACCGGAAGTAGCCGAATGCGTCCACCACAAGATGGACGGCGCCGGCCGAATTGTTGCGGACGGTGAGCGCGCCCGAGCCGCTGAAAGTGAGCGGCAGGGTGGCGTTGTTGGCGCGGATCTGCCCCGGCCCGAAGCTGATCGTGGCCGGCGAGGATGCCGGGCCGTCGCTCGGGTAGAGACTGAGGTCACCGCTGCCGGCGGGGCCGACCACGGTCACGTTGACGGCGACCGCCCGGGCGTCCGCGGGAATCGCGCAGACCCCGGAGAGGGTGAAGGTCCGCCGGGCGCCGGCGGCGAGCGCCGGGCCGCCCAGAGGACCGGCGGGATTGCGCGTGTCGAGCAGCCGGCAGGGATAGAGGGTGAAGTAATCGGTGGCGGGCGGAGAATCGCCGAGCGATACTTTGACGACTTGGCCGGGAACCGTGTCGGTCCCCCAATAGGCGTCACCGAAGGCGAGGTCGATCACGGAGCTCTGGAGATAGAGCTCTCCATAGAGTCCGGCGTCCGCCGAGCTGATGTTGCCGCCGTCCGGCGGATAGACTCCGGTCCCCAGGCTCCCCGGGGCGAGTTGGAGGACGCCCGCCTCGGTGGGCAGCGCGTCTCCGTCTCCCAGGCTCACCTTGTAGATCTTTGCCGGATGGGTGTGGTCGGAGCCGAAGAAGGCGAAGCCTCCCGGCGGATCGATCACGCCGGTCGACAGCTCCCTTTCCCCGGCGCCCAGGGTGAGCGCTCCGAGCCGCACCGGCGCGGCATTGCCCGCCCCGAGCCGCAGCTTGACCACCTTGGCGGGCACGACCGTGGGGTTGTAGGTCCCCAGGTAGGCGTACCCGTGGACGAGGTCGATGACCGCGCTGCCGATGCCGCTCTCGGTGGGGTCGAGCGCCGCGGCCCCGATCCGCTGCGGCGGCGCATTCCCCGCTCCCAGCGCGATCTTGACGAAGGACTGGAGCGTCGCGAAGTAGGCGTAGCCATGCGCCGGATCGATCACCCCCCGGCGCGGGCTGTTCTCGCCGGCAGCGAGCACGGCCGCTCCCACGCGCGACGGCAGGGCGTTGCCGGCGCCGGTCGAGACTTTCACCACCCGGCCCGGCGAGGTGCCCGTGCTGACATAGAGATAGTGCTGCGCCGGGTCCTGGTCGCTCGCGTCGATGACCATGCCGAAGACGTTGTTCTCCCCCGCGGCGAGCGGGATCGAGCCCACATAGACGGGAGGGGCGCTCCCCGGGCCGAGAGCGATCTTGATCACCCTCCCGGGGCTGCCCAGGCTGCCGAAGTAGGCAAAACCCGCTTCGGGATCGATCGCGCCGGAGATCAGGTTGAATTCGCCCGGCTGGACGTGGATCGCGGCCACCTCCACCGGGACCGGACCGTTCAAGTCGACCTTGATGACCCACCCGGGGTCCGTGCCCGCCGCGATGCTGAAGTAGGCGAAGCCGGTCCCCGGATCGAACAGCGCGTTGTAGAGAGAGCGATCGAGAGGGGCGCTCAGGGTGAGCTTGCCGGTCCGCTGCATCCCGGCGGGATCGCTGAAAGAAGCTCCCGGGCGCAGGAGCGCCGCCAGGAGGAGGCAGAACGCTGAACGGGCCTGTCGTGAGCTCATCGCGTGCTCCGAGAGAACCGACCCTGAGCTGCAACCGTGAAGATGCTGAAGCGACTATACCACAAATCGATTGGCTAACCTGCACCCCTCTCCCGCTCGCGGGAGAGGGGCCGGGGGTGAGGGCTGAGAACCAGCGACCCCGCCCGCATCTCGCCGCGAAACGGGACCGTCAGGACATAGAAATCCTCGCCCGTCCGCTCGATCCGCCCCGGTCCCAGAGGCAGGCGCTCCCCGGTCGGCCCCGAGAGCACGAAGACGATCCGGCGGGTCGAGGCGGGGACCTCGATTCGTCCCTCCTCGCGGACGAACGGCCCGTGGCCCTCCCCCACCAGAGCGAAGCCCTGCTCGGGAACGAGGAGGAGGACCGGATACTCGGGGCAGTACCACTGGAGATGGCGGTGCCAGGCATAGAGGAAGCCCTCGGCTCCCGAGGGGCCGGTCCCTTCGAGCTCCACGGTTGCCAGGACCGTCTCCCCTGGCGGATACCTGCGGATGGCGGCGAGCGTTCGATCGAGGTCGCGCACGTAGCGTTCCAGGGTCCCCCGATTGTGCTCGTGACGGACGATCGCCAGGAGGCGGGGCTGGTCCGGCCGGCGATCGGCGCCGAAGAGGAAGAGCCCCGCCCCGGCCGCGACGGCCACGACGGTCGCGAGAACGGCCCGGCCGCGGCCAGCGCCGAGAGCCGGGGCGGCGGCCAGGGCGATCGCAGTCAGCAGAGCCGGCAGATGGACCAGGGTGTAGCCGGCCTTGGTGATGTGGAACAGCGCGAAGAAGAGCACCGGCGGTCCGGCCCAGACGAGGATCCACGGCGCCTGGGAGGCGAGCCGCCGGAGACCCGGGACGATCTTCCTTGGCGTGGCGATCCACAGGACGAGGAGCGCCACCGCGCCGGGGACGATCCCCTGGAGGCCCCACTTGGTCAGCACTTCCACGTTGTGCGCGAGCGCGCCCCAGCCGGCGCCGTACAGGATGGACGTCTGCGGCAGGAGCGTCGCGAAGTGCTCGGCGTTGATCCGGCGGTAGGCGCCATAGCCGCCCGCCGCCACACAGAGGGGAAGGAACCAGGCGAGGACCACCGCCGCGCCGAGCGCCGCGCCGCCGAAGAACAGCCCGGGCGTCAGCCGGCCCCGCCGCCACGTCCGCCAGACGCCGAAGAGGAGGAGCGGCGCGAGGAGCACCATGGTCGACTGCCGCAGCCCGCCGGCCAGGGCGAAGAGCCCGCAGGCGAGGAGGAACGGGCGCCGCCCCTCCTCCATCCGCGTCGCCGCCCACGCCAGGACCACGGTCAACCCGCCTTCGAGCGCATAGATGAGCGGCAGCTCGCCGTAGAACCAGAGGAGGGGGTCGAACGCGTAGAGAGCCGCCGCGAAGAGGCCCGCCCGCAGCCGGTCCTCCTCCGAGACAAGCCGGCCGACCAGGAGGACCATCCATCCGGTCCCGATCGCTCCGCCGAGGACCGCGAGCACCACCATGCCATGCAGGGAATCGACGCCGAGCGCCGCCAGGACTTTCAGGATGCCGATCCACAGCGGATATCCGGGAGGATGCGGCTGGTGCGCCGCCAGGTCGTACTTCTCCACTCCGAGCGCGAACTGGACGGAGTCGTGGTCCCACATCCGGTTCAGAGTGAACGGGAGGCGAATGAGGAGGGCCACCACGGCGGCGGCGAGGGCGAGGAGGCCCTCACCCCCGGCCCCTCTCCCGCGAGCGGGAGAGGGGAGAGGGTTAGAAGGAATCACAGACAATGGCATCTCCTCCGAACCGGCAAACCTACACCCCTCGCCCGCTTGCGGGAGAGGGGCCGGGGGTGAGGGCCCACACGTCATACATCTCCCGCAACGCCGCCCGCACATTCCCCCCGTGCCGCAGGAACAGCGTCTCGATTCCCTCCACCTCCCTCCCAGCCAGCTCGCGCACGATCCCCTCCAGCAGCTCCGGGGTGGTCTCACAGTCGAGGAGGGTCGGCAGGAGGCCGGGGCGGTGCGAGGTGATGACGAGCCCTCCCGCCTCCCGGCTGCGGAAGCGGAGAGCGAGCCAGGCGCCGCGGCCGAGCTGCTCGGCGCCATCCACGCAAAGGATGTCGGCGGGGGTCAGATCCCCTAACAGGACCTCGCGCTGCTCCCGGCTCAGCCGGCGGCCGCCGGTGTGGAGCATCACGGAACGGATGCGGAAACCCAGGGCTTCCAGGCGCGGCGCCAGGTCCTCCAGAAGCGTCGTCTTGCCGCGGCCGTGCGGCCCCACGATCGCGGCGCGATAGCGTTGGCTCGCGAGGCGCGCGAGGAGGGCTTCCCAGGTCACGCCGGCGGGCCGGTAGCGGATCCTCTGCACCTTCTGGACCGTGAACGGGTTGTCGGCGGCCCTCATCGGTCCAGACGGATCTCCTCGCCCGTGGGCGAGACCGTGATGAAGCAGCTCCCCGCCTCGTCTCCCGGCTCGGCCACGGCTTCGAGCGCCCAGTGGAGCGTGATCAGATGGCCCGAAAAGCTGTAGGGACCCTCGGGAAGACGGATCCGGAAGGCGCGCTGATCCTGCGCCTCGGGACTTTCGAAAGGGACCGTCTCCACTACCTGCAGATCCTGGTCCCCCCTCCCTTCCGTCGACCAGAACAACCGCAGCTCGATCGTCTTCGGCGGCTTCGGGAGCTTCCAGCGCACCGTTCCATCGATCGCGTCGCCGGGCCGGAACGAGGTCCTGCCGTCGACCGTCTCCACCTGGATGAGCTCGTCCATGCGTCACCTCATCATGGTGGCCGGAGCCACCACGAGGTCGTATTCGTCCTCGGAGTCGGGCCAACCGGGGATGTCGCAGGTTGCCTTGAGCGTCCAGATGATCTTGTTGTGGTCCGCTGAGAAGGAGGGGGCGGTCTCGTCGGGCACGGAGACGTTGGCGCTGCCCTGCGCGATCTGCATCGGCTGATCGGTCTCGAGGATCGGAATCGTCGCAAAGACCTGGCGATCGGTCACAATGTCCGTGCCGCGGCGATAGGTCGCCTGCTCGCGCCCCTCGAGGAAGATCCGCAATCGCTTCACCCGCTCCACCTTCCCCTCGATCTTCCATTGCAGCAGAGCGGACTGGCCGAGCACCAGCACGCCCTGGCTCAGGGTCATCTCCAGGCGGGGGTTGAACAGCACCAGGAACTGCCGGAAGACGGCGACGATCAGGCCGAGTCCGATCAGCACGAACGGCACGAGGAAAGCGACGAGACAGCCTTCCGGCGCCTTGCCCTCTCTCCATTTGACGACCATCGCGATCACGAAGGCGGAGACGATCCCGTTCCAGAAGAGGGCCACGAGGATCAGCCCCACCAGCTTGCCGAACGCGGCGAGCAGCGGGCGCAACACCTTCGGTTGCGCCGCGTCCGCCGGGATCTCGACGCCGAACGGCGACGGGCGGAGACCCAGGGCAGCCTGCGCGGCATCCACGTCCTTCGAGCGCCGATATTTCCGCGCCGTCCGGAAAGCCCAGACGATCCCGCCGGCGCCGGCGGCCACGAAGATGAGCGGGAACAGGCCGAACAGGTACATCCAGGAAAGATCGCGGCTGAAGACGGCACTGTCCGGATGCGCGGGATCGACCCAGCAGGTCGTCCGGGATCCCGGAGGGTGCTGGGCCACGATGGCGGCCTTGCCGTCGTAGCCGCTCGACGAGCCGCCCATGAAGTCATAGCGGGAGCCGCGGAACTCCTGGCCGTCGACGGTCCAGGTGTAGGCGATGTCGACCCGGTACGTGTCGCCGTCCGAGCTCGAAGCCACCTGGCTGGAGACCACGCGGCAGGTGACCGGCTGCCAGAACCGGGCGGAAATCCAGGTGCTCCACGGCCGCCAGAGGACGAAATAGGAGGCGAAACACCCGATGGCGAGGAAGGGGACGAAGAACAGCACCAGACAGCCCGGGGACATCTGGTTGCGCCGCCGCGAGTTCGAGAGGGGTTTCATGGTCGCTCCGAGGAAGCTGACCGTATTCTAGTGCCTGGGGACCGGAAGCTCGACGACGATCTCCCGTCCCCCCTCCTGGCGGCGGACGTCGACTCGCGCCTGCGGAGAGAGCGGCTTCGGATCGCCCGCCTTCCCCACCCAGAGCAGATAGCTCGCTTCCGGGAGCTGCAGGGCGAGCGTCGCCTCCGCGGACGGGGCCACCTGCACCTCCTCGCGCCGGCCGGCCATGGCGCGCGGCACGTAGTAGACCCGCAGGCCGGAGACCGGCGCCCCGTCCTCCTTCCCCTTGACGTGGACCACGACGCGGGCGTCGCGCCAACGCCGCGGATGATCGCCGCCGCGGCGCATCTCGTCGAAGCTGGCGGCCTTCAGGTTCATGTCGTCGGAGATCTGGACGATCGTCTCCCGGTCGGTGGCGCCCATCGCCTTGCCGGTCTTGACGAAGGCCTCCAGGATCGTCTTGACGAGCTGCACCTCGGCGAGCGACTGGTGGAGGACCTCGGGAGGAAGCGGCAGCTTGCCGCCGGTGGCTCCCGTATTGAGCAGCGCGAGAAAGCCGCGGATCTCGTCGAGGCCGCCGACGACGTCCTCCTTCGCGTCCGCCCCCTCGAAGCGCGCAGCTGGAAGGAGGTTGACCCGTTCGACGATCGGTCCGAGGGAGGAGTCGATCTCCAGGAGCGCCCGCTTGGTCATCGGGGCCAGGCGCAACGTGACGAGCGTGCCCGGAGGCATCCGCGCAGCCTCTGCAGCGGGCACCGCCGGCAGGGTCAGGGATGTCCCCGGCGGGAGCCTGTCGACGCTCGCGAGGCTGGGATTCAGCAGGTAGACGAGAGCGAGGGCGTCGCCGCCCGGCCGGATGCCCCGGTCGCGCAGCAGCTCCTCGATGGGCTCGCCGCCGGCCGTGACGCTCACGGCGACCAGTTGCGACGCCGGAGACGCGTCGAGGTCGAGGCCGGCGGGAAGGGGCTTCTCTTCGGCATGGGCCGGAAGGCTGAGCATGAAGAGGAACAAGACAATGGGGAGAGCGGCTCGGGCCATGCGGGGATCTTAGAGGATCGGAGCTCGCTTGTTCACGACCGGCGATAGAATCGTAAAGATGAGCTGGCGAACCGGCGATGTTCGCCCGAGGCACTTCCCTCCGTCGTGCTCCCACGATATCTTTGACGGATCTCGGGAGACTCGCCTATACTCGGAGCATGGCCGAGCCCGCCAGGAAAACGCCGACGGCGCGCAGAGACGACAGGGCTCCGGACGAGGAGCCGGGGATCACCCTCCTGCGCTGGGTCGAGCACCCCGATGGAACGAGGGAGCAGCTGGAGCTTCCGCTGACGCCGGAGCGTTTTCTCAATCCGCAGGTCGGGGATCAGATCATGCAAGGGGAGCGGCACGGGGACACGGCCTCAGATTTGTACCGTCTGTTGAAGAACCACTTCCGGCCGCAACCGGAGGTGCTGATCCTCTTCGATGTGAAGCACCTCTTCGGTCCCGACCTTCCGGGCCCTGGCCCCGATGTCTCGATCATCCGCGGGAGCAAGAAGGGAGACCGCTTCAGCTTCGACGTGGAGGCGGAGGGTGTCCTCCCCTGCCTGATTATCGAGGTGGTCTCCCCTCTCGATTCCAAGATTCGGTGGACGGATCTGGATGACAAGGTCAAGGTCTACCAGCGCGCCGGTATCCCCGAGTACGTGATCATCGACTCCACCCTGAAGGACCGCCGCTACCGGCTCTTGGGCTACCGACTGGACCGGGCCGGCCACTACCGGCCGATCGCGCTGGATGCCGAAGGGCGCATGCTTTCCGAGACGACCGGTCTCTGGTTCAAGATTTCCCCGGACGGTGAACGGGTCCTCGCCTTCGAGCATCCGAGCGGACGGCAGCTGCTGAACCTGGACGAGGCGACGGATCAGCTTCTCGCCGCCGAAGCCGAAATCGCTCGTCTCAAGGCCGAGCTCGACCGCCTCCGCGGCGGCGGCGCATAACTACGGATAGTACCCGCTGATCGTCCGCGCCTCCATCCCGCCTTTCGTCATCTTGACCTGGACCGTCCGGAACGCTCCGTCCGTGCCGGTCTGCGAGGACTGGTAGGCGATGCGGTACTGCGCGCGGAGCTCCCTCTCGATCTGGCTGTAGACCCCGGAGAGATCCGCGACGTCCCTGGCGAAGAAGCTCTTGCCGCCGGTGACGGTGGCCAGCCGGGTGAGCTTCTGCGCCGCCTCTCCCTTCGGCCCGTCCTGCAGACCGAGGCCGATGGCGTAGACCGCGATCCCCGTCCGCCGCGCCGCTTCCACGGTCTGCTCGAAGCCGAGACGGCTGGTGCGGTCCTGGCCGTCGGACAAGAGCAGCACGGCCCGCTGCCCGCTCGATCCGGTCAGATACAGGAGCGAATAGACCAGGCTGTCGTAGAGAGCCGTGTCGTCCCCCGCGACGATCCCCTGCAGCCCCTCCTCCAACTGGGCGAGGTCGCTGGTCAGCGGCACGGTGACCTGCGGTGAGCGGTTGAAGGCGATCACCGCCGCCTGGTCGTGTGGCCGCAGCAGGCTGTGCAGAAAATTCACCGCCGCCTGCCGCACCGATCCCATCTCCGGCGCCATGGAGGCCGAGCTGTCGATCAGCGTCACCACCCGCACCGGCGTGTCTCCCACCTGCTCCACCTGGCGGATCTGCTGGCGCGCTCCATCCTCCGTCACCACGAAGGACCCGGGGTCCAGAGGGCTGGTCACCGGCCGGCCCTGGCCGTCGAGCACCGTCGCATAGAGCTCCACCATGTGGACGTCCAGCCGGTCCGGCTCGGCCGGAGTGTTGATGAACACCACGTCCTCAGACGATCCGCCGCCGGCCAGATAGGCCACCGCACGCAGATAGCCCGCCTCTCCCTCCTGGGGCAGGACGAATGGCTGCGAATAGGGCGGCTGGTAGAGGGTCGCGATCCGCTCTTCCCCGAACCAGAGCTCGACATGATCGACGGTCTCGCCCGGCGGCGGCGTCACGTCGGCGAGGATGCGCAAGCTCTGCCGGTACGGCCGGCCGGGCCGGGGCTCCAGGAGCCGCACCCGGAAATCCCGCGCGCCGCCGTTGATCAGCACCTCGTCGCGCGCCACCACCTCCCCGTTGCCACCGATCCCCTCCGCCCGCAGCTTGCGCGGGCGCGGCACCGGGCCGAGGTCGAGAGTGAGATCGAACGGCGGATGGTTGCGGGTCAACAGGGGCTTGCCGTCGAGGGTGAAGGCCACGCGCTCGATGTTCTCGGCCGGCGGCGCGTCCGGCGCCTGCTCCACCTGCACCGGGAAACGGACGTGACCGATCAGCAGCGATCCGGAGGGAGCCAGGAGGCGCAGCCCCGGCCGCTCCGTGGACAAGGCCACGTCCGCCTCGGCCAGGACGCGCCGGACGTCGGGCGCCACGGGAGCCGGCGCCACCGGAGGGGCCACAGACACGGGAGCCGGTGCGGTCGTCAGAGCGGCCGTCACGGCCAGCGGTTGCGGAGCCGCGGGAGCCGCCTCGACCGAGGTCCTCTGCATCTGCGGCACCTCGATCTCCCGCTCCACCACCAGGGAGCTCCCGCTCTCGAGATGCTCGAGGCGCACCCGCAGGACGTAGCTCCCCGGCTCGAGATAGCGCTCGAAGACCAGCGGCACGGACCCGCCCGCCGGCCGTGAGTGCAGCCGGTAGAGAAACGTTTCGAATTGCTCCCCGCCCCGCAACACCTGTCCGCTGATGGAGAACTCGGGCCCCGCCTCCGAGGGCAAGCCGGCCGGGAGCGATTGGGGCGCGACGAGCATCATCACGCGCACCACCACCTTGCCCCATTGCAGCCCGGCGTATTCGACGTCCAGGTCCGCCTGGAGCTGAGGAGCGCCGCCCGGCGCCTCGATGGCGACGGCCCGGAAGGTCGACACCCACTCTCGCGGACGCGGCCGTGACAAAGCCCGCTCGAGCAATGCCTTGTACTGGTCCTGGCCGGTCCAGCGGATCCACTTGACCTCCTGATCGAGCTTGTCGCGGTTCGTGCACGCCTCCGCGGAGATCATCTTCAGATCGAGAGCGCTTCCTGGCTGCCACAGCCGCTCCAGGCCGCCGTCGCCCGGCACGAAGAGGAGGACCGTGCGGTATTTCTCGCGGAAGCCCGGCTCATAGGCCCAGACTTCCAGGTTCCCTGATGCCGGGCAGCGCGCCTGGATGATCGAGGTCGGCTCGCCGCGCAGCAGGAAGACCCGCGACCGGTCGTCTCTCAGGTCGCTCCAGCGCCGGTTCACCTCGGCGAGACGGCGCTCCCACACCTCGCGCAGCTCGTTGCGACTGGTCTGCGGGTAGGGATCGCGCGCCTGCCAGAACTGCTGCAGGAACATCTGGCGCTCGGAATCGCCATGCAAGCCCAAGAATGTATTCTTTTCACGGTCGGTCGCGAGAATGTCGAGATCCTCGGACCAGTCGCGGACCTGCTGCTGCGGCACACTCTGCCCGCTGTCCGCGCAAAGGATGGATAGGGAGGATGGAACTGCCAGGACGGAAACGACACACCACGCACAGAGATCGCGCCTGCTCATCTTCGTCTCCCTCCAGCGGGAGCCCTAAGATGTACAGCGTCCCCGACCCCCGCGCTCAGGAGAGCATCGAAAAGCAAGAGACGTGCCGGGGTCCCCCGGGGTCCCCTCCCCCATCCCCTCCCCCGCCGAGCGGGAGAGGGGGGCGGGTTAGCCCGTCAAGCTCCGACTACCGTGGACCGACTAACCTACACCCCTCTCCCGCTTGCGGGAGAGGGGCCGGGGGTGAGGGCTCACTGTCCAGTTGCCGGCGCAGGCCCGTCCAGATCCTGGATCAACGCGTCAGACGCCGGACGTTCCTTGCGCAGGCGCGCGGAGACCTTCTCCACCTCGCGCATCACGCGCAGCACGTTCTCCCCCGCGAGCTTCTTGACGTCCTCGTCCGTCCAGCCGCGCCGCAGCAGCTCGGCGAGCAGGGCCGGAAAGTCGTCGACCCCCTCGAGGCCCAGAGGTGTCGAGGTGATGCCGTCGAAATCCGAGCCGATCCCCACGTGATCGACGCCGGCCACCTGGCGCACGTGCTCGATGTGGTCGGCGACCTGGGAGAGCGTGGCGCGCGGCGCGGGGTGCGCAGTACGCCAGGCCTCCAGCTCGCTCTTCACCGTGTCCGGATTGTCGGGATGGAGGGCCTTCGACCGCGCCTCCTCCGCATCCTGCGCGGCGTTCCACGCGCGCACCTCTTCGGAAACGAACGAGGGGACGAACGTGACCATGACCACGCCGCCGTCCTCCGGCAGCTTGCGCAGGATCTCGTCCGGCACGTTGCGCGGATGGGCGTCCAGAGCGCGAGCCGACGAGTGCGAAAAGATCACCGGCGCCTCGGAGACCGCCATGGCATCTTTCATCGTTTCGGGCGATACATGCGAGAGGTCGACGAGCATGCCGAGGCGGTTCATCTCGCGGATCACCTCTTCGCCGAACGGCGTCAGGCCGCCGTGCTTGGGAGCGTCGGTGGCCGAATCGGCCCAGTCGTTGTTCTTCGAATGGGTGATCGTCATGTAGCGCGCACCGGCCGCGTAGAGCTGGCGCAGCACGCCGAGCGAGTTGTTGATCGAATGCCCCCCCTCCATGCCGATGAGCGAGGCGACCTTGCCGGCCTTGTGGATGCGCTCGACGTCGGCCGCCGTGGTGGCGATCTCGAACACGTCCGGATAGCGCTCCGCCAGGCGGTGGACCACGTCGATCTGCTCCATCACCGTGCCGACCGCCTGCGGGCCGGCCATCTCGACCGGGATGTAGACCGACCAGAACTGGCCGCCGAGGCCTCCCTGCTTCAGGCGCGCGATGTCGGTCATCATCGGCTTCTCGAGCCGGCTGGTGTCCTCTCTCAAATCGAGCTTGTCGAGATGATTGCTCACCCGGTCTCGCAGCTCCCAGGGGAGATCGTTGTGGCCGTCGATGAGCGGCACCTCCCGCAGGATGCGGTGGGCGCGCTCGAGGAGCGCCGGGTCCGCCTTCGCCTCCTCGGCCGCGCCCGCGGGAAGGCCGAGCGCGAGACCCATCAGGTAGATTGCCACCAGGCCGAGAAACCGGGTCGTCTTTCGCATAGAGTCTCCTTGCCGACGTGAGCCCGCGCGCATTCTACGATCAGGAGGCCCGATGGAACACCCTGTCCCGATCCGCCCCGCGGAGCGCGCCGTCTGGGATCCCCACAAGATGGGCAAGGCGACGCTCTACCAGTCCGACCGCCTCCTGGTGGGTCTGAACGCCTTCGAGCCCGGCCAGGAGCACAAGCTGCACGCGCACGCCGGCATGGACAAGGTCTATCACGTGCTCGCCGGCCGCGGCGTCTTCCTCCTCGAAGGACGCGAAGAGCCGATGGACGCCGGCACCTTGCTGATCGCGCCCGAGAGCGTGCCGCACGGCATCCGCAACACCGGAGAGGAACGGCTCCTCGTCCTGGCGATCCTGGCGCCGTCGCCGTAGGCCCTCACCCCCGGCCCCTCTCCCACGAGTGGGAGAGGGGAGAGGGTTAGAAGGTTCCATCGGTGTCCGGCAGGTCTTGGCTAACCTTGGCTAACCTACACCCCTCTCCCGCTTGCGGGAGAGGGGCCGGGGGTGAGGGCCTACGTGGTAGAATCGTGGGTATCCAATCCGAGGAGCGCGCATGGAGCCCATGGCGAAGCCTGCGTCCGTCGTGAAGTGCGAGAAGCACGGCCTGCACTACGATTCTGTGAAGACGAGCGGATGCGTCCTCTGCCGCCGCGAGTCCGGCGAGCTCCCACCGCCCCGGCCCGGCGCCGCCCCGGCTGCCGCATCCTCCGCCACTGGCTCCTCCAGCTCTCTCGGTAGGGCTCTGGCCGTCACCGGCGTGCTCGTGGTCGTGACCGCCTTCGCGATGCAGATGGTCTACGGCCAGTTCCAGGAATGGCTGCGGAACACCGGGAGCTCCAGCGCCCAGACGGGCGCGACGTACCAGCAGAAGCAGATGGAAGGGGTGCTCAAGGAGCTGAAGAAGGACAGTACGGAGCCGCCGGAGACTCCGTAGGGCTCCTACTCGTACAGCTTCTCCAGCCGGAAGATGTGCCGCCGGAACAGGACGCCGGCGATGTGGGCGCTGGTGAAGAACCAGTAGGCGCCGACGATCCCGCTCAGGATCGCCCCGAGGATCGGAATCGCAGAGAACGCGAGCCGCAGGACGAAGAAGGCCGCGCCCAGCCCGAAGGTCAGGTTCGCCGCGGTCACCGCGTCGGCGCCGCCGGTGACGAATCCCTTGGTGTGGAGGTCCAGCCGCAGGATGCTCGGCCGGGTGAAGCGGCCCGCCGCGCCATAGGCCATGGTCGCCAGGGCCGCGCCGAGCCACGCGAGGAGCGCGAAGACCACCCAGAAGAACACACCGGGCTCGCCCGCGACCAGGGTCTTCCAGCGCAGGAAGAGATAGAGCCCTGCCGGGCCGAACTGCAGCAGGGCGATCCCGACGTAGGTCAGGATGTCCGCCAGCCTCTCGCCGAAGTCCGAGTAGTCCGGCCACTCGGGAAGCTCGTCCTGCCCCTCCGCCGTGGTCCGCACGATCGAGAACTGCAGGCCGATCATCAACGACCAGAAACCAGCCGCGAAGAAGTAGCGCCAGAGGCCGATCCCGAAGGTCAGCATGACCTGGATGAGCATCATCGAGGCCACGGCCACAATGAACATGAGCAGGCCCGACCCGCGGAAGGGATAGGCCAGCGCGTCCGTGAAGCTGTAGGGCTTCGTCACCGCCTCATGCCGGCGGACCTGCTGTACCGTCGCCGGCTGCCCTTCGGCGAGCGGCAGCGCCCGCTCTCCGCACAGGGTACAGAAGAGCAGGGCATGCCCCTTGCGGATGCACTCCCCGCACAACACCTTTCCACACCCGTCGCAGCGGAACATGGCAGCCACGTTCGGGTGCTGCACACACATCTCGCTCATGCAGTCCTCCAACAAGACCGGCCGGGATCGGATCGATGCCACGGAGTATACCAGACTCTCACCCACAGCGGATCGGCGGTGAGGCCCAAAGAAATAGTCGGCGCGGAACTAAGGGCCTGCTACGAAACCAATCAGCCAGGATGATCCTCTTCTCTCGCAGCTTGAAATGATGATGTTGATGGCCGTCCTATCCGGCCCAACGGGCCGGGAGAACATAGCCCAGGGATGAGGCCGCAGGCCGATTCCCTGGGATCCAACGGCCGCCACGATCATGCGGCCTGAAGGGCAGCGGGAACCGTTGGTCGGCGCGTCGCCAGCCGCCAAGCTTCGGGCGGGACGCGACGGGTTTGAGTCGACTGCGGGCGAGAGCGCGGAACTCGGGCCGCCTGGGTCGCCTGCCCAGAGGACTTGACTCATGTCGGATCTGGCATATATGCTGCCCCCGATGGGAGAGGGGGACAAGCCGCTCGTGTGGCTGCATGGCGAGATCAAGACCCCACCCATGTCGGTGGCCGTACGCCTGGAAGCTGGTCATCTCTTGAGACGCCTGCAACGGGGCGAGCTTCTCTCGATGCCGGAGTCGCGCCCCATGCCCTCGATCGGCCCCCGCTGCCACGAACTGAGAGTCGGTGACGCTGACGTGACTTGGAGGA
>DASPXX010000104.1:0-4182 GCA_035637095.1 Thermoanaerobaculia bacterium
TCGCTGCGCACGCGGGCGAGCCCCCGCGGCGTGCCGACCCAGAGAGTGCCGTCGCGGTCTGCGAAAAGGGCGTGCACGCCGTCCAGGGAGCCGTGCTTCCAGGCGATCTCCTGGACCGCATCCGGGGTTCCGGCCCGCTCAGTCCGGCGGGCGAGCCGGCCGGTGGCGAAGCCGACCCACAGATGCCCCGCGCGGTCGGTGAGGAGCTCTTCGGTGATCGTTCCCGCCTCGACGAGGGAGAAGCGGACGCCGTCGAACCGCACCAGCCCGCTGCGGGTCGCGATCCAGAGATAGCCGTCCCGGGTCTGGGCGATGCCGTTGATGGTGTTCTGCGGCAGGCCCTCGCGCGAGCTCCAGCTCTGGAAGCCGTACTCGCTGACCGGACGCGCCGGGTCGAGGGCCGCGGCAGGCGCGGCCAGACAGAGGACGCTGAGGAGAAACCCTCCAAGGGGACGCACGCACATAGCTCCGGGCTGCAGCGCTCCAACGACAGAGAAAAACAGCGCACATTCTACCTCTCGTTTTGGAGCAGGTGCGCGACGCGGGCCGCTTCCCCCTCGATTTCGGCCAGGAGGCCGGCGGCGGCGGTGAGGTCCTCGTGCCTCCCCCGGCCTTCCAGCTCTGCACTGAGAGCGGCGACGCGCACGGCGCCGAGCTGGCCGCTGCTCTGAGGACGCGCAGCGGGAGGCGTCAGCCTGGAAAGTCGGCCGGCACGGTGCTGGCGTCGACCGCTGGAGCGGGTCTCCCTGCCCGGCGATCTCGCCTGGGTGATCGACGCCGCCGGCGGCCTGGCGCTGCTCCGGGGAATGCTCCTGGTCCGTCGCGACGGCGGCCGCCTACACGTAGATCTCCGCCCCACCCTTCCTGAACTCCTCCGCCTTTTCCTGCATCCCGACCTCCAGGGCCTCGGACTCCCTCATCCCCTGTTGCGCGGCGTACTCGCGGACTTCCTCGGTGATCTTCATCGAACAGAAGTGCGGGCCGCACATGGAGCAGAAGTGGGCCACCTTGGCTCCCTCCTGCGGCAGGGTCTCGTCGTGGAAGGCGCGGGCGGTGTCCGGATCGAGGGAGAGATTGAACTGGTCTTCCCAGCGGAACTCGAAGCGGGCCTTGGAGAGAGCGTTGTCACGGATCTGTGCGCCCGGGTGCCCCTTGCCCAGGTCGGCGGCGTGGGCGGCGATCTTGTAGGCGATCACCCCCTGCTTGACGTCGTCCCGGTTCGGCAGCCCCAGGTGCTCCTTGGGCGTCACGTAGCAGAGCATCGCGCAGCCGTACCAGCCGATCATCGCGGCACCGATCGCCGAGGTGATGTGGTCGTAGCCGGGCGCGACGTCGGTGGTGAGCGGTCCCAGGGTGTAGAAGGGGGCCTCGCCGCAGGATTCGAGCTGGCGGGTCATGTTCTCCTGGATGAGATGCATGGGGATGTGCCCCGGCCCTTCGATCATCACCTGGACGTCGTGCTTCCAGGCGACCTGCGTCAGCTCCCCGAGGGTGTCGAGCTCGGCGAACTGCGCGGCGTCGTTCGCGTCGGCGATCGAGCCCGGGCGCAGGCCGTCCCCGAGGCTGAAGGCGACGTCGTAGGCCTGCATGATCTCGCAGATCTCCTCGAAGTGCTCGTAGACGAAGCTCTCGCGGTGGTGCGCCAGGCACCACTTGGCGTGGATCGAGCCGCCGCGCGACACGATGCCGGTCATCCGGTGCGCGGTGAGCGGCACCCAGGCGAGCCGCACGCCGGCGTGGATGGTGAAGTAGTCCACCCCCTGCTCGGCCTGCTCGATCAGGGTGTCGCGGTAGATCTCCCAGGTGAGGTCCTCGGCCTTGCCCCCCACCTTCTCCAGCGCCTGGTAGATGGGGACCGTGCCGATCGGCACCGGCGAGTTGCGCAGGATCCACTCGCGGGTCTCGTGGATGTTCTTGCCCGTCGACAGGTCCATGACCGTGTCGGCCCCCCAGCGGATGGCCCACAGGAGCTTGTCGACCTCCTCCTCGATCGAGGAGGTCACCGCGGAGTTGCCGATATTGGCGTTGATCTTCACCAGGAAGTTGCGGCCGATCACCATCGGCTCGCTCTCCGGATGGTTGATGTTCGACGGGATGATCGCGCGGCCGCGGGCGACCTCGGCGCGGACGAATTCCGGAGTGATGACCGCCGGGATGGCGGCGCCCCAGGCCTGCCCGGGATGCTGCGCCACGCCGCCGCCCCAGGCCTTGCCTCCCGCTTTTTCCAGGAAACCCTCCCGCGCCAGCTCGCGGCGTTGGTTTTCCCGGATGGCGATGAACTCCATCTCAGGGGTGACGATCCCCTTCCTGGCATAGTGCATCTGGGTGACGTTCCCGCCGGGGCGGGCGCAGAGCGGCTTGCGCAGGTTGGTGAAGCGGATGCCGTCGAGCTTCGGATCGGAGGCGCGGCGCCTCCCGTACTCCGAGGAGACGGCGGGCAGCTCCTCGATGTCGGCGCGGTCGAGGATCCACTCCCGGCGGAGCGGCGCGAGGCCCTGGCGCAGATCGATCGCCACGTCCGGATCGGTGTAGGGGCCGGAGGTGTCGTAGACGGTGACCGAGGGGTTCTCGACCGTCAGCCCGGCGTGGGTGTGGGTCGGGGCCACACGGATCTCCCGCATGGGCACGCGGACGCCGGGCTGGCTCCCTTCGACGTAGATCTTGCGCGAAGCAGGGAACGGCTCGGTGGAGAGGGCGGTGGACGCGGCCGGCTTGGATTCGTTGATCATCTGCCTTCCTTCGCTGGCATTACCCAGATCAGGTCGTTGAGGGTGGTCCCGGGAGGGATCTCAGCCTTGCGGCCCCCCTGGCGATGAGATCATCCTACACTGGTCCGGGGAGGGAGGAAACGCGGCGCCGTCGTCATCCGGCGGGCGGATCGCTTCTCCGCGATACGGCATGTCTTCCTACGACACTAGAAAGGCGCTAGACTCGCCTTCAGGAGGTTGTATGGCCGAGCCCCTCAAGAGGCTGTTCACGCGCGACGAGTACTACGCGATGGCGGAGGCCGGGATCCTGAAGCCGGAGGATCGGGTGGAGCTTATCGAGGGAGAGATCTACCGCATGAGCCCGATCGGTGATCGCCACGCTTTTTGCGTCACACTGCTGTCGGACGCCTTCTCGGTCCTGTCTGCGCAAGGACGGGTTTCCCTCTCGTCGCAAAACCCTGTCCATCTCAGCGATTTCTCCGAGCCGCAGCCCGACCTGGCGATTCTCCACCGTCGAAGGGCGGGCGGCGATTCGGGCCATCCGACGCCGAGCATGGTTTATCTTCTGATTGAAGTGGCGGACACCAGTCTCGAGAATGATCAGCGGAGCAAGATGCCCCTCTATGCCCGGTGCGGCATCCCCGAAGCATGGCTGGTCGATCTGACCCGAAACGTCCTCGAGGTCTATCGAGATCCTTCTCGCGAGGGCTACCGGAGCATCCAGCGCCTCCGCCGCGGAGACCGGATCGCGCCGCTTGCGTTTCCGGACTTCGAGATCGCCGTCGAGACGATTCTCCCCTGATTTTTTCTCTTCTGGGACGTCTGCTGCTTTCCTCTTGAGGCCTCGAGATCGCCGCCGAGTCTTCGAGGCGGGCCGGGATGGGAGGAGTGATGGACCGGGAGCAGCGGCACGTCGTGGTCGTCGAGGCCTATCAGGGGATCATCGAATTCCTCTCGGACGATCCGGCGGAGCTCAAGGCGGCGCGGGGGCTCGGGCTCCCTCTCGTCCAGCTGGCGGAAGTGCTCGGCTGCCGGTTCACGGTCCTCACCTGGGACGACTGGCGGCGCGAGGAGGGGCGGTGGGGCTCGCCGTTCACCTGGAATCATGTGGCTTCGACCCGTCCGGTCGCACCGCCCAGGCCCGCCGCGCCGCCGCCCGACCTCGGTCCCGCGGTGAGCTTCCAGGCGATCCCTGCACGGGAGCCGGAGCTGGGTCTCCCGTTCTGGGAGATCAAGGACAGCCCGAAGGCTCTCGGGCTCATCGCGGGAAACGACCTCCTGGTCCTCCTCTCGCGCTGCCTGGAGGTCGAGCTGGCGCGGCTCTTCCGCGCGGACCCGTTCGGCGCCGTAATCGTGCCGCTCTGGGGAGGCCTCGGGCATCTGCCGCAGATGGCGCGCGCCGCCGGGACGGCCGGGTTCGACGCCCCCTTCGCCGTGGTGGTGACCGAGCCGTCGATCCACCGGCAGCGCGCCA
>DASPXX010000105.1:0-8186 GCA_035637095.1 Thermoanaerobaculia bacterium
TCCCTGGAAGGGATTGGGCTTCGGCGTGGCGGCGAGCACCGGCGACCAGCTCGGGACCCTCACCTCGACCAGCCTCGCGGGCTACCGCACTCCGGGTCAGCAGACCTTCTTCAGCTACCGCTCGGACGGTACCGCGGCCGGCACGGTGATCGCCGACGGCGAGCGTTTCCGGCTTGCGCCCCAGGGCTACCTCTACCATGGGCCATTCGGCCTGCTGACCGAGTACGTGATCTCCCGCCAGGAGGTGCGGCGGGCGGATGTGACCCGGGAGCTGGAGAACACATCCTGGCAGGTCGCGGCCTCCTGGGTGCTCACCGGGGGCGAGCCGACCTTCCGCGCGGTCAGCCCCAAGAAGCCGTTCGACCGCGAGGCGAAGACCTGGGGAGACGTCGAGCTCGCGGCGCGCTACAGCCGCCTGGAGATCGACGAGGACACGTTCCCCCTCTTCGCGAACCTGGCGAGCTCGGCCAGGTCGGCCGAGGCCTGGGCGCTGGGCCTCAACTGGTATCTCAACCGTAACGTCAAGGTCCAGCTCGATTATGAGCGGACGCAGTTCGAAGGCGGCGCCTCCTCCGGAGACCGCGAGGACGAGAGCGTCCTCCTGAGCCGCTTCCAGATCGCGTTTTGAATGGAAATAGATTGAAAGGAGCGACCGACATCATGAGATTCCGAGCCGTTCCCGCCGTGCTCCTGGCGCTTTTCCTGGGGGCCGCGACGTCGTTCGCGGCGACCGTGAAGCTGCTCAACGTCTCGTATGACCCGACGCGTGAGCTCTATCAGGACATCAACGCCGCCTTCGCGAAGCAGTGGAAGGCGAAGACCGGCCAGGACGTCGAGATCCAGCAGTCGCACGGCGGCTCGGGCAAGCAGGCGCGCTCGGTCGTCGACGGCCTGGAGGCCGACGTGGTCACCCTGGCTCTCGCCTACGACGTCGACGCCGTGGCCAACGCCGGGCTGGTGCCGAAGAGCTGGCAGACCCGCCTGCCCAACAACAGCTCCCCCTACACCTCGACGATCGTCTTCCTGGTGCGCAAGGGCAATCCGAAGAAGATCAAGGACTGGGACGACCTCGTCCGGCCCGGGGTGCAGGTGATCACCCCGAACCCCAAGACCTCCGGCGGCGCGCGCTGGAACTACCTGGCAGCCTGGGGCTATGCCCTTCGCAAATACGGCAACAATCCCGCGAAGGCCCGGGACTTCGTCCAGCGCCTGTACAAGAACGTGCCGATCCTGGACACCGGCGCCCGGGGCTCGACGGTCACCTTCGTCGAGCGCGGCATCGGCGACGTGCTCCTCGCCTGGGAGAACGAGGCGCTCCTGGCGGTCCGGGAGATCGGCAAGGGGCAGGTCCAGCTCGTGGTGCCGTCGGTGAGCATCCTGGCCGAGCCGCCGGTCACCGTGGTCGACAAGTACGCCAACAAACACAAGACCGGCGCCGTGGCCAAGGCCTATCTCGACTTCCTCTACTCCCCCGAGGGGCAGGAGATCGCGGCCCGCAACTACTACCGGCCGCGCAACCCGGCCGTGGCGGCGAAATACGCGCAGCAGTTCCCGCAGGTGCAGCTGTTCACCATCGGCCAGATGTTCGGCGGTTGGACGAAGGCGCAGAAGGAGCACTTCGCCGACGGCGGCATCTTCGACCAGATCTCCGGAGCGGGCGGTTAGGATCATGGACGTGACGGAGGAGCGTGGAACGGTGCTCGAGACGGAACCGGCGCCGGTCGCGGCGCGGCGGCGGGGCGGCCGGCGGCTGCCGGGCGGCAGCGTGCTCCCGGGTTTCGGCCTGTCCCTGGGCATCGCGCTCCTCTATCTCGGGTTGATCATCCTGATCCCTCTGTCGACCGTGCTCCTCAAGACCGCATCGCTCACCTGGGCTGAATTCCTGGCCAAGGTAACCACGCCGCGCACTCTCGCCGCCTTCAAGCTCAGCTTCACCGCGGCCTTGGTGGCCGCGGCGGTCAACGCCGTATTCGGGGTGCTCGTCGCCTGGGTGCTGGAGCGCTACCGTTTCCCGGGCCGGCGGCTGGTGGACGCCATGGTGGATCTGCCGTTCGCGCTGCCCACGGCTGTGGCAGGCATCGCGCTCGCCACGATCTATGCGCCCAACGGCTGGATCGGGCGCTGGCTCGCGCCGCTCGGGATCCAGGTCGCGTACACGCCGCTCGGGATCATGGTGGCGCTGACGTTCATCGGCCTCCCGTTCGTGGTGCGGACGGTGCAGCCGGTGCTGCGCGACGTCGATCCGGAGGTGGAGGAGGCCGCCGCGAGCCTCGGCGCCGGCCGTTGGACGACCTTCCGGCGGGTCCTCCTGCCCGACCTGCTGCCCGCCATCGTCACCGGGTTCGTGCTCGCCTTCGCGCGGGCCCTGGGCGAGTACGGCTCAGTGATCTTCATCGCCGGCAATCTGCCGATGAAGTCGGAGATCGTCCCCCTGCTGATCATGATCCAGCTCGAGCAGTACGACTACGCGGGGGCGACGGCGATCGCCCTGGTGTTCCTGATTGCCTCGTTCGCGCTCCTCTTCTTAATCAACTTTTTCGCCTGGCGCCGGCATCGGAGGGAGGGACGTGAGGCTCCGGAGGTGGCATCATGATGGCCGGCAACCGTCTGGGGGGTCTGGGCGGGGCCGCGCTGCGCGATGAGCGCTATGGCCCGTTGACCGAGCCGCGCCTGGTGCGCTGGCTGCTCATCGCGGTTGCCTTCATCTTCCTCGGCTTCTTCCTGATCGTTCCGCTGGTCCTGGTCTTCGTCAAAGCTTTCGCAGGAGGCTGGAGCACCTACCTGTCGGCTCTGCGCGACCCGGTGGCGACCGCGGCGATCCGGCTCACCCTGCTGGTCGCGGCGATCGCCGTGCCGGTCAACCTCGTCTTCGGCCTGGCGGCGTCGTGGGCGATCGCCAAGTTCCGCTTCCGCGGCAAGAACCTGCTGGTCACCTTGATCGACCTGCCGTTCAGCGTCTCGCCGGTGGTGGCCGGGATGATCTTCGTCCTCCTCTTCGGCGCGCATGGCGTGATCGGGCCCTGGCTCGCGGACCATGACATCAAGATCATCTTCGCCGTGCCGGGGATCGTTCTCGCCACCATGTTCGTCACCGCGCCTCTGGTGGCGCGCGAGCTGATCCCGCTGATGCAGTCGCAGGGGGACGACGAGGAAGAGGCGGCGCTGACCCTCGGCGCCTCCGGATGGCAGACCTTCTTCCGGGTGAGCCTGCCCAAGGTCCGCTGGGGGCTCCTCTACGGCGTGGTCCTCTGCAACGCGCGGGCGATGGGCGAGTTCGGCGCCGGGTCGGTGGTCTCGGGGCATATCCGCGGGCTGACCAACACGCTGCCTCTGCACGTGGAGATCCTCTACAACGAGTACCAGTTCTCTGCGTCGTTCGCGGTGGCCTCGCTGCTCACCCTGCTCGCCCTGGTCACCCTGGCGCTCAAGAGCCTGATCGAGTGGAGGACGAGCCGGTGAGGGTAGACTTCCTGCGATGCGCCGGGTCCGGCTGGGAACGCTGCTGATCGGCTTGAACACCGGCCTGGTGTTGCTGGCTGTGGTGTGCGTCTCCGTGGCCGGGGTGCGTCTGCTGCGCCGCCTGGCCGACGAGCAGGCGCTGGCCCGGGTGGCCCTCGCCGGAGCCAATGCCCTCCAGGCGGTGGAGCGCTCGGCGCGCGATGTGGAGACCTCCGCCCACCTGCTCGGCGAGCGCCCCACGGTGGGGCGCCTGTTGGGAGAGGGAGATGCCCGAGGGCTCACCACCTTCCTCGACCGGTTCCGCCGCACCAGCCGGCTCTCCGCCTGCGCGGTGCTCGTCGGGGGGCGCCTCGTCGCGGAGAGCGGCGCGCCGCTTCCCTGGGACGAGCTGGCGCGAGCCTCCGCCGGAGGCCGCCCGGCCGTGGTCTCGGGCCCCTCCGGCCGGCTGGTGCTCGGGGCGGCGTCTCCCCTGATCTCGGCCCGTGGTGCCACGGTCATCACGGCTCTGAACCTCGACGATCCTTTCGTGCGGGAGATTTCGCGGCAGGTGGGACTACCTGTCATGATCCTGCCGATTCTGTCGGCCAGTGCGGCGTCGGATTTGGAGGGTGCGAGCGCTTCCGGCGAGCTCGCCGGCGTCTATCTTTCGGTGCAGCCGCTGCGCGGTCCGGACGGCGCGGTCGTGGCTCTCGTCGAGACCTCCCTGCCCACCGCGCCGGTGGCCTCCTCCCTGGCGCGGCTCGTCCAGCTCCTGCTCTGGACCTCGCTCGTCGTCGTCGCTCTGGCGACTCTCTCCGGTCTGCTGATCAGCCGGCGTCTCACCGGTCCGATGAGGGCACTGACCGCAGCGGCGGAGCGCATCGGCCGCGGCGACCTCGCGACGCCCGTTCCGCGGGCTCCGGGGGAGGAGCTGGGAGCGCTGGCGGCGACTCTGGAGGAATCGCGGCGCCAGCTCCTGCGCCTGACCTCCGAGCTGCGGCGGCGCCAGGCGGAGGGAGAGGCGGTCCTCACCGGCATCTCGGAAGGGGTGTTCAGCGTCGACCGCGACCGCAGGATCCGCTATCTCAATCCCCAGGCGGCGCGGCTCCTGGGCATGGCTCCCGAGGCGGCGATCGGCCGCTTCTGCGGCGATGTCTTGAAGCCGGCGGCCGGCCCCGGGGGAGCCCGTCCCTGCGAGGATCAGTGCCCGATCCTGCACGCGCGCTTCCGCGGCAGCACCCGTGCCACCGAGCGGCTGCAGGTCGCGGACGGCACGCAGAAGGTCGTGGTGATCGCGAGCGCCCCGCCGGCTGGAGACCTCCAGTTCCAGCTCTTCTCGGACGAGACCGAGCAGGAGGCGGCGCGGCGCCTGCGCGACGCGGTCCTCGCCCACATCTCCCACGAGTTCAGAACGCCGCTCGCCGCCCAGCGCGCCTCGCTCGAGCTGCTGCGCGAGAGGCTGGACCAGCTGGACCGCGAGGCACAGGGGGCCGATAACCCGACCCGCCGGCTGGTCCTCTCGCTGGAGCGCGGCAGCCTGCGCCTGACGCAGCTCGTCGACAACCTCCTCGAAAGCGTGCGGATCGAGGCCGGGAACGCGTCGCTGCGGCGGGGGCCGGTGGCGCTCGATGAGGTGGTGGAGGAGGCGGTGGAGCTGACCGCGCCGCTCCTCGCCCAGCGCAAACAGCGGCTGGAGGTCGACCTCCCCTATCCGCTGCCGGAGGTGGAGGGAGATGCGCCGCGACTGACCCAGGTCTTCGTCAATCTCCTGGCGAACGCCCAGAAGTACGCGCCCGCCGATTCGCTCGTCCGGATCGGCGGCGAGGTGCGGCCGGAGGTCGTCGTCCTCTGGGTGGAAGACGAGGGGCCGGGCATCCCGGGCGGCGCGGGGCGGTCGCTTTTCGAGCGCTTCGTGCGTGCTCCGCGGCGGGAGGATGACGAGCCGGAGCAGAGCGGCATGGGGCTGGGTCTCTGGATCGTCCAGTCGATCGTCGAGCGGCATGGCGGCACGGTGGAAGCGCGGCGCGAGGGTTCCGGCACCCGCGTGCGGGTGACCTTGCCCCGCTGCCCCGTCGCCAGAAAGACCGAGGAGAGGGCCACGGCATGAAGATCCTGGTGGTGGACGACGATCTCGAGCTCCTGGGGCTCATCACCTACGCCCTGCGCCAGGCCGGCTACTGGACGGTGGATGCCGCCGACGGCGTCGCCGCCCTGGCGGTCTTCGAGCGCGAGGAGCCCGACCTGGTGATCCTGGACGTGAACCTGCCGCGCCTCTCCGGCCTGGAGGTCTGCCGGAAGATCCGGGCGGGCTCGGCGGTGCCGGTGATGATGCTGACCGTGCGCTCCGGCGAGGAGGATCAGGTCGAGGCCTTGGACATCGGAGCCGACGACTACCTGACCAAGCCGTTCAGCCCGCGGACCCTCTTGGCGCGGGTGCGCGCGCTGCTGCGCCGATCGGCTGCCGGAGGGGACCGGCCGGCGCCTCTCACGGCCGGGGACTTCGTCGTCGACGTGGAGCGGCAGACGGTGAGCGTCGGAGGGCGCGAGCCGGTCCGGCTGACCAAGCTGGAGTTCCGGCTGCTCCAGCTCCTCTTCGCCAACGCGGGCCATACGCTCCCCACCGAGCGCCTGCTGCGTCACGTCTGGGGGAACCGCGTCTCGGACGACCGCCAGCTCCTGAAGCAGCTTGTCCACCGCCTGCGCCTGAAGATCGAGCCCGACGTGGCCGAGCCGCGCTACCTGGTGACCGCCAGCGGCATCGGCTACGTGCTGCAGCCGGCGGGGGAGGAGGGATGACCGATCTTCGGTCTTCCCCTCTGCCTTTCTCTGTGCTAGCGTTTCCGGGACAGGAAACCAATCATGGACGACGATCTCAAGCGTTATCTCGATCAGAATTTTCAGCAGTTTGGACAGCAGATTCAGCAGCTGCGGGAGCAGACGGTCCAGCAGTTCCGGGAGTCACGTGAAGAGACGGATCGGCAGTTCCATGAGATCAACCAGCGGCTGGATCGGATGGACCAGCGGCAGGACAAGCTGGAAACCGAAGTCCGCGAAGCCCATGTCCTCATCGAGGATCTCCCGGACAAGATTCGCTTCGTCGCCGAGGGTGTCGACAATCTCAGAGAGCAGATGGAGCGGAACGACAAGGAGCTGTCGCGGAAGATCGACGACGTGATGACCTTCACCCGCCAAGCCTACAGGGATCTCGACGCCCGCAAGCTCGACAAAACGGCCTGACGGCCATCCCGGCCCGAAAGCCAGGCCGGCTTGGCCTCACCAAGGCGCACCTGCCTCCCCGAGAACTCCGGTACGGGCTCTTCGCCTGCCAACACCCGATGAAACCGGGCTGCCGGGAATCGGTGTATCCGGTCCTTTCATCGACCCAAAAATAGCGCAGTGGCACCGTTGTCCTCTGTGGCTTTACAGGCCTGTCTGTGGTGGTGTATTGAACCACCTATTGCGCCTTCGAGATTCCGCAAGGCATAGGTGACACTTCCACTCTAGCGAAGCGAAGCAATCTGATCTGGGTCGACGACAAGGCCCTCATCGGACTCTCGCGTGTACGGGATTCGGTCTTCCTCAAGCCCGAACCATGAGTAGAGTTCGGCGATTAATAGAACGGCGGCTCTTTCCGGGGTGGTCTGCTGGAAGCGAATCTCGACAGAACCCCTGTAGGTGCCGGCTGGAGCGGTAGCCGGGCCATAAGGGGAATCCAGCGCGCCTGGGTAGAGCCTTAGGGCCTTGGGACCAGTCTCAAAGCCACGGAGCTCAAGTTGAAGCTGCACGGCGGCACCGGTTTCAATGTGACCGTCTAGTGCAGAGTGCAGGAAGAGCACAAAGAGATACGTAGTTTCAACGAGGACTACCGGATTGATCCGCGGGAATTGCCGCTGAGGATTATTGCCACGCCTGCAAAGGTGGTCACCGGAGGTCAGGAATACAAGTACGCCGTCACGATGAAGTTCGAGCAACTTGTATTCGGCCGTAACAACCCGCCTTAAACGCCCTTCGTGCAATGACGAGTTTTGGCCAGCCACTAGGTCGAACCCAGAGCGGCGAATAGTCGGCGGATTCTCGAGGTGTTGAACCAGCGGTGCGTTCCTAGATTCGAAGATCTGGCGTAGGTTCAACTGCTGCGGTGGAACTGCCACCAATGCGAAAGTCGAGTCATTCGTGAACTGGCTGGCGTTGATCGCGGTCTCAAGCCGCTGCTCAATGTCTTCCGGAGCGACGGCCGGCGGGAGGGGCGACGACGGTCGGTCAGTTAGTTGGCCGAGAAGCGCCTGAATGGAGCCGATGCCCTCTCGCAATTCCAAGTCGAGTCGACGACCGTCTCTTATGAGGCCATGGAGGCGAGCGATGTCTAGGTGTGCGACATTCGACTTTCGGCGCTCGAAATACCCAAAGACGATTTTCGACCCTGCGCGTTCCACCTAAGCTTGACTTCGTAACCAGGACTGGGCTCTGTTGCGGACTAGCCGCTGGCACTGAAATAACCGCGACTCCACGACTTTCGTCTACGAGGGAACGGAAGAGCTGAATATCTAGGCCATCGAGAGGGGGCCAGAGCCAGTCATTGAGGACCTGGCGATGCCGCATCATATCGAATGGGTGTGGCTCTTTTGGAACGGCGAGTTCGTCAGTTGAGCCAGCCTGGTTGGCGAGCCATTGGCCCAACAGAGAGCGCCTGGCTCTGTCTGGGGGGAAGGAGGAGATCTCTAATGCTGATTTATAGCCAACGGCTCACA
>DASPXX010000106.1:0-19156 GCA_035637095.1 Thermoanaerobaculia bacterium
TCCACCGCCTCGAGCTCGTACCGCACGTTGGCGATCGGCTTGCTGACGCGGAGGATCCGCTTCAGATCGATCGGCGTGCCCTCGACGACCACGTCGGCCGGGACCGCCTCGATGGTCGCCTCGAGCTCGCGGATCTGCTTCTCGCCGTAGCCCATGGCCGGCAGGATCTGCCGCGCGTTGGGATACTTCTCATAGGTCTCGCGGATCGAGCCCACGGCGTAGGGGACCGGGTCCACGATCTCGGCGGCCCCGGCATCTTTGGCGGCGAACCAGCCGGCTCCGTAGGTCATGCCGCCGTGCGTGAGCGTCGGGCCGTCCTCGATCACCAGGGCCCGCTTGCCGCGGATCAGCTCGGGATGGTCGACCTTCACCATCGACCGGCACTGGATCACCCGCGCCCGTGGGTTGAAGCGGCGGCAGTTTTCGAGGACAGCCTCGACCTTCGCCGGGTCCGCCGTGTTCACCTTGTTGACGATCAGCAGGTCGGCCATCCGGAGGTTCGTCTCGCCGGGGTAGTAGGAGAGCTCGTGCCCCGGCCGGTGCGGATCGACCAGGGTGATGTGGAGGTCCGGCTGGTAGAACGGCGTGTCGTTGTTGCCGCCGTCCCAGAGGACGACCTCGGCCTCCTGCTCCGCCTGGCGCAGGATCTTCTCGTAGTCCACTCCGGCATAGACCACGAAGCCGTTGTCGATGTGCGGCTCGTACTCCTCGCGCTCCTCGATGGTGGTCTCGTGGAGGTCCAGGTCCGCGTAGGTGGCGAAGCGCTGGACGGCCTGTTTCGCCAGGTCGCCGTAGGGCATGGGGTGGCGCACGGCGACGACCTTCTTGCCGAGCTCGCGCAGGATGGCCGAGATGTAGCGGGTGGTCTGCGACTTGCCGACGCCGGTGCGGACGGCGGTGATGGCGATGACCGGGCGGCTCGAGCGCACCATCGTCCGGGTCGCCGAGCAGATGCCGAAGTGGGCGCCCCAGGCCACCACCTGACTCCCCTTGTGCATGAGGTCGAGATGCGAGACGTCGGAGTAGGAGAACCAGACCTCGTCGACGGCGTGCTGGCGGACGATCGCTTCGAGCTCCTCCTCGGCGCGGATGGGGACGCCCTGGGGGTAGAGCTCCCCGGCCAGGACCGGCGGGTAGGTGCGCCCTTCGATGTCGGGGATCTGCGCGGCGGTGAAGGCCACCACCTCGTACTCCGGGTTGTCGCGGAACAGCAGGTTGAAGTTGTGGAAGTCGCGCCCCGCCGCCCCCATGATGACCACTTTCCTCCGGCCCATGTTCGGTCTCCTCTCGGAAGTCCTGCCCCAACGCAGCCTGGACTATATGAGAGCCGGCCCTGTCCGTGCGCCCCCTCGCGGGGGTGGGGAGACTAGAATCGGTCCGCCATGCTTCACATCAAGGATCTTCCTCTTCTCAACGCGACGCTCAACAGCCTCGCCACGGTCCTGCTGATCACGGCGTGGGTGTTCATCAAGCAGCGGCGGCTGGTGGCTCATCGCAATCTGATGATCGCCGCTCTCGTCTGCTCGACCCTGTTCCTGACCTCGTACCTGATCTACCACTCCCAGGTCGGCTCGGTCCACTTCCCAGGGACGGGCCTGGCGCGGACCGTCTACTTCACGATCCTCATCACCCACACCGTGCTCGCCGCGACGGTCCCCTTTCTCGTCGGGGTCACGGTCTGGCGCGCGTCGCGGCGGCGGTGGGACCGCCATGTGCCGATCGCCCGCGTCACCCTGCCGATCTGGCTCTATGTCTCGGTCACCGGCGTCGTCGTCTACTGGATGCTCTATCAGATGACCTGGTGAGGTGGTACCCTGCTCCCATGCGCGGTCTCGCCACCTCGCTCCTCCTCGGGTTGACTCTGGCTGGCTTCGCGCCGGCTCCCGCCTCGGCGATGTCGGGTGACGAGGCGATCGGCGCGGCCGAGCGCTGGCTCGATCTCGTCGACCGCGAGAGATATCGCCTGAGCTGGGAGGCCGCCGGGCACGTGCTCAAGGATGAGGTGAGCAAGGAGGAGTGGGTGCAGACCGTGGGCGCCACCCGGCTCCACCGCGGCATCGTCCTCGCCCGCAGGCTCGCCGAGAGCGAGACCACCGAAGCCGTCGCCGGTCTGCCGCCCGGAGAGTACGTCCTGGTGTCGTTCGAGACCGCCTTCCGGGAGACCGGCGACTCCGTCGAGTCGCTGATCCTGGCGCACGAGGGGGAGGGTTGGAAGGTGGTCGCCTACTTCGTTCGATCGTCCCCTTGAGCCTCGACGTCCGTCCCCCCGGGAGGACGCGGCCGGCGGGCTCCTCTCTCTCCTGGTTGCAGGTGCGCCACTTGCATGTGCTAGGCTCCCCAGGCCTCCGGGACCCCGGCAGGCCAGGTTGGATGATTCTCCCGGAAATGTACCGTGAGAAGTTTTCGTGGCGCTCCGCCGGCGGTCCTGCCGGCCGAGGCCGATCGGGAAACGTGATCTGCACAAGGAGAGAAACGATGAGAACCAGGACCACGAGACCGCTCTTCGTCGCCCTGGCCCTCGCTCTGGCCCTGGCCGGCCAGGCGGCGGCCCAGGCCCGAGAGGAGATCGCGGTGACCGGTGCCCGGGAGTGGCTGGCGCTGGCCGATTCCGGCCAGTTCGGCGCGACCTGGGACCAGGCCGGTCAACTCTTCCAGAAGTCCACCCCGCGCGAGAAGTGGGAGGCCTCTCTGTCCGCTGCCCGGAAGTCCTACGGGAACCTGGAGCGGCGCAATCTCAAGACCGTCGTGGTGACCGAGAACCTGCCGGGCGCGCCTCAGGGCAAGTATGTGGTGACCACCTTCGAGACCAAGTTCGCCCAGGCGCCGGCGGCCACGATCGAGGTGATCACCTCGTACCTCGAGGCGAGCGATCAGTGGAAGGTGGTCGGCTACAACGTCAAGCCGGTCGATGCGACCGGGCAGGCCGGACAGCCCGCCCCGCAACAGCAGCAACAGCAGCAGCAGACCGAGCAGAAGCCTCCTCAGGGCAACTGAGGCTGTCCTTCACCCCCGGCCCCTCTCCCGCGAACGGGAGAGGGGCGAATGGCTTTTTTCTGCGCGGGTGCGGTCAATCCAGCCGCGGATAGGCGAGCACTGTCAGGAAGGGCATGAGGTCGCGGCTCAGCACGAGCTCGTCGAGGAGCTCCGCGGCGTCGCGCAGCCGCCCCTTGCCCTCGCCTCCGAGCTTCTCCATTTCCTGCGCCCGGATCTGCTGATAGAGCTCCGGCCCGAAGGTGCGGCCGTCGGCGAGCCGGGTCCCGTTGTGCAGCCACTGCCAGAGCTGCGTCCGGGAGATCTCCGCGGTCGCCGTGTCCTCCATCAGGTTGTCGATCGCGGCGGCGCCCGTCCCCTGCAGCCAGGCGTCGATGTACTGCAAGGCGATGTTGATGTTGGAGCGCACCCCCTCCTCGGTCACCTGGCCGCCCTCGACACGGAAATCGAGCAGATCGCCGGCGGTGGTCTGCACGTCCTCCCGCAGGACGCTCTTCTGGTGCGGCCGGTCCCCCAGGTGCCGGTCGAAGATCTCCTTGGCCACCGGCACCAGGTCGGGATGCGCGACCCAGGTGCCGTCGAAACCGGCGCGGGACTCCCGATCCTTGTCCTCCCGCACCTTGGAGAGCGCCCGCTCGTTGACCTCGGCATCGCGCCGGCTCGGGATGTAAGCGGCCATGCCGCCGATCGCGTGGGCGCCGCGGCGGTGGCAGGTCGCGACCAGCAGCTCCGTGTAGGCGCGCATGAAGGGGACGGTCATGGTGACCTGCGAGCGGTCCGGCAGGACGCCGTGGCCGGAGGGGAACTTGCGGATGATGCTGAAGATGTAGTCCCAGCGTCCGGCGTTCAGCCCCGCCGCGTGCTCGCGCAGCTCCCAGAGGATCTCTTCCATCTCGAACGCCGCGGTGATCGTCTCGATGAGCACCGTGGCGCGGATGGTGCCCCGGGGGATCCCGAGCGCCTGCTGGGCGAGCAGAAAGACCTCGTTCCACAGCCGCGCCTCGTGGTGGCTCTCGAGCTTGGGCAGGTAGAAGTACGGACCGGTGCCGCGCGCCAGGAGCTCTCCGGTGTTGTGGAAGAAGTAGAGGCCGAAGTCGAAGAGGCTGGCCGACATCGGCCGGCCGTCCACCAGCACGTGCCGCTCCTCCAGGTGCCAGCCGCGCGGGCGGACCAGGAGAGTGGCCGTCTTCTCGGCGAGACGGTATTCCTTGCCCTCCGGGCTGGTGAACGAGAGCTGCCGCCGCACGGCGTCGATCAGGTTCGCCTGCCCCTCGATCACGTTGGCCCAGGAGGGGGAGAGGGCGTCCTCGAAATCGGCCATGAAGACGCTCGCCCCGGAGTTGAGCGCGTTGATCATCATCTTGCGCTCGACCGGGCCGGTGATCTCGACCCGGCGGTCCTCCAGGTCGGGCGCCGTAGGGGCCACCCGCCAGCCGGCGTCCTCCCGCACTGCCTGGGTCTCGCGGAGAAACTCAGGGAGCAGCCCCGAGGCGATGTCCTCCAGGCGCCGCTCGCGCTGGAGCAGGAGGTCCTCGCGCGCCTCGGCCACGTGGCGCTGGAGATAGGCGAGGAGCTCCAGGGCGTCGCGGGTGAGGATCTCCTCCTGCCGCGGAACCGTTTTCGGACCGACGACTTCGATCCGGGGTTCGTTCAAGCCGGTGCCTGATTCAAGGTCTGCCATACCCCTCACCTCCCGGCTGGATTGTATCCGAGACCTCACCCCCCGACCCCCTCTCCCATCGCCCCCCCTTCCCCCGGGAGAGGGGGCGCCACCGCCCAACAACACTGCCACCCTACCGGCGCAGGCTTCTCGCGTAGAATCCAACAGTGAGGATCGAGGGGATCATCTGGATTGAAGACATCGTCGACAAGCTTTGGCGCAAGCACCGGGTGGCCGAAGTCGAGGTTGAGGAAGTTCTCCAGAATCGCCCCCGTTTCCGGTTTGTCGAGAAGGGGCATCGGGCCGGCGAGGATGTATATGCCGCGCTGGGGAGAACAGATGCCGGCAGGCTACTCATCGTCTTCTTCATCTACAAGGAAGACGCTCACGCCTTGATTGTGTCCGCACGAGAGATGACATCCACGGAGCGGGAGAGATATGAGCGCAAATAAGTCCAGCCTGTCGGGGGGGCGCTCCTACGAGGAGATCGGCGCCTACTGGGACGACCACGATCTGGGCGAGGCCTGGGACAGCACAGAGCCGGCGGAGTTCGAGGTCGATCTGAAGAGCGTCAGGCACTACTACCCGGTCGAACGGGCGCTCTCCGACAGAGTCACCCGGATCGCTCGCGAACAGGGCGTCAGCCCCGAGACGCTGGTCAATCTCTGGATCCAGGAGAAGGTCGGCTCGTCGGGCTCCTGACGCCTATCGGCGTATGAGTTCAGCGGCAATACCCGGGCGAATGCCCGGGTATTTGTCCGCTGCAACGAGGGGTTAGGCGGCGCGCCAAGACTGCCAGGCACATCCCTATTTGCATCACTCGAAGAATTCCCGACCATCAATCCGAGCCCGGGAGCGGATTTCAGGAAGCGTCCACGCATGGTCGAAGCCGAGGTTTTCGTCGATCGCGACACCGCCAAACTTGGAGAGAAGCAGGTCAGCGAGCCACTGAACCTCGGTGGTCCCAGGATGACTGTAAGGGACCTCAGCGAAGACGCAGGTGGAGGGAGGGCTACCGAGTTGCTCTAGAAGGAGCTCAAACTCTTCCTCGGAGACGCTTCGAACCGCGTCGCCGTTGGAGGAAACTTGAAGGTTCTGGATGACCGGATTGTCGGAGTTCGGAAAGACGAATGCGCTGCCTGTGCCATCAGACTCCTCACCAAAGCCGGACTCGCGCAGCAGGTCCTCGACCTCTGGTGTCGACCCGGAGATAAGGTAGAAGAGAACTACTTTCGGCACGGCGCTCCAGTTGCCACGTTGGTTGCCGCGACGCCTACCCCCGGAACAGCGGCGGCTGGATCTCGTCGACGGCCGGCTCCGGCTCGGCGAAGGGGGGTGCGGGCTCGCCGCCGTTCATCTCGGGCTCGTGGGCCTCGTCGGCGTGCGGGTCGATCTCGTGGACGGGCTCCTCCCGCTCCACGATGGGCGGGAGATAGACGTAGCGCCCCAGGCCGCGGTGGAACTGAATGCCGGGGGTGGCGTCGCGCAAGGCGCGGAGCTGGTTCAGCTTGGAGTCGAGGTCGTCCACGAAGTGGAGGACCAGCGCCTCCGGGGTCATCGGCTCGACCGGCGAGGCGAACTCCTTCTTCCCCTGATGCGAGAGGACCAGGTGCTCGAGGAGGAGCTGGAGGTCCTCGGGAAAGCCCTCGATGGCCCGGCAGCGGTCGCGCAGCAGGTCGCGGCCGATCACCACGTGGCCGATCAGTCGCCCCTCCAGCGTGTAGTCGTTGGCCGGCATGGCTCCGAGCTCGCGCAGCTTGCCGAGGTCGTGGAAGAGGACGCCCAGGATCACCAGGTCGCTGTCGACGTCGCGGTAGTGGCCGCAGATCCGCACCGCCAGCTCGGCCATCGAGACCACGTGCTCCAGGAGGCCGCCGCGGTAGGCGTGGTGCATCGACTTGGCCGCCGGGTGCTCGCGCAGCTCGGCGCCGTGGATCTCCAGGGTCTCGCGGGCCAGGCGGCGGAGGACCGGACGCTCCACCTCCTCCTCCAGGAGCCCGGTCAGTCGCCGCCAGAGATCGCCGATGTCCTCGCGGGTGGACGGTATGAGCTTCGACTCGTCGAAGCCATGGCGGCGATCCTCCTCTTTCGCCTCACGGCAATTGTCGATGCTGAGCTGGAGCTGATCGCGGTAGTTCTTGACCGAGCCGCTGAAGGCGATGAAGCGGTGGACATCGAAGTTGCCGTGGATCGCCGGGCTGTCGGCCCAGATCTTGGCGACCATCGAGCCGCTGGCGTCGGCGATCTCCAGGTCGATATAGCTTTTGCCGTTGCGGTCCTCGCGCTTCTCCTTCTTGGTGAGCAGGGCGAAGCCCTGGACGAGGTCGCCGCTCTCCCACTCGCGGATCGGTTTGTTGCGTTGGACGGGCATGGCAGAAGACGCATCATACCGCAACCCGAGCCCTCACCCCCGGCCCCTCTCCCACGAGTGGGAGAGGGGTGCAGGTTAGCCGGTCCACGGTATTCGGAGCTTGCGCGAGCTAACCCTCTCCCCTCGCCCGCTTGCGGGAGAGGGGCCGGGGGTGAGGGTCCATGGCACCCGCCATGCAAGGCGCCCCGGCGTGAGATATCGTCCAGCTATGCGCGCGAAGCTGTACCTCCTGCTCGCTCTCCCCCTTCTTCTCCTTCTCGTCCCCGCCCTCCCGGCCGGGGCTCAGCCGTCCTCCGACGACCTCGGCGAAGATCCGGCGCTGTGGCCGGAGGCGCAGCGGTCCTTTTTCCAGGACGGTCCCGGCCTGCTGATGACTGCGGAGCAGCGCACTGAGCTGCGCACCCTGAATGAGGACGCGCGCGAGCGCGCCATCCAGGAATTCCTCGACAAGGACCCGATCCCGGAGACGACGGCCAACGAGCTGACCGAGGGGATCGAGCGGCGGCGGCGGCTCGCCGATTCCGAGATCGCCTCGCCGAGCGACGTGCGCTGGCAGCTCATCTTCCTGAACGGCAAGCCGGCGGAGAAGATGATCATCGACTGCGGGCAGGCGTTCAAACCCCTGGAGGTCTGGACCTACCCCTCGCACGGGGTCGATCCGGCGACCGGCAAGCCGATCGAGCGCAGCCTGGTCGTCTACCGTCCAGGAGCCGGCGAGCCGTTCCGGCTGTGGCTCCCCAGCGACTCCAAGCGGGCGCTCTACATCCCGCAGATGGAGTACTGGCTGATGCAGTGGGAGGAGCTGCGCGGCCGCATCCAGGCCGTGCGCTTCGACATCCAGACCTGCCGCGAGTCGACGCTCAAGATCGACAAGGCGACCGGCGTCCCCGGGCTGACCGGTGCCAAGGCGAGCAAGGGATTCACCGTCCGGCCGATCGACAACTCCTCCTATCTCGAGACGCCGCGCGATCTGGCGGTCTGGGCGCGCGCCGCGGCGGCGACGGACGCTCCGCCGGCACCGCCGCCCGTGGAGGTCCGCTCGTTCCAGCTCGCCTTCCCGGAGCGCGACGGCCAGCGCATCCGGATGCATGCGCAGGTCGAGATCGATCCCCAGGGCCTGCAGCTCGCGCTCTCCGATCCGGACGAGAAGAATGGGACGCAGGTCTACACCCTGGCGGTGCAGGCGGTCCTGGAGCAGAACGGCCGCCCCTTCGACGAGTTCCGGCTGCGCTACCGCGTCCCCGAGCAATACGCCAATCCTCTCGTCCTGGCGATCGACCGCTCGGTGCGGCCCAACGAGCCGTTCGTGCTGCGGCTGCACATCTCCGACGAGCGCGGCGAGGCCGAGACCCGCCTGGCCCAGGGCTTCCAGGCCCCGACGAAGCCGATCCCCGGCGTGGCGCCGGTCAAAGCCGCGGCCGGCGAGCTGGTTCCGGGCGACGTGGTGCACGGCGCCGACGCTCTCGTCCTCCTGCCGCCGCCCGCGGACGTGGTCCTCGGCCTCTGGCGTGCCGAGGCCATCGTCACCGGCGAGCGCATCAAGAAGGTCGTCTTCAAGGTGGACGGCGTCGAGCAGCTCACCCGGACGGCGGCGCCCTTCTCGGCCGAGCTGCGGCTGGCGCGCTTCCCGACCGAGCAGGTGGTGCGCGCCGAAGGGTTCGACGAAAAGGGCGACCTGGTGGCCGCGGACGAGGTGATCATCAACCAGCCGCGGGGCGCGCTCTCCGTCTGGATCACCGATCCGCCCAAGGGGACGAAGGTGACCGGGAACCGGGTGCAGGTGAAAGCCGAGGTGATGATCCCCGACGGCCGGCGTATCGAGACGATGCAGTTCCTGCTCAACGACCAGGTGGCGAGCTCCCTCACCAAGCCGCCCTGGCAGGCCGACCTCACCTTGCCGTCCGACGACGTGGTCTACGTCACCGCGGTGGCGATCCTCGACGACGGGACGCGCGCCGAGGCGGTCCGCTTCCTGCGCTCCCCGCAATACATGGAAGAGGTGGACGTCAACCTGGTCGAGCTGTACGTGACGGTCACCGACCGCAACAACCAGCTGATCACCGGACTGACGCAGAACGACTTCGAGGTCCTGGAGGGGGGACAGCGCCAGGAGATCAGCAAGTTCGAGCTGGTCGAGAACCGGCCGCTCACCATCGGCATGCTGCTCGACACCTCGGGCTCGATGGCGCAGTCGCTGGCGCAGGCGCAGAGCGCGGCGGCCGGGTTCCTGCGGAGCGTCTTGAAGCCGCGCGACAAGGCCTTCGCCGTGAGCTTCTCTTCGCAGACGCGCCTCGACATGCCGCCCACCGACGACGTCGAAGGGCTCGCCCTCGCCCTCTCCGGCCTGCAGGCCGTGGGCGACACCGCGCTCCACGACGCGATCGTCCACAGCCTCTATTACTTCCGCGGGATGACCGGGCAGCGGGCGCTGGTGCTCCTCTCGGACGGCGACGACAACGCGAGCTGGTTCAAGTTCAACGACGCGCTCGACTATGCGCGCCGCAGCGGAGTCGCCATCTACGTCATCGGCTTCAACATCTCGTCGTTCGGCACCCTGCGCGGCAAGCTGGAGCAGCTCGCCAACGAGACCGGCGGCCGGGTGTACTACGCCAACAAGGCCGAGGAGTTCGCCGGCGTCTATACCCAGATCGAGAAGGAGCTGCGCAGCCGCTACCTGCTGGCCTACAACGCGGCGGCGAGCAGCGGGCCGGCCGGCGCGCGCCCGGTCGAGGTGAAGGTCAAGAAGGGCGGCTACAAGACGCGGGTGTCGCGGGGGGTGTACCAGTAGACGGGGAGGTCCGCCATGTTCAAGAAGGTCCTGCTCGCCGTCGCATCCGTCCTCTTTCTCCTTGCCGCCGCCCTCCCGGCCGCCGCGGGGGAGACCGACCCTTTGCTCTGGCCGGATGCGCAGCGGGCGTTCTGGCAGGACGGCCCCGGTTTGCTGCTCGACGAGCAGCAGCGCGCTGCCTTCCTGGTCCTGGATGAAGCCGGCCGCGACGCCTTCATCCGCGACTTCCTGGGCCGTGACAATCTGCGCGAAGCGGTCGCGCGCCGGCAGCGGCTCGCCTCCCAGCAGGTCGAGTCGCCGCTCGACGTGCGCTACCAGCTCCTCTTCCTCCATGGGACGCCCACCTCCCGCGAGCCCGTCGCCTGCGCGATCTTCAAGCCGCTGGAGCTCTGGACCTACGGCGCTCCGCCCGAGAAGCCGCACGTGCTCGTCCTCTATCAGCCCGGGGTCAGCGAGCCGTTCCACCTCTGGCGGCCGATCGATTCGAAGAAGGACCTCTACACCCCCGAGGCCCTGCGCTGGGTCGAGGACTTCGACGAGCTGCGGATGCGGGGCAAGCGCGTCGACCGCTTCTTCTGTCCGGAATCCAAGCAGGTCGACCAGGCGACCGGCATCGTGGGCATCCGCGGCAAGGTGATCGCCAGCAGCGACCGGATCGAGCCGGACGGCTCCGTCGATCCCTCCAAGGGCAAGGACTACTACTGGTCGCGGCCGAAGGACAAGGGCGCCCTCCTGGGAGCGCCGGCCGATCTCGCCGCCTGGGCGCGCGAGGCCGCGGCCACGCGGCTGCCGGCGGACGTCAAGACCCTGGAGGTGGGGAACCTGGACGTCGACTTCCCCTCCCGCGACGGGCAGCGGCTGGTGGCCCGCGGCCTCGTCGCCGTCGCGGGCAATGGTATCAGGGAGGGTGGACTGACGGTCGTGGAGATCGAGGGCAAGCCGCGCGTCCGCCTGCGCGTCGAAGGGGTGATCGAGCTGGGCTCCCAGGTCTTCGAGCGCTTCCGCGTCCGCTATCGGGTCCCTCCCTCCACGGACGGCTCGCCGATCCCCCTCGTGTTCGAAAAGGCCCTGCGCCCCGGCGAGCGGTTCCTCCTCCGCCTGCGGGTCGTCGACGAAGGGAGCAACGCGCAGGCGGTCCTGACGCGCAGCCTGGAGGTGCCGCGCGATCCGGTCAACCGGCTCGGAGCCCAGGTGGCCGCAGCCGCGACCGGCGAGTCCCTGCCGCCCGGATTGGGCGGCCGCGACGCCCTGCTCCTCCTGCCTCCCCTGGGCGAGGTGCTGATCGGCACCTGGCGGGCCGAGGCCCTGGTGACCGGCGACCGCATCAAGAAGGTCGTCTTCCTGGTCGACGGCGAGGCGCAGCTCACCCGCACCTCGCCCCCGTACTCCGCCGAGGTGCGCCTCGACCCGTTCCCGCGCGAGCAGGTGGTGCGCGCCGAGGGCTATGACGCGGACGGCGTCTTGGTCGCCGCCGACCAGGACGTGCTCAACCAGGCGCGCGGCGTCTTCCGGGTGACCATCGAGGAGCCGAAGCGCGGCACCCGTCCGGCCGGCAAGGTGAAGGCGCGCGCCGACGTGGTCGTCCCGGAGGAGCAGAAGATCGAGTCCGTGGAGTTCAAGGTCAACGACACCGTCGTGGCCCGGCTCACCGAGCCCCCCTGGCAGGCGCAGGTCGAGGCCCCGTCCGGGGAGGAGACCGCCTGGTTGACCGTCACCGCGAAGCTGGAGGACGGCTCGCAGACCGAGGACGTGCGCTTCCTGCGCGCTCCCGCCAACCTGGAGGAGATGGACGTCGACCTGGTCGAGCTCTACGTCTCGGTGACCGACGGCTCGGGGCGCTTCCTGCACAACCTGGAAGCGAAGGACTTCAAGGTGCTGGAGGACGGCAAGCCGCAGACCCTGTCGCGCTTCGAGGTCGTCGAGAGCTTCCCGATCACCCTCGGGTTCATCATCGACACCTCGGCCTCGATGGCCGACTCCCTGGGAGAGTCCCAGCACGCGGCCGAGCAGCTCCTCGCCCACCTGATGACGCCGAAAGACCGCGCCTTCGTCGTGGGCTTCTCGACCTATCCCTATGTCGTGATCTCGCCGACCGACGACGCCGAGGGAGTCAGCCAGGCGCTGGACGGGCTCAAGGCGATGGCGCGGACCTCGCTCTACGACGCGCTGATCACCGGCCTCTTCTACTTCCGCAACACGAAGGGGCAGAGGGCGATGATCCTGCTGACCGACGGCGACGACACGTCGAGCACCAGCTCCTGGGAGCAGGCGCTCGAATACACGAAGCGCAGCGGCGTCGTGGTCTACCCGATCGGCCTGGGCGTCGGGGTCTTGAGCATGAGCGCCCGCTCGAAGCTCGAGACCCTGGCCGAGACCACCGGAGGCCGGGCCTTCTTCATCCAGAAAGCGGAAGAGCTCGGCGGCGTCTACAGCCAGATCGAGGAAGAGCTGCGCAGCCGCTACTACCTGGCCTACAACTCGAACCGCAAGGCGGACGTCACCGGCTTCCGCCCGGTCGAGGTGCAGGTGAAGAAAGGGAAGGCGCGGACGGCGCAGGGGTATTACCCGTAGAGCCCTCACCCCCGGCCCCTCTCCCGCAAGCGGGAGAGGGGTGTAGGTTAGTCAGCCCACGGTATCCCGAGCTCGCGCGAGCTAACCCTCTCCCCTCTCCCGCTTGCGGGAGAGGGGCCGGGGGAGGGCCCCCGGGAAGCTTCCCGCCCCCTCCGCGGTTACCCAAGGTGGCATGCGACGCCTGTGCGCCACCCTCGCCCTCGTGCTCCTCGTCCTCCTGGCCAGCCGGCCGGGCGGGACCTCGACGCCGGGAGAGATCCAGCTCCAGCGGCTCAACCGGTCGTACAGCGAGATGGCTCCGGACATCCTGCCGGTGATCGAGGGGCCTTTGTCGGTCCGCCTGTCGTCGCCGCGCAACCAGATCACAGTGCGCCGGCACCTGCTGCGGCTGGAGCCGGGAGCGGGCGGCAGCCACAGCGCCGACCTGAGCATCGAGTTCCAGGGCAAGGGTTGGCTGGTCGCCGACGTCGAGGCCGGCCCCATGGCGACGCGGCTGCAGGACGAGGTCCTGGTGCCCCCGCAGGTCGCCGAGATCCAGGGCAGGGTGCGCATCCGCAGAGTGCAGGGCGGCTATGGGATCACGCCGGAGCAGCTCCCCGAGCGCCTGGGCGTGCGCATCCAGAGCGGGATCGGCCGGAAGATCGTCAACGTCTGCGACGGCGCGTCCGTCCTCCTGGACCTGGACTGCCCGTCGCTCGAGCAGTCGCTGTCGCGCGCGGTCATCCCTTTGCCGGCCGCCGGTGAGGAGTACCTGCTGGAGGACGCCGAGATCACCCCCGCGGAGCGCAGCCAGCTCGACGACTATCTGCGGGCCCAGGGGCAGGGACGCTGATGGCGCTTCCCTTCGACGTCCGCCGGACTCCGGTCACCGCGCTCATCCTCCTCGCGATCGCGGGCATGTTCCTGCTGGAGACCTGGAGCGGGGGATCGAACAATCCGCAGGTGCTCTATGCCCTGGGAGCCAACGAGCCGCGCGCGGTGCTCGGGCAGGGGGAATGGTGGCGGCTCTTCACCAGCATGTTCCTGCACATCGGATTCATTCACCTGCTGCTCAACGGCTGGGCGCTCTACCAGCTCGGGTCGCTTTTCGAGCTGGCGATCGGATCGGTGAGCATGCTGACGGTCTACGTCCTGAGCGGCCTGGCGGGCTCGGCCGCGAGCGTGTGGTGGACGCACGACCTCTCCGCGGGCGCCTCGGGAGCGATCTTCGGCCTGCTCGGTGCGCTGATCGCCTTCCTGTTGCGCCGGCGCGAGCGCCTGACCCCGTACGCCCGCTCGCTCCTTGGCCAGCTCGTCTTCTGGGCCGCGATCAACGTGTTCTTCGGGTTCAACACGCAGGGAATCGACAACGCCGCGCACCTGGGAGGGTGCGCCGTCGGCTTCCTGCTGGGCCTGACCTTGCGGGGCCGCCAGTCCGAGCCGCAGGCCCTCGGGGCTCCGGCCTGATCCCGATTCTGGTACAGTGGATCGTTCCGCCCGCCTGGAAAAGCTCCTCGCGGCGCGCCGACATCCCCCTGACTCTTGGAGGTTCGCCTGATGGCAGCAGCACGACGGATGATGAACCGTCTTTACTACTTCACGATCGAGGATGAGAGCATCCTCGCCGAGTCCTTCTCCCAGCTCGAGAAGGAGGTCTACGCCATCACCTACAAGGTGGTGGGCACCGAGGACGTCTTCGTGACGACGAGCGAGACCAAGGACGCCCTGGACCGCCACGACATCCCCTACAACCTCCTCGCCGAGGAGGACGGGGCGCGCATCTCGGTCTACCACTCGCCGCTCTCGCGCGAGGAGCTGGGCGAGTACGAGGACGCCATCAAGGCGCTCGCCCTGGCCTGGCGCGCCATCGCCGTGGCCTGCGTGGGCGTCAACGGCGAGTCGAATCTCGGGTTCGACCTCAGCAGCAACGGCGCCAAGAGCTTCACCTACTTCACCGCTCCCGCCGGCCACACCTTCATCTGGCGCCTGTTCCGCGAACGCGACGAAGCCGTCGACTTCCTGGCCAAGCTCACCGCGGGCGACAAGAAGGCGATCGAGTGGGCCGAGGGGATCCCCCTGGGGTCGTCCAAGGAGCTCAAGTCGTACCACTGAGGAAGCCGGCGTGCAGACCTCGCCTCTCCCACCCCGGGTTGAAACCCGGGGCTGCCAATGGCTGTCCCTCCGGGACAGAGCTGGCGATCCCTGTTTCTCTCCGTCCCGTCAGGGACGGCCATTCCTAGCCCCGGGTTTCAACCCGGGGTGTGTGCCGAGGCCTGCCCCCTGAGCACCCTCTTCCCCGTCCCCGAGCCGACCTACAGCGTCTCCCAGCTGTGCGGGGAGGTGCGCGAGGTCCTCGGCCAGGCGTTCCCGTCGGTCTGGGTGGCGGGGGAGGCGCAGCGCGTCCGGCCGAGCGCGCGCGGGCATCTCTATTTCGAGCTGGTCGAGAAGGGGGAGCGCGACGAGATCACCGGCAAGCTCGACGCGGTGGTCTGGAAAGGGGACTGGATGCGGGTGCGGCGGGCGCTCGCCGACACCGGACAACAGCTCGGCGACGGGATGCAGATCCGCTGCCGCGGCAGCCTCGACTTCTACGGACCCGGCGGCCGGCTCCAGCTCTGCATCCGCGAGATCGATCCGACCTTCACGCTCGGGCTCCTGGAGATCCGGCGGCGGGAGACCCTGGCGGCTCTCTCCGCGGCGGGCCTCCTGGAGCGCAACCGCTCGCTGCCGCTCGCCGATCTGCCGCTGACCCTCGCCCTCATCACCTCGCACGGCAGCGCCGCCTACCACGACTTCCTGTCGGGGCTCGCGGAGAGCGGCTACGGCTTCCGCGTCCTCTTCGTCCACGCCTCGGTGCAGGGGCGGGAGGCGGAGCGCGAGGTCGTCTCGGCCCTCGCCTCCCTCGCCCGGCTCTCGATCGACTGCGCCGTGCTCATCCGCGGCGGCGGATCGCGCAGCGACCTGGCGGTCTTCGACAGCCGGGCCATCGCCGAGGCGATCGCGCAGGCGCCTTTTCCGGTGCTCGCCGGGCTCGGGCACGAGATCGACACCTCGATTGCCGACCTGGTCGCCCACGCCACGTTCAAGACCCCGACCAAAGTGGCCGAGTTCCTGGTCGAGCGGATCGCCCGCCAGGAGCAGGCGGTGGAGGATCTCCATCGCCGGCTGCTGCGCGAGGCTGACGAGCCGCTGCGCGCCGCCCGCGAGGCCCTGGGCCGTGCCGAGCGCGGCGTCGAGATGGCGCGGATGCGCCTCGCCGCCGCCGGCAATCAGATCGAAGAGATGGCGCGCGCCCTGGGCCGCCTGGGCCGGAGCGCTCTGCGCCGCGCCGACCGGCTGGGAGACGAGCTGCGTATCCGCCTCGCGGCCCAGGCGCCGCGGGTGATCGAAACCGGCGAGCGCGAGCGGACCCGCCGCGGCGAGCGGATCGCCGCCTCGGCACGCAGCCGGCTGCGCGAGACCGCGGCGAAGCTCCAGGGCATGGAGCGCCTCTGTGTCCAGCTCGCCCCCGAGCGGCCGCTCCAGCGCGGCTACAGCATCACCCGCACCGCCGTCGGCGCGATCGTCCGGCAGCCCGGCCAGGTGGCGCCTGGCGAGATCGTCGTCACGCAGCTCTCGGAAGGGAGCCTCACGAGCCGAGTGGAGGAACCATGAGCCAGATCACACTCCCGACCGACCCGCAGACCGCCGACTCGGAGACCCCGAGCTTCCGGGCGGCGATGGACGAGCTCGAAGGCATCCTCGAGCGCATCGAAGGCGAGGAGGTGGACATCGACCGTCTCGCCACCGAGCTCCGCCGTGCCGCCTGGCTCCTCGACCTCTGCCGAGGCAAGATCCGCAAAGCCGAAGTCGAGGTCACCCAGATCGTCCAGAGCCTGGAGCGGGAGGGGGGAGAGTAGGGTACCGCTCGAACGGGTACAATGACGATGGCTGCACGTGGCGTTCAAGGAGGTGCTTCGTGTCGACTCGGCAACTGGTGATCGAAATTCCGGAATCGGTCCTCTTGGCAGAAAAGGCCGACGAGGACTCATTCGGCCGGGAGATCAAGGTTCTCGCCGCGGTGAAGCTCTATGAGCTCGGCCGATTGACCTCGGGGCGCGCCGCCGAGCTCGCAGGAATGTCGCGCGTGGAGTTCCTCTCCAACCTCGGCAGGTACAAGGTGTTTCCGCTGGAAGCCGAGCTTCGAGATCTGGAAGCTGGCCGCGGCTGAAGCCATCAGCAGTACATCCTCTCCATAGCAGCAGGAAGAATAAAAAACCCGGGGGCCCGTCCAGCCGCCCCCCGGGAAAGACTCCATCACTTCGGGTACTTCGTTTTTCAAAGATCGAGACTGCTCAGACGACCGGCTTGGGCTCGACCGGCTCCGGCTTGGGCTTGCGCTTGCGGGCGCGCAGCGGCGTCACGTTGAACTCCACCAGCTTCTCGCTGCGCGGCCCGATGTCTCCCCGCACCGCCGCCCGCAGGCTCAGCAGCAGGTCCTTGACGCGGCGCACCGACGCCTTCATGTCCTGGGTCGTCTTCTGCTTGTCGGCGATCAGCGTCTGCCGCTGAAAGTCCAGCGTCTTGAGCTCCGCCACCGCATCCTTGAGCGGCGGCAGGTGCCTCCCGGCGCTCTCCAGCAGAGCCGCGTTGGCCTCGCAGGCGGCGACCGTCTGATCGGCCTCCAGGATCACATCAGCAAACGAGTCCTTGTTCGGCATGGTCCCTCTCCTTTCTCGGGGTTGATCCGACCTCAGGCGCAGTGGTCCCGTCCACCGCGCCACGGGTTGATGGATGACCCGGGGCGCAGAGCCTCGGGCCGGCGATCGACGAAGAGCTTCCTGGTCATCTCGAACCTCCTTGGGTCCGTGTTCCCCGCGCCTCCATGGCGCCGGAAAGCCGAGAGGGGGTAGCGCCTCCCCTCGACGGCGCGTATACTGGCTTATGTGTCGAGTCGATGTCAAGAGGGGAAATGAGATGTCTTTGACGAGGCTTTCGGACAGGCTTAATTCGATTGGAGGACAGAGTGACTGCCCTCTGTGCGGCGGTCACTCCCCTCGCGACGGGAACGGCTCCCCCCGCGACGGCGGTCATTCCCCTGGGGACGGCGGTCATTCCCCCCGCGAGGGGCGCCGCGGCCCTCGCGAGGGCTGGCATTCCCCTGGCGAGGGCTGTCGCGCCCCCCGCGAGGGGCGTCACTCCCCCCGCGAGGGGCGTCACTCCCCCCGCGAGGGGCATCATCGCCCTGGCCAGGGGGATCGCGCCCCCCGCGAGGGGCGCCGCGGCCCTCCCCAGGGGAATGGCGTACGTGCTCGGGGGAGTCGCAGCCGCCGGGAGAAAAATCACGTACGGGGCCGGGGCAGTCATCGCCGCAGCGGGGGGAGCCACCGCCGCCGCGGGGAGGGTCGCCGCGGTCAGCACGGCGGTGACGCCGCTCCGGCCGGCCCAAGCCGCCGTCCAACAAACCGCCTGCGGTCTGTGTCTATAGAGATCAGAGGGGCCAGGCAGCCGATGCCCGCATCCCTCGGCCTTCTTTGACAAACTGAATCACCCTTGCCGCGAGATGGCGACTTTCTACGTCACGGAACAGGGGGCGGTCCTCCGGAAGACCTCGGGCCGGCTGGTGGTCACGAAAAAGCGCGAGGAGCTCGCCGAGATCCACTGCGCGCAGCTGGATCAGGTCTTCCTCTACGGATCTGTCCAGGTCACTTTAGGACCTGCTACGAAATAAATCAGCCAGGATGATCCTCTTCTCTCGCAGCTTGAAATGATGATGTTGATGGCCGTCCTATCCGGCCCAACGGGCCGGGAGACCCTAGCCCAGGGATGAGGCCGCAGGCCGATTCCCTGGGATCCGCCCCGCACGCTCGCGGGGATCGGACGGGTGTTCGGGCTCGAAGAGGATCTGACCGAAGCCACCGACCTCCCCGTGCAGGTCGTCGACCTGAACCATGCCTCGGTGGACCTGATCGTCCGGGTACTCCGGGACGGCAAGCTGCTGGTCGACCGGGACCCCTTGCGCCGCATCGCCTTTGAAGTGCGTTCGCGCAATGAGTTCTGGGATCTCGAGCCCTATCTCCGCCTCTACCGAGGACAGACCGGCGGGCGCTGATAATCGACACGGAACTTGCACCCGGGAGCGTGAACCTTTTCGTGCCATCGAGGGACCTACCCTTGGGCGGCACTTCTGCCGCCGGTACAAAGGAGGCTCTATGACCCGCAGGTCACTTCACCGTGCATTGGTGCCTTCTCTCGTCCTGGCCGGTGCGTTCCTGGGCGCTCTGGCGATTGCGCAGACCGGTCAGAGCCCGGAGCGGCGCATCCACAACATGGTCATCGTTCCGGAGGAGGACCGGTTCACGCCGTTTGCGATCACCGTCCACACGGGCGACGTCGTGCTGTTCACCAACAACGACACTGACGACCACACCGTGGTCAGCGACGACTTCGTCAATACCGGCGGCCCGCAGCATGTCAACCACATCCTCCTGGGAACGGAGAACAACGGCGGCAAGCCCGGGACGTTGCGGTTGCGCTTCGCCCGTCCCGGAGTCTTCGTGTACTACTGCCGGTTCCACTCGCACCTCGATGGCTCCCACCAGCCGGCCGCTCCGGGTCCTGACGGGGGCATCCAGGACGCGGATGGCAACTATGGCACCCCGATGATGGGGGTCGTCACGGTCCTGCCCGATCCGGACGACGACCACTAGAGCACGGCATCAGAACGCGCTCGTATCCGCCCGGCTGGCCAGGGTGCCGGCCGGGTTGTGGTAGGTGCGCTCCTGGAGGGTGAGCGTGTCGAGGACCTTCAGGTCGA
>DASPXX010000107.1:0-26572 GCA_035637095.1 Thermoanaerobaculia bacterium
TGTGAGCCGTTGGCTATAAATCAGCATTAGAGATCTCCTCCTTCCCCCCAGACAGAGCCAGGCGCTCTCTGTTGGGCCAATGGCTCGCCAACCAGGCTGGCTCAACTGACGAACTCGCCGTTCCAAAAGAGCCACACCCAATCCTCTTTATGAAGCGCAAGCCCAGCGGCTTGCGCATGAGCTGTGGGACGCCTTGATTGCTCCTGTTGCTAGTCTTCTCCCCGAAGGGGGCCCCTTGGTCATCATTCCCCATGGCCCCCTCCACGAGCTGTCCTTCGAAGCCCTGCTCGATCCTTCAGGGACTCATCTCTTCGAGAAATGGGATGTGAGCTTCGCGCCGTCGGCATCCGCTTTGGCCTTTGCACGCCGCCGCCATCGCGATCCGCGAGCGACCGATGCATTTCTCGCCTTCTCCTCCGGCCGCGGCCTGAACCTTCCCGCTTCGGAGGCTGCTGAGATCGCCCAGTTTTTCAGCGCCGATCAACACACGTTTCATCCGACCGATGCTCATTTCGAAACGTACGAAAGCCTCGCCGCCAAGGCCAGCCAGCTCTTGATCGCCAGCCGCGGTGTTCACGTCGAGGGCAGCCGCACAGGAACCTATCTGGAGATTCTCCCGACGGATAATTCCCATGACAGCCGCCTGACGGCGGCGGAGATCGCGACGATTCCGATTCAGGCTGAGCTGGTCACTCTCGCTGCCTGCGACACCTCTCACGGCGAGGTGCCGTACAGCGACGAACGCCTCACTCTCACGCGGGCTTTCCTGGTGGCAGGTGCAGCCGCTGTTCTGGCAACCCGTTGGAAGGTACCCGAGGATGCGGCCGTCAGCCGGTTCTTAATCAACTTTTTCCGGCTCTATCGTCACGGCGGGCCGGAGAGAAAAGGTCTTCGCAAAGATGTCGCCCTGTCCCTCACGCGGCGGTTGGCACGCGAGCGAGGCGATCCTGCTCAGGTCTGGGCCGCCTGGGTCCTGATTGGCGATCCGCGCTGACGCGATTATGATCCACGCCCGAGGAGCGCAATGGAACCGATCAACATCTTCGAGCTGGAGGCGATCGCGCGCGAGAAGCTCTCCCGCGAGGCCTACGACTACTTCGCGAGCGGCGCCCAGGACGAGGTCACCCTGCGCGAGAATCGCGCCGCCTTCGACCGCCTCTCTCTCGCCTACCGGGTCCTCGTGGACGTCTCCCGCCGCGACCTGTCGACCTCGGTTCTCGGCCAGCCGGTCGCGCTGCCTGTCCTCGTCGCCCCCACCGCGTTCCAGCGCCTCGCCCATCCCGAGGGCGAGCTCGCGATCGTCCGGGCTGCGGGGGCGATGGGAACGGTGATGGCTCTCTCCACCCTCTCCACCACGGCGGTCGAGGAGGTGGTGGCCGCCGCCTCCGGCCCGGTCTGGTTCCAGCTCTATGTCTACCGCGACCGCAAGACGACGGAGGCGCTGGTGCGGCGGGCCGAGGCCGCGGGGTGCCGGGCGCTCGTGCTCACCGTGGATGCTCCGGTCATCGGGCGGCGCGAGCGGGACGTGCGCAACCGGTTCCATCTGCCGCCGGGGCTCTCGGCCGCCAACCTGCTGCCGGAAGGCTACGGCGAGATGCCGGCGGCCGAGGGCGACTCGGGCCTTGCCGTCTACGTCTCCTCGCTGATCGACCCGGCGCTGTCGTGGCGGGACGTGGTCTGGCTGCGGTCGATCACGAAGCTGCCGCTGGTGATCAAAGGGATCGTCCGGCCCGACGATGCGCTGCGCGCGGCCGAGGCGGGCGCCGCGGCCGTGATCGTGTCGAACCATGGCGGCCGGCAGCTCGACACCGCGCCGGCCACGATCGACGTCCTGCCCGAGGTGGCGGACGCCCTGGCCGGTCAACCGGTCGAGGTGTTGATGGACGGCGGCGTGCGGCGGGGGACCGATATCCTGAAAGCCCTCGCGCTGGGCGCCCGGGCAGTCCTCGTCGGCCGGCCGGTCGTCTGGGGCCTGGCCGCCGCGGGGGAGGCCGGAGCCACGCTGGCCCTGCGCCTTCTGCGGAACGAGCTCGATCTTGCGATGGCCCTCGCCGGCGCTCCCACAATTGCGAGCATCACCCGCGACCTGGTGCGGAGGAGCCCTCTCACCGCACCGTGATCTCCTCACCGAGGAGGACCCGCGCGCCCTGGGCGAAGGCGGCGCCGGCGTCGGGATCGAGGCCCTTGCCGGGCGGCGGCAGGGGCTCGTCGTCGAGGACCAGGACGGCCTGGTAGGTGCCGGGTGAGGAGAGTAGCACGGTGGCGCTCAGCTCGCTCCCCTTCCTCTGGCAGCAAGCGTCTCCGGGACAACGCAGGAGGAGGTCGCGGCCGTTGCGGTAGACGCGCAGCTCGGCTTGCGGCGAGCTTGCGGTCTCGGCCCGCAGGTGGAGGCGCTCTCCCGGATGGGCGCCGGTGGCACGACGCGCGGGGCCTGCCTCGACGAGATCCTGCATCAGGGAGGGCTCCGCGGGTGTGCGCGGCAGGGCGAAGAAGAGGGTGGCGGCCAGGGCCGCGGCTCCCACGGGGGCGAGAAACCAGATCCAGCGGGGGCTCCCCTTCCTCTCCGCGAGCCGCGCCCAGACGCGGGCTTCCCAGTCGGCAGGCGGCTCGTCGCCGGCGCCGATCCCGGCGATGTCCTGGCGCAGACGCGCGTAGGCGGCGCGCGCCTCCCGGCAGTCCGGACAGGTCAGGAAGTGCTCGTCCAGGGGCTCTCCCCTCTCCAGCCGGAGGAGCCCTTCGGACTCGAACCGGTCGCAGGAGGCGGGCGGGGTCATGGCGCGACCCCCTTGCGCTCCAGGCAGCGCCGCAGCACCGGCAGGGCGCGGGCCACCCGGGCCTGGAGCGTCGCCGGGCGCTCTCCTTCGAAGCTGGCCATCTGCTCATAGGTCACGCCCTGCTGGAAGCGCAGCAGGACGGCGGTGCGGACACGCGGCGCGAGCTCCCGCAGGCAGCCGCTGAGGGCGCTCATCCGCGAGCGGGCGGCGAGGCTCTCTTCGGCCGTTTCGGCCGGCGCGGGCTGATCGGGGAGCTCGGGCATGAGCTGAAACCGCTTCTGGCGCCGGCGGCTGATCTTCAGGAGGTCGAGGCAGCGATGGCGGGCGATGCCGAACAGCCAGGTGCGCAGCGACGACCGCCCGCCGAACCGCAGGAGCCCCTCGTAGGCCTGGACGAAGGTCATCTGATGCGCCTCGTCCGCCAGGTCGCCGTCCTCGACCATCTGCTGGCAGTACCGGTAGACCGCCGTCCCGTAGTCCTGCATGAGCAGACGGAGGGCCGCGTGGCGGTCCCCCCGCTCCAGCGCGGCCAGGATCTCGTCCTCGCCGGCGGCGATCTCCGTGCGGCGCATCATCGCTCGCGGCCGCACGGCGAAAGGCCTGAACGGCGGGGACAGGAGGATCTCTCGGGTGTCTGCCATGGCGCTCTCCCCCTGTGAGGCGACGCAGACCGGCTTTCCACGACAGGCGGGATCACGGCGCTCATGGAGGAGTGATCGCCGTCTCCACTCCCGTGGCGCCGATCGGCGGCCGCGGCGGGATCGGACAGTCGAAAGGTCCGGGATCGCACGGCCGGCAGGAGATGCTGTCGCAGAGGGCGACCGGCTCGAGCTGATAGACGGTGATCTTGTCCACGGCACCGGCGCTCAGGACGAGCTTGCCGTCCGTCCGGAGGGGAGGAGCCGGCTGGGTCGACCCGGCCCGGAACGCGCCGAGAGCGAGGAAGCCGACGTCCTTCGTCCAGTTGGTGAGGATCAGGTATCCGCTGCTGAACGTCCACTCGATCCCCGCCACCGAGGTCGCTGCGGCGGCTTCCCGGGGCGCCCCGCCGAGGGTGAGACCGAGGACGAAAGCGGCGAGGACCAGCAGGGCGGTCAAGGACACGGTACGCATAGTCTCCCTCCTTCAGGAGCCGGCACCCAACAGGACGAAGGGCGCCCAGACGGAAGGCGGACGGCCGGCCGCGAGGAGAGCCCGCTGCGCGCGGGCCAACCCTCCGGCCGGATCGCCGGCGCCGCCTTCCTGGTAGAAGTGGCGGACGAGGTCACGGGCATTTCGATCTTCGACGGAGCCGAGAGTGGCGAGGACCGCGCCGCTGCCCGCCGCCAGGAACGCGGCTCCGGGGGAGCCCCAGAGCCCGCGGCCGGACGAGGCGGCCGACGCGCAGCTGGCGAGGACGACCAGGCGGGGCCGCACGCGGGTGGTCAGGATCGCGGCCGTGGTCACCCGACCGTCGGCCAGCTCCAGCCAGGGGCCGCCCGGTCCCCATCCGGCGTGGCCGGCGATGTGGAGAACGGAGGCTCCGGCCGCGGCTTGCAGGGCGCCTGTGGTAGCCGCCAGCCCGAGGCGCGGCGCGGTCTCGAGATAACCGGCGATCTCCCTCCCCTCGGCCGCCGCCTCCGGCAGGTCGCGCAGCGGATCGGCGAGCACGACCGGAGGCCCCGCGGCGCCAGGGTCCGCCTGGAGGGGCGCGGCCAGAAAGCTCACCCCGGGGAGATAGGCGATGGCGTGGTCCTCGACCAGCCGGCGACCGCCCCGGCGGAGAGCCGCGAACGGGAGCCGGGTCAGCGCGCCGTCGGGGACGATGTGGAGCGTCGAGCCCGGAGCCAGGTCGAGATCCGCCGGCAGGAGCAGGTCCCCGAGCCTCGCCGCGGCGACCGGATCGTCGGGAGCGCTCTGGAAGCGATCGATCAGCTCGTCGATCCGGGCGGCGGGAGCGCCGATCCGCCGCGGCCGGATCCTCCGGTCCGCGACGTCGAGGAGCCAGAGCTCGCCGCGGGCCTCGAAATAGGCGAGGACCCGCCGTCCCGCGAGCCCTGCGAGAAGGCGGTCCAGGGGGACGAGCGCCGCCGCCGGAGAGGCGCTCATGGCAGGGAGCAGGTCGCGCAGGGCGTCGGCGCGATCGGCCGCGAGGGTCCAGACGTTCCGCGTGGCCACCGGGTCTCGCGCGGAGGCCTGGATGAACGCGTCCTGGAAGGTCCTCGCCTTGGCCCGCTCCAGGGTGTGGAGCGCCGGCCCGGCCTCGCCGGCGCGCGCCTGGAGCAGGAAGAGCGCTTCGAGGGGCTGGCGCTTGCGGTCCAGGAGCCAGGCTTTGAGATCGTCGAGAGCGAGGGAGCGGCGCATCTCCTCGACGATGGCGGCCGACCGCTCATAGGCCTGCCCGGCCGTGCGGAGGTCCCCCCGCGCTTCCGCCACCTTCCCGCGCTCGTCTTCGAGGTCCCAGGCCCAATCGGGGACGGGCTGGCCGGCGAGGGCCTCCGTCAGAGCCTGGTCCGCCTCGTCCAGGCGATGGCGGGCCAGCGCCACCCGGGCGCGGTAGTAGAGGAGGGAGACCTCGGGGGAGCCCGGCTCGGCGTGGCGCCAAGCCGCGGCGAGGTGGCGCTCGGCGCTCGCGAGCTGCCCGAGGGCGAGGTCCGCCTGGACGAGATTGAGGTGGGCGGAGCGGAAGAAACGCCGCTCGCCGCGCCCCTGCGCCAGCTGCAACGCTTCTTCGATCGCGTGGCGGGCGAGCTCCGGACGTCCTTCATCCAGGGCGAGCCCTCCCTGGTTGGCCACCAGGCCGGCGCGCTCGGCGGTGCTCTCCGGCGGGAGCAGCCGGGCGGCGAGATCGAGGGCGCGGCGCGCCCCCTCCAGGTCGCCCAGGGCATAGAGGACGGTATACAGGGCCTCGGCCGCGCGCGCCTGCGTCTCGCGGTCCCCGGCCGCGCCCGCTTCGGCAAAGGCGCGCCGCGCCTGCTCCAGCGCCTCGCGGTAGCGCGATCCTTCCCAGGCCACATAGAAGAGGCCGTAGTGCGCCCGGGCCAGCCCCAGGTGGTCGCCGGTCTTCTCGAGCAGCTCCAGGTCGCGCCGATAGGCCTCGATCGCGCGTCCGGGCTCGCCGCGATCGAGATAGACGAGGGCTGCGACGCTCCACAGGCCGGGCTCGACGCTGGTGCCGCGCAGCCGCTCGACCCAGGCGAGCGCCCGGTCCCCCTGCCGGAGCTGGGTCAAGGCCCGCGCCGCCGTGGCTCCGGCGCGGGGATCGCCCGAGGCGTGGTGGGCCGCTTCGCAGAGGCGCGCCGCCTCCTCGTACCTCCCGTCCGCGTAGGCGGCGGTGCAGCGCTCCAGCGCACGGTCCGAGCAGGCAGCGGCCGCCAGGGCGAACGCGAGTCCGCCGAGCCACCGCACTGTCGGCCGTAAGGTCATCCGCATGATTCCGCTACAATCCGCCGTCACATGCCCTCGGACAGTTTCCTCCCCACCTCCGATCGCCTGCTCGCCCTGGTCGACGCCATGGCCGGCCAACCCGTGATGATGCTGGTGGACCTGGTGGCCGACCTGTTCATCACCGGTACGCCGAAACGGATCAGCCGCGAGGCTCCGGTCCTCATTCTCTCGTACCAGGGCGAGCGGCTGATCCCCGGCGGCGGCGCGAACGCGGTGGCCAACGTAGCGGCGCTCGGCGGCCGGCCTCTCCCTCTGGGTGCCGTCGGCGACGACGAAGCGGGACGCAAGCTGCTCGCCGAGCTGGCCGGCCGCGGCATCGCCACGGAAGGCATCCTGGTCCGCGCCGGCTACCGGACTCCGACCAAGGTGCGCATCCTCGGCGGCGGCAAGCACTCGATCAAGCAGCAGATCGTGCGCTACGACATCGAGGACACCCTCACCCTTTCAGGCGACGACCGGGACCGTTTCGCAACAACCCTCGAGAAGTGGCGCGCGGCCGGACCGGTGCCGGTGGCGATCCTCTCCGATTATGGCTACGGCGCAGTGGAGCCGGAGCTCCTTCCCCGCCTGCGCGCGGCGCTCGGTCCGCAGGCGGTCGTGGTCTGCGACAGCCGGTACCGGCTCGGCTCCTTCGTTGGCCTCGACGGAGCGACTCCCAATGAAGAGGAAGCGGAGGCGCTCTTTGGCCGGTCGTTCGACGACGACCCCGAGCGCCTGGAGACGGGCGGCCGGCAGCTGCGCGAGCGGCTGGGAGCGCGCTTCCTCCTGATCACCCGCGGCAGCCGCGGCATGAGCCTGTTCGAAGGAGGAGGCTCGGTCCACCTGCCGGTCCACGGCACCGACCAGGTGGCGGACGTCACCGGAGCCGGCGATACGGTGATCGGCACCTTTTCCCTCGCCCTCGCCGCCGGAGCCACGCCGCTCGAATCCGCCCTGCTCGCCAACTACGCCGGCGGAGTGGTGGTGATGAAGATGGGCACCGCAACGCTGACCCCCGACGAGCTCCGCCGGGCGATTGAGAGCGATCCGCGGCTGATCGAGGAGATGCGCCGAGGGGATCTGTAGGATCGAGAGGGCAGACACCCGAATCCTGCCCGTTCTATACCATCTGCTGAAGGCGTCTGGTCATTCCTCGGGTGTAATCCGCATCTCGTGCACCGCCGAACAGATTTTCGACACGCTGAATTCTCCCGTCAGCTCCTTCACAATCGCAGGCACCTCCTGCTCGTCGGCTCTCATGAACCTCGTTTCCAGGTCCTTCAGGTTCTCGTGGGACAGCAGGACAAGCTCGGACGGGGACTGTCGTTTTTCTGTACCCCGTGAAGACTCGACAATCGACCCCGAATATCCATAGTCGACAAACCTTCCATGGATTCCGGAAAGATCCTGCAGATAGGTTATTCGATGACCGGAACGCAAGTGTCGGATGGCCGCCGCATACGCGGCGTCCAATTCATGCTGCACGCTAAGGATCTTCGAGACCTCCTCGTCATACCGGCGATCCAGGAAATCAGCCCTGCAGAGCAGCTCGACAGCCCCGACATCCAATTTGTCTTTTCGCTGACTGTAGGCAGAAAATAGCGCCCGCGCGATCAGCTTGGCATTGTAAACCCGGCGCGCGGCGACAGTATCGAACCCTCGGCAGAGACGGGCCGCATAGTTCAGGCGCACTAAAGCCGGAGAGAGGTCGCCAGCCGTCTCTCGCCGCAGACCGTCTCGAATGAGCCACGAGTAGTCTCTTTCCACCAGAAGCCAGACAGTCCCCGCGATCTGAAAAAGGGACGAGACAGAAAGAATTGCGAGAGCCAGCCTTCCGCGCACCGCCGTACTCCTACGCCGCCTCCAGACATACACCCAGAAGCTGGCGACACAGGGTACCATGAGTAGGAATGGGTTGCACTTGAGAATAAACCAAAAGAAGTGAGCTGCCTCACCAAGCTGTGAAACCTTCGGTTGTACGAGAGGCAACAGGCCCACCAACAGGCCGAGAGTGCTAACGACGAGCCCCGCCAAGCTCAATGCGAGATCGCGGTTCAGCTTAATCGAAAAATCGCGTCGCATCGCGGTCCTTGTACCTCTTCAGAAGCCAGTCCTGATAGATTTCAGCTCCATTGTGGCAAGCTGCCTCGCCTGCGCACATTTTGTACAGAGACAGAACAGCGTCATCCGCGAGGTAGCTTTCCGGCCAGCTCTGGATCAATCGGAGATATTGAAACTCTGCCTCAGCGATCGACTTTTCCATACGCAAGGACTTCGCAAGAAGGAACTGAGCTTCCTCCCGCAGCTCGCCGCCGGGCTTTTTCATGATGACATGCAGCACGTCCTTGACCTTGGCCACACAAGCGAAGGCCCGGTCCCGGTCTTCGGAGTCCATTTCATCGTAAGAGCGCCAGAAATAACTTGGCTTGACCTCGCGGTACAAGGCCAGAGCGAGTCCATACTTCATGCTACTTTCATAAGGATCATACTCCGCATTCGACAACGCCATGTCCAGGTCTTCCGTCGTCATTCCACACAAACGCTCACCCTTGTACACGAAAAGGGAATCGGTCACCTCTCCATCCAGAAACGGCAGGTGCCTGCGGTAGAATGCGGACCGGAGCCTCAGCTCGGACAGCCTGCGTTGAACACGATAATCGTCGATCATCCTCCGTTGCGCTGCCAGGGGATGAGCCACCGTGAAGCCGCGCCAGAAGTAGCGTCTGGCAAGAGCATAATGCTCTCGGGCTTCCCATTCCCTGCCCAAGCTGAGGTAGTATCGCTCCAGCACTTCGCTGAGGCGGCCGGCCTCTTCTTCGGTGAAGTATTCGTAGCGAAAAAAAACAACCTTGACCTCCTCGTCGACATCGTTCGGTTGGCTGACCAAAAGGAAGCGGAGATTCTGGAATCGGAGATCCTCTTCGAAGATCGCCGGATCTTCAAACCCAGGAACAAAGCTTTCGATTGCCTGTAAACGTTCCGTATTTTCCTTCGGCCGTACGATTCCCGGCAAAAGATGGTCGATGACGAAAACCGGCAAAAGAAGAAAAAACCAGACCACATGGAGGGCGAACCCCAAGAGGAGGAGAATAGAGCTCGCGGGTTGTTTCCCGCCCGAGTTGCTCGTCACCTGGTGACTTCCAGTAGAATCGGGGCGCAGGGCGTCGTCTCAGTTCGAGGCCGCAAACAAGAGTTTCGTGAAACCCACATGAGGCTAGCGCACTTTCGTCATTTGCAGAAGCCCCCCAGGGCGGCGGAACCAGCGGCGGGCCCCACCGGGCGAGGGTGGGGCTGGAAGAGTGCGCCGAAAGGTGTGCTAGGATTCTGTTGAGGTGAGATCATGTCGCGGATGACAACGACACTGGACGAACAGGGGAGGCTGATCATTCCAGCCGAGGTTCGCCGCTCGCTGGGGTTGAAGCCGGGAGATCAGGTGGTCCTCGAGCTCGATGAACGGGGCGTTCGCCTCTTGCTATCTCGCGCGGAAGCGTTGAGACGCGCTCAGGAGCTGGTGCGGAAGTACATTCCCGAAGGGCGAAGTCTGTCGGACGAATTGCTCGAGGACCGTCGGAGAGAGGCCCTGAGCGAGTGAGGTCGTTCTCGACGTCTCGGCTGTCCTGGCTTCTCGACGAGCTCCGCCGGGTGATTGAAAGCAACCCGCGGCCGGTGGAAATGCGTCGAGGGATGTAGTAGGATTGCGGTGAGGTGAGATCATGTCGCGGATGACAACGACACTGGATGAGGAGGGGCGGCTCGTGCTTCCAGCCGAGATTCGCCGCTCGCTCGGGATCGAGGCCGGAGATCAGGTCGTCCTCGAGCTCGATGACGAGGGAATTCATGTTCTGCTCTCTCCGGAGGAAGCCGCGCAGCGCGCCCAGGATCTGGTGTGCGCCCGAATCCCCGCGCAGCGAGACCTCGCGGACGAGCTGATCCAGGAACGACGGCGGGACTCCCTGCTTGAGTAAGGTCGTTCTCGATGCATCTGCTCTGTTGGCCTACCTCCACCGCGAGCCGGGTTGCAGGGAGGTTCAGGCGGTGCTTCCCCAAGCCGCCATCGGGGCGGTCAATCTTTCCGAGGTCATGACCAAACTGGTCGAAGCAGGCTTGACAGAGCTTGAAGCGCTCACGACCCTCCGCAGACTCCGCATAGCGGTCATCCCTTTCGACAGGGGAATGGCTTTGCATGCCGGAGCTTTGCGGACATTGACGAAACCGCTTGGCATGTCCCTCGGTGACCGTGCCTGCGTAGCCCTTGGCATGCACTTGTCTCTGCCCGTCATGACAACCGATCGAAACTGGCAGGCCCTCTCCCCGGAAGTCCAGATCCAGGTCATCCGCTAGAGTCGGGCATGGGTGAGATCCTGACCCTCGACGCACTGGCCGAGCGGGTGGCGGCTCTCAAGGCGGCGGGCAAGACCGTGGCGTTCGCCAACGGGCACTTCGACCTCCTGCATGTGGGGCACCTCCGCTATCTCCGCGCCGCACGGGCCGAGGCCGACGCCCTGATCGTGGCGGTCAATGACGACGACTCGGTGGCGCGCCTCAAAGGGCCGGGGCGGCCGATCATCCCCGCGGCCGAGCGCGCGGAGCTCCTCGCTGCGCTGGAGCCCGTGGACTTCGTCGTCGTCTTCGCGGGCGACTCACCCGCCCCTCTCCTCGCCCGGCTGCAGCCGGACCTCCACTGCAAGGGGACCGACTACGGCGCGCCGGAGCGGGTGCCCGAGCACGCGGTCGTCCGCGCCTACGGCGGCCGGACCGCCCTGGTCGGCGATCCCAAGGACCATGCGACGAGCGACTTGATCGCCCGGGTGAAGAGCCTGCCCCCGTGAGAATCCTGATCGTCCGCACCAGCGCCCTGGGCGACGTGGTGCATGCGCTTCCCGTGCTCACGGCGCTGCGCCGCCACTTCCCGCGGGCGCGGATCGGCTGGGTGATCGAGGAGGCCATGGCTCCGGTGCTCGCCGGGCACCCCGACCTGGATGAGGCGATCGTCGGGCGGCTGCGGCACTGGGGGAAGGAGCCCTTCTCGCGCCGCACCGTGCGCGAGCTCGGGGCCTTTTTCTCCGCCCTCGACCGCTTCGCCCCGGACGTGACGCTCGACCTGATGGGCAACCACAAGGCGGGCGCGATCTCGGCCCTCACCCTCTGCGACCGGCGGATCGGCGCGGCCCGGAGCTCCCGGCGCGAGCCGTCCAGCGCGGTGTGGATCAGCGAGCCCGTCGTGCCGCGCGGCGTGCACGCCGTGGACCGCATGCTGTCGCTCCTCGACGGCCTGGGTCTCCCCCCCGAGCCGGCCGACTTCGGGCCGGACAAGATCTTCCGGGGGGACGCTTCCCGGGCGGTCCTGGAGCTCCATGCGGAGCCGTTCGTCCTCATCCATCCGGGCGCGGGCTGGGCCAACAAGGTCTATCCGCCGGAGCGTTGGGGCGAGGTGGCGCGGCGCCTGCGGGAGGCGGCCGGGCTGCCGGCGCTCGTGGCCATGGCGCACGGCGAGGACAAGCTCGCCCTGGCGGTCGAGGCGGCAAGCGGCGGCGCGGCGCGGGCCGTGGCGGCCCCGGACCTGCCGGCGCTCGCGGCCCTGCTGCGCCGGGCGCGCCTGGTGCTGGGCGGCGACTCCGGTCCCACCCATCTCGCCCATGCCCTCGGCACCCCGGTCCTCATGGTCCTGGGACCGACCGATCCGGAGCGCAACGGCCCCTACGGCGCTCCGGAGCGCGCGATCTGGCGGCGGCTGCCGTGCAGCTTCTGCCACCGCCGCTTCGCCGAGACCAAGGCCTGCCTGCTGGAGATCCCCGCCGACCGGGTGGCGGAGCAGGCGGTGGAGACGCTGGGGCAACCACAAGGGTTGCCCCTACATCCGACATCGGGGCCGTTCCCGTAGGGGCAGGCCTTGTGCCTGCCCTGTCAGCAGCCGGCCAGGCAGTGCTCGTATTGCGTCATGCAGGCGATCGAGTCGAGGCCGCGAGATCGGCAGCGGTCGTAGTCCCGTTGGCATTGGGTGGCGCAGTCGGCCGGGGCGGCGACCGTGGGCCGCGGAGCGGAGGCGACGACCGCCAGGCCGAGGCCGAGGATCAGCAGGAAAAGCCGGTGCTGTTTCATGGACGTTCCTCCTCCAGGGCCTATCCTAGTCAAAAGCTACCCATATGCGCAACCTTCGACAAATCCGCCGCGGTGACGTTGACCCCCCTTCCCGGGCACTGCTAGACTGAGGCTCGCTTTCGCTGTCAGTCAGCAGGTCTGCTTCCCTCATGGACGGGGATGGCGGCCGTAGCACGGAGAGCCCATGGCGCCACCACCGGAAGTCGCTCGCAAACAACAAGCCGCACAGCCCGACAAGCTGGGAGAGCTGCTGGTCAAGAGCGGCAGGATCAGCCAGAACCAGCTCCTGGAGGCCCTCGCGCTCCAGAAGGACCAGGGAGGCCGGCTCGGCACCAACCTGGTCAAGCTCGGGCACATGACGGACAAACAGCTCGTCGAAGCCCTGTCGCAGCACTTCAAAGTGCCGGCGGTGGAGCTCCATGGCATGGAGGTCGACGAGTCGGTCATCAAGATCATCCCCGCGGACATCGCCCGCAAATACACCATCTTCCCCGTCGCCAAGACCGGCGCCACGGTGACCGTGGCGATGATCGACCCGACGAACGTGTTCGCGATGGATGACGTGAAGTTCATGACCGGCTACAAGGTCGAGCCGGTGGTGGCCTCCGAGACCGCGATCCGGGGAGCGATCGACCGCTATTACGGATCGACCCATGCGATCGAGCTCAAGAAGGTCATGGAGGACCTCTCCGAGGAGAGCGGTGGAGACCTCGAGGTCCTCGAGGAGGAAGAGGACCTCGATCTCGCCACCCTCGAAGAGGAGTCCGAGCAGGCGCCGGTGGTCAAGCTGGTGAACCTGATCCTGACCGATGCGATCAAGCGCGGCGCCTCGGACATCCACATCGAGCCGTATGAGAAGGACTACCGCGTCCGCTACCGGATCGACGGCATCCTCTACGAGATGATGCGGCCCCCCCTGAAGCTCAAGGAGGCGATCACCAGCCGCTGCAAGATCATGGCGCGGCTCGACATCGCCGAGAAGCGGCTGCCGCAGGACGGGCGCATCAAGATCAAGACCAAGATCTCGGGCAAGACCAAGGACCTCGACTACCGCGTCTCCGTGCTGCCCACCCTCTTCGGCGAGAAGATCGTGATGCGGCTCCTCGACAAGGACAAGCTCATGCTCGACATGACCAAGCTGGGCTTCGAGGCGGAGTCGCTGCGCAAGTTCGAGGCAGCCATCCTGAAGCCCTACGGCATGGTGCTGGTCACCGGACCCACCGGCTCGGGCAAGACCAATACGCTCTACTCGGCCCTGTCGCGCATCAACACCCCGGAGGTCAACATCATGACCGCCGAGGATCCGGTCGAGTTCAACCTCTCCGGCATCAACCAGGTACAGACGCGCGAGCAGATCGGCCTGAACTTCGCCGCGGCGCTGCGCTCGTTCCTGCGCCAGGACCCCAACATCATCCTGGTGGGCGAGATCCGCGACTTCGAGACCGCCGAGGTGGCGATCAAAGCCGCGATGACCGGCCACCTGGTGCTCTCGACGCTGCACACCAACGACGCGCCCTCGACGATCAACCGTCTGATGAACATGGGCATCGAGCCGTTCCTGGTGGCGACCTCGGTGCACCTCATCGTGGCGCAGCGCCTCGTCCGCCGCGTCTGCACTTTTTGCAAAGAGCCGATGGAAATGCCGCCGGCCGCCCTGGTGAGCGCCGGCTTCTCCGAGCACGAGGCGCGGACGCTCAAGCTCTTCCGCGGACGCGGCTGCGAGCGGTGCAACAACACCGGCTACAAAGGGCGCGTGGGTCTCTACGAGGTGCTGGAGGTGGACGACGAGATGCGGGAGATGGTGCTCTCCGGCGCCAGCTCGTTCGAGCTCCGCAACAAGGCGATCCAGGCCGGGATGCTCACGCTCCGGCTGAGCGGATTGCAAAAAGTGCGAGACGGGATGACGACGGTCGAAGAGATCGTGCGCGAAACGGTTCTCTGAAGGCTCATCCTCTTGCGGGTGGGTGGATTCGGTCCCCATCCACCCAACCCCCCACTCTCTCGTGCTTCCCCCTGCCGCTTCCTCCCACCCGGAAAAGGACGAGCCTCTCGAGCAGCTCTCCCGATCAATACCGCGGCGGATTGCCGCCCGGGCGCGTCCCCGCTCCCGCCCCCGTTCCGCTCCCGGTCCTGGTTGCCGACTGCGTCTTCTTCACAGCGCTCAGAATGCCGATCCCGAGGAGGCAGATCACTCCCACCGCGATCCATTCGGTGGACAAGCCGGCCAGATGAGCCCCGAGCGCAAGCCCGATGGTCAAGATGATGAAGCCGATGAGATACAGTCCAAACGAGGACGACATTGCTGTCCGCCTCCTTCCCCCGGATTACAATTCAAAAGCCGCGCCAACCTTTCGATGACGCGATGACCGACGCCCCCTCGCACTCTCCATCCTCGCGCCAGAGGCTTCTCGCCGCCGGGATCGGCATCTTTCTCGCCCTGGCGGCCGGGGAGATCCTGCTGCGGATCGTCGGGGCTCCCGAGGTGGCGCCGGTCCGCCGCGGCCGTTTCCAGCTCTCGGCCGATCCGCGGCTGGTCTTCGAGCCGGTCCCCGGCCTGGTGCACCAGGACACCGCGTCCCACAGCTTCTTCGAGTACACCGGGGCGAGCAACCGCCTCGGCTATCGCGACCGCGATCACACGCTGGCCAAGCCGCCGGGGACCTACCGCATCGTGGTGCTCGGCGACAGCATCGCCGAGGGGTACCGGATCCAGCGGACCCAGGATGCCTTTCCTGCCCTGCTGGAGCAGGACCTGCGCAAGGCGCGTCTGCCGGTCGAGGTGCTCAATTTCGGCGTCACCGGGTACAACACGCAGCAGGAGGTGGAGACGCTCCGGAGACGGGCTCTCGCCTTCTCCCCCGACCTGGTCCTCGTGGCCTACTGCCACAACGACCGCCGCCCTCCGGACCCGCGGATCGTGCAGGCGCTCCGGGAAGCGGCGGAGGGACGGCGTGTCCTGCCGCTCGCCGAGACGGAGCGGCTGCTCGTCCACAGCGCGCTCTATCGCTTCGTGCGCTATGCGGTGCTGGAGGCTCGGCGGGAGGAGGCTGAGTCGTCGAGCGCGGGAGACACGGTCGAGCCGTCTCTGCGCGAGCTCGCGAAGCTCTCCCGGCGCGAGGGCTTCGAGGTGCTGCTCGCGGTCTTCCCCTATCTGCCAAAGCTCTACGACGGCGAGCATGCGCGGCAGCACGCCCGCCTGGAGCGGCTCGCCCGCGAGCTCGGCTTCCACCACCTCGACCTCCGCCCCGCCTTCCGCGACTGCCGCGCCGGAGGCGCCGATAAGCTGCGCTTCGACCGCTATCACCCCACGGCGGCAGGGCACCGGTGCGCCGCCGATGCCATGGCGGCGGCCGTGGAGGGGATCATCCGCCGGCGCCCGTCCGCGCCGCGAGCAGGTTCCTGAGCATCTCGCGCTCGCGGGCGGCGTCCTGGGCCACGGCCTCGAGAGTGGCCCCGGCCCGCTCGGTTTCCCCCTTGCGGACGCGACGGATGAGGTCTCCGAGGGAGTCGGGGAGCCGCGGGAGACCGAGGGTCGCGCAGGCCCCGCGCAGCGAATGGGCCACGCGCTCGATCGTCGCGGTATTGCCCTGCTCCACCGCCTCGCGCAGAGATTCGAGCTGGAGATCGAGGTGAACCAGGAAGCTCTCCACCAGGTGGATCGTCTCCTGCGGATCCAGGCGCCACAGCTCGTCGATCATCGGCAGGGAGGGAGCTTCCACCGGCCGCGGACCTCCGGGCTTCTGCCGGGTCGTACGGTGGAGGGTCTCCGCCAAAGCCTGCAGGTCGATCGGCTTGCTCAGGTATTCGTCCATGCCCGCCGCCAGGCAGCGCTCGCGGTCCTCGCGCATGGCGCTGGCGGTCAGCGCGACGATCCGCGGCCGCCGCCCGCGCGGCCAGCGCTCCACGATCCGGCGGGTCGCCTCCAGGCCGTCGAGCTCGGGCATCATGACGTCCATCAGCACCAGGTCGTAGTCCTGCCGCTCGAGAGCCGCCAGGACCTCCAGGCCGTTGGCGGCCAGATCGGCGGAATAGCCGAGCTTTTCGAGCAGCAGGCGGGCGACCTTCTGATTGAGGGGATTGTCCTCCGCGAGCAGGATGCGCAAAGGCTCCAGATCGCCGTTCGCGACGGCGACGGGCTGCGGCGACAGCAGGGCGGCCGAGGTCATGTCCGCCTCGCTGCCGCGGCGGAAGCGGATGGTGAAGGTGAAGATCGAGCCTCCGCCCGGCACACCCTGCGCCGTGATCTGCCCCCCCATCCTCTCGACCAAGCGGCGGCTGATCGCGAGCCCCAGCCCGCTCCCCCCGTACCGCCGGGAGGTCGACGCGTCGGCCTGGAGAAACGGGCTGAACAGCTCCTCGATGTGGTCCGGCGGCAATCCCACGCCCGTGTCGCAGACGCGGAAGCGCAGCACCACCTCGTTCTCCTCGTCCGCTCTGGGGGCGAGCTCCGCGGTCAGGACCACCTCGCCCGCCGGCGTGAACTTCACGGCGTTGCTCAAGAGATTCAAGAGGATCTGCTGCAGGCGCGCGGCGTCACCGACGAGCACGTCCGGGCACCCGGGACCGACTTCCCAGGTGAGACGCAACCCCTTGCGCCGCGCCTCCGGCGCCACCAGCTCGAAAGCGATGGCGATCCGCTCGCCCAGCAGGAAGGGGTGCTCCTCGAGCGGCATCCGGCCCGCCTCCAGGCGCGAGAAATCGAGGATCTCGTTGATCAGGCCCAGCAGGGCCTCGCCGCTCTTGCGGATCGTCTGTACGTGGTCCTGGTGCTCCGGCGACAGGTCGCTCCCCAGGAGCACGCTGGTCATGCCGATCACGGCGTTGAGCGGCGTGCGGATCTCATGGCTGATGTTGGCCAGGAACTCGCTCTTGGCACGGCTCGCCGCCTCAGCCGACTCTCTGGCCTTGCTGACCGCCTGCTCCATCTCGGCGACCCGGCTTTCCGAGGCTGCCCGCATGGCTTCGTAGAGAGATTGCATCTCCTGGGAGGAGATGGTGAGGGACCGTTCGAGGAGATAGCGATCCTGATCGGCGGTCCGGTAGGTGCGGTCGACGAGGTCGAGCAGCGCGGCCACCGGGGCCGGCAGGCTCTCCGCCTCGAGGCCGAGTCGCTTGAGCTGGCGCTCGAGCAGCGGGTGGCGAGAAGAGCTCACGGCTCGGCGAAGGTCGTCAAGGTCATCGTCTGGTTGTGCAGCTCGCAACGGCCGTCGCCGTAGGGGGAGATCTCGCCGTACGAGTAGAAGCCGACGAGATGGCTGCGGCGGGGCAGGGTCTCGACCGTGACCTCCAGCTCCTCCTCGGTCCGCTCGTTGAGCACGAGCCGGCGGCCGACGCAACTGATCGCCACCGCGAGCACGTCGACGTCCTCCGGCGTATTGGCGCGGGTCGCCAGGGCCGCGTGGGCCGCCCCCTGCACCAGGCGGTCGAAGTTGGCTTTCATGAGCTGCGCCATGGCCCCGGCCGGCACATCGCCGGCGAAGGTCATCGAGCTGTTTCTCTCGTCGACGCCCAGAACGGTGCGCACGGTCTGCCGCTCGTCGCCCGGCGTGCGCACGGCGAGGGGGAAGAGCAGGGCGGTGGCCGGCAAACCGGCGGCCAGCTCGCCGAGGTACTCCTTGTAGAGCTCGAGGGCCGGCCGGCCGTCGAGCTCGAAGAGGACGTTGCTCTCGGAACGCGTGATCATCCGCTCCGGCCCGAAGATGTCCCAACCGCCTTGCGAGCCGTGGCCGATGTGGATGCGGTCGCCATAGAACCCCACGGCCGAGACCTCGCCCTGGCGCAGGTCGCCGTCGCGAATCACCCAGGTGCGCTGGAAGCGGTTGCCGTCGGCGGCCAGGCCGCCGGTGACGATCAGCTCTTCGGGCAGAGCCGCGCTCAGACCGCGGATCAGGGCGGTGCCGTTGACCGTATGGCCGTCCGAGAGCACGAAGACCCCGCGCAGGTCCGGCGCGGCCAGCTGCGCGGCCACCGCCGCGCCGGCCGCAAAGGAACCGGCGGTCCCCTCGACCCGGGCAAAGGCCCGCCGCAGACGGGTCTCGGCGAAGCGCATGACCGCACAGGAGAGACTCTCGTCGCGCAGCTCGGCGCCGAAGATCTCCCCCGCGCTGGAGCACCCGAGCACGTGCGACTGCGGAAAGGCCGCCGAGAGCTCGTCGACCGGCCCGCGCTCGTCGTAGTAGCCGGGCGCACAGAAAGCGAGCACCAGGGTCTGCGGCGAGTCGAGCTCGACGGGAGGACGCTGGGACCAGCCGTCCCGCGGAGTGTAACTGAAGGTTTTCACCTCTACTCTAGTGCTGCGGCGCTATCGGCAGGGGACAGCCCTGCTCTCCGCAGGAGCGCCGGCCAGCGCGGGTGATCCCGCAGCGGATCGTAAATCGACCAGGTCGCGAGGAACGCCACGAAGCGGGAGCCTTCGCGGCAGGCTTCTTCCAGGCAGTCGATCGCCCGCTCCCGCTCTCCCAGACCGGTCCACAGGAAGGCGAAGAGGCTCGCCTCCACGGGCTCGCGAGTAGCCCGATCCTCGAGGACCGCCAGGATCGTCCGCGCCTCCTCCGTCCGGCCGGCCCGGGCCAGCACCTGGCCGAGCGCCGCCTGCATCACCGGGCTGTCGGGAGCCATGGACGACGCCAGCCGCAGCTCGGCGACCGCCTCGTCCAGCCGGCCCTGCTGCTGCAGCGCCACGCCCAGCTCGAACCGGGCATAGGCGAAAGAGGGGTCCAGCTCCAGGGTCCGCCGCAGCTGCTCCTCCGCCGCGGGATCGCGGGCGAAGCAGAGGACCATCCCCAGGTCGGAGTTGATGACCAGCGAGAGCGGATCGAGCTCCCGCGCCTGCCGCGCCTGCGCGATCGCCTCCGCATGCCGGCCGAGCGCGGCGAGCAGGAACGAGTACCACTGGTGCGCGGTCGCATACCCCGGGGAGATCTCGAGGGCGCGCCGGAAGCCCCGCTCCGCCTCCTCCCAGCGCCGCTCGTACATGAAGCGCGCATAGGCGAGCGAGGTGTGCGCCTCGGCGAGCGAGTCGTCCAGCTCCAGAGCCCGCTCGGCCGCCGCGATCGCCGGCGGGAAGGCGTCCCGCGGGGCCACCGCGCCATGCAGAGAGAGGAGCACCCGGCAATCGGCGAGCCCGGCATAGGCGAGGGCGAAGTCGGGATCGAGATCGATAGCGCGCCGGAACAGCTCGATCCCCTTGGACAGGCCCTCGAAGGTCCGCCGGTTCCAGAAATACCGTCCCCGCAGATAGGCGTCGTAGGCTTCCGGATGGCGTGTGGCGCTCCTGGTCAGGCGGTCGCGCTCCTGGCGCGACAGGCGCAGCCGCAGCTCCTCGGCCAGCTCCTGCGAGATCTTGTCCTCCAGAGCGAAGAGGTCGGCCGCCCGCGCGTCGAACTGGGTCGCCCATAGAGGGGCGTCGTCGCGCACGCTCACCAGCTGCACGCCGATCCGCAGCCAGTCGCCCGCTCGCCGGATCGTGCCGTCGAGCACCGCGTCGACCTGGAGGAGGCGGCCGACCGCGGCCGGCTCGCGCGCCATGCCGAGATAGCGCCGCACCGCGCTGGTGGGCCGCACCGCGATGCGCCGCAGGTTGGACAGCCGGGTGATCAGCGAATCGGCGAGGCCGAGCCCGAGGTAGGCGTCGTCGGTGTTGCCGGCCAGCGGCTCGAAGGGGAGGACGGCCAGAGAGGCGATCCGCGCCTCGGCGTCCGGCTGCGGCGCGCCGCCGCGAATGGCGACCGGTCCGGCGAAGCGGTACCCCCGGCGCGGAATGGTCTCGATGTACGTCCGGGCTCCGCCGGCTTCCTGGAGAGCCTTGCGCAGCGTGTAGATGTTCTGGGTGAGGATCCCTTCCTCGACGAAGGCGCCCGGCCAGACGCGCGACAGGAGCGCCTCCTTGCCCAGCACCTCGCCGGGGTGCTCGAGCAGCACCGCCAGGGTCTCGAAGGCTTTCGGAGTCAGAGCCACCGGCCGGTCGTCTCGCAGCAGCAGGCGGCTGCCGAGATCCACCGTGAATCCGTCGAACTCGAGAATCTGCTCGCCGCGCATGACCCCTTTGAGACTTCTTTGACCCTTTGTTGAGACCCCTTCTGAGGACTCCGGAGGGAGCCTGGCCCTAGAGTGGGTCTCCAATGGGATCGCGGATGGGCCGCCGATACCCCAGTGTACCACCGGAGCTTTTCACCATGTCCCAGGCCGCTCTGCGATGCCGCCCCACGACCGATGTCGACCTCCTGCGCGAGATCGCCGCAGGCTCCGGCGAAGCGCTCGGTCTCTTCTACGACCGCCACGCCCCTCTGACGCTGGGCCTCCTCTGCCGGATGCTGGGCGACCGGAGCGAGGCCGAAGAGGTCCTGCAGGAGACCTTCCTCCAGGTCTGGCGGCACGCCCGGCGCTACGACCCCGAGCTGTCGTCGCCCCGCAGCTGGCTGTTGCTCCTCGCACGCTCGCGGGCCCTCGACCGCCACCGCGGCGCCACCGCACGCCGCCGCCGGGAGACCGAGGCCGGACGCAGCGCCTCCACGCGGGCCGCGGCGCCCCTCGGCACCCGCCGCCTGGAGCACCGCGAGAGCTGCCGCCGCATCGGCTCCGCCCTCGACCGCCTCCCTCCCGAGCAGCGCCGGGTGGTCGAGCTGGCCTTCTTCGAAGGGCTCACCCAGACCCAGATCGCGGAGACCCTGGGCGCGCCCCTGGGCACGGTGAAGTCCCGTGCCCTGCTGGCGATGAAGAAGTTGCGCGCGATGCTGGGTGGGGAGGAACGTCACTTCACCAGCAAGCTCTTCCCATCCAGCCTCGTCGACGGCTGCACGCCGTAGATGTCGAGGATCGTGGGCATCACGTCTCCCATGGCGGCCCCCTCACCGTTGAGCGGGAAGTTGGCGAACAGGATGCCCTTGACCAGCGGCGGGTAGACCGAGCAGTGGTCGCCGCTCCAGATCTCGGTGTTCGGCTCCACGATCGTCTTGCCGATGCCGCCCAGGCTGTCCTGCCAACCCACGCGGTACCCTTCGTTGTTCGAGGGGATCAGGTCCGGGATCAGCTCCGGGTCGTAGGTGCCGTAGGCCTCGTCGCGGGTGAACACGTGAGCGACCGGCTTCTCCCCTGTCTCCTCGTCGACGAACGATTCGAGCCCCTGCTTGATCTCCTGCGCCACCTGCCGGTACTCGGCGCCCGGCTCGACGATCCCCTTGGCCTCCCGCCCCTTCAGATTGATGTAGACCTGCCCCAACCCCAAGGCGTACGCCTTTGTCTTCGACCAGTCGACGTTGACGAAGAAGTCCCCCTGGTCGAACAGGTCCTCCAGGTTCTTGCGGTGCGGGTCCTCGCCGGTCAACGTCATGAAGCCGTTCTTCGCCAGCCAGGTGTTGTAGTTCATGCTGCGGCGGAACGACGCGAAGCCGTGGTCCGAGAGGATCATCAGCCGGGTGCCCGGCGGCATCTTCTGCATCACGTCGCCGACGATCGCATCCATCTGCTGGTAGGACTGGAGGATCGAGCCCCCCCACTTCGCCGCCCCGTCCGCCGTCCACAGCGGATGCTTCGGATCGAAGAAGCGGAACATCATGTGCTGGACGCGGTCGGTGAACTCGAAATAGTGGACCAGCACGTCCCAGTCCGCCGCTCCGGAGAGCTCGCCGTTCAGGATCTCCCGCTCCTTGTCCACCGTCATCTTCACGTCTTCCAGGAAGACCTCCTCGGGGATCGTGCCGTTGGTCAGCGACCAGGTGTCGATCATCCAGCCGATCGTCTTGAACAGGCCGTGATGGCCGGTCAGCTCGTCCACGAACTGGTCCGGTGTGGTGATCGCGAAGCCGGGCGGCAGGTGCTCCGGATCGAACTGGATGGGGGAGAGGTAGAGCCGCACCTCGGGCTCGACCGAGAGCAGGCGGAAGCGGCCGATGCCCTGGATCTTGATGATCTGGTTGAACGGAAAGGTGAAGCGCACCCAGTCGGTCCACTCCCCGGGCTTGAGCGTCAGGTCGTTGCCCGAGACCTGGATGCGCAGCGACTTCTTGTCCTCCGGCACGGTCAGCTTCATCGGGATCTTGATGTAGTCGCTCTGCTTCGGGAACAGCTCGTTCGGCGGTCCCTTGATCTCGGTGTCGATCGCTCCCTTGTTGTCGACCAGCTCCACCACCTCCACCGAAAAGTCGCCGCCCCCCTTGGGTTGGAAAAACAGCTCGGAGGTGAAGTAGAAGGGCTTGCCGATGCGGCCCGAGAGGTCCGGCGTACCGAGGCCGGTCAGCAGCTTGCCGTGGGGATAGGGGACGGGCGGGAAGGTCACCGGGATGCGCATGACCTGCACCCGCTTGCCGTGCTTGCCGAGGAGAGCCCAGAAGGTCTCGCCGCGCTGGCGGTTCTTCGCCACCGGCTTCTCCTTGGGCAGCAGGCGGTCCGCCGCCACACCCGCGCCGCCGCCCGCCACCACCGCCAGGGTCAGAGCCACGACGGCGGCGATCACCGTGCGCACGCGGAACAGCTTGAGCGCGAGGAAGAAGAGGAGCAGGACGGCGACGGCCGCGAGAGCGCCCACGATCCATGGCGTCCGCTCCCCCCAGAGGAAGGGCTCGCGCGCCTGGTCGAACGCGGCGAAGCTGGGGGTGTACGTCTTGGGATCGCGCTTCAGGAAGTCGAAGACCCCGTGGCGGCCCGGGTTCAGGCCGGTCGAGAAGGTCGACCAGGAGACCGGGGTTTGCGACGGGATCGTCGAGAGGAGAGGAGCGAAGGACCCTTCAGAGCGCAGCTTGGCCAGGTTCGGCAGCTTGCCCTCGTCCATCCACTTCTGGGTGAGCTTGGCGTCGACGCCGTCGAAGCCCAGGATGATCAACTTCGGGTCCTCTTTGGCCTGCGCGGGGCTGAAGAGACCGAGAGCGAGAAACGCCGCGAGGGCGAGCGAGGTCGTACGGAGGATGCGGTTCATAGGGGGAGGCATTGTAGCAAACCGGCCCGGGGAAGCCCGCCAAAACCCCCATCTTGGGATAGCGTATCTAAAGGACAGCCATGAAGACTCCTCCCGAAGACCTCCGCCGGCTGCTCGTCCTGGGTTTGCTCGGCGTCCTGATCTTTGCCGGCGGCCTGGCCCTGGCCTTCCATCGCCTTCCCGAATGGCGCTCGATTCCCGTACCGCCGCAGTCCCGTTTCGTCGAGCGCTTCCGCGAGCGGAGCGGACGGCTTTCGTTCCAGCCGGCCGGCCGCCAGCGACCCCACCTCGATCTGGTCACTCAGATCTCGAACAACCTTGACCTCACCTGCGACGTGCGGCGGCCGGGCGACCCGGCGACCGCCGAGTCCTACAGCGTCTGTGTCGAGGTCCGGCAGGACGGCGAGCTCTCCGGGGACGACCGGACGCGCGAGCTCGCGCTCTACTTCTCTCCGCGGGGGCTCCCGCGGGCGGCCGCCTGGATCGGCGACCAGATCCTGTTCAACGCGGCCACCGAGAACCCCGTGGCGCCGCACGCGCGGGTGGAGGCTTTCGCCCGTCTTCTGATGAATCCGGGGGAGACCCTCGGCCCTCCGAGCAGCGCCCTGGTCTCCGGATCGGCGGCCACTTTCTACGACCTGCGCGGGAGCGCGCCGGCCGAGCATCTCCAAATCCTCAGCGTGCCCGGCGGGAGCCTGATCGCCACCCGCGAGCACGGCACCGCGGCGGAAGGGCTCACCCGGCAGACGACCCTGCAGTGGGACGTGGCGGTCAAGTTCGTGGCGCACACGGTCTTCGTCCTCGGCGTCTCCATCCTCTTCCTGGTGCTCGTCGGCAAGCGGCGCGTCGACATGGTCAATGGCGGAGTCCTGGCGGCCATCGTCCTGGCGACCCTGGTGCCCGAGCTCTTCACCCACGCCTTCACACCCGCCAACCTGCTTTCGCGAGGGCTCAACGTCCTGGTCAGGATCGTCTGGATCTTTCTCGTCTGGTCGGCCGGCGAGTCGCTGATCCGCTCCTTCCGCCCCAACTTCACCACCAGCCTGGATTCCCTGCGCGCCGGCCGGATCGGTCCCCGCGGAGGGCGGGCCCTGCTTTTCGGACTGTTCCTGGGCGCGATCATGGCGGGCGTCCGTCTGGCGTTTCTCAGCCTGGCCGTCGACGTTCCGGCGATCTGGCCGGAGAAGGCGAGCCTGGCTCTCCCGCTGGCCAGTCTCGGGGACAACCCCTTCGGCCGCAGCATCGCCCTGGCCGGCGCCATCGTGCTGCTCCTCGCCGCCTTCCTGCGCGCCCTGCCGGCCCGCTGGGCGGCCGTGGCGGCATCCGTCGCCGCAGTCCTGTTCTTTTATCTGCCGGTGTCCCTGACCAACCTCTGGGTCGAGCTCGGCGTGCAGTTCTTCCTGGCTGCGGTCCTGGTGTGGGCTCTGCGTGCCTTCGGCCTGACCGCGCTGCTGGTCGCCTCCGTGAGCTTCACCCTGTTGCCCGCCGCGGTCTACTCCAGCCTCAATCTCGCCTGGATGCCCTGGATCTTCGCCGGATCGGCAGGGCTCATGGGGGCGTTTCTCCTCCTCGGGCTGATCGGGTTGGGCCGCCCCGACTCCGTGGAGGCACAGCGCCTGCAGCCGCCGGCGTTCATCCGGCGGATCGAGGACGAGCGGCGGCTGCGCTACGAGATGCAGCTCCTGGCGCGCATGCAGGTGGGTCTCCTGCCGCAGAGCGTGCCCGACCTTCCGGGTTGGGAGATCGCCGCGCGCTCGATCCTCGCCACCGAGGCGGGAGGCGACCTCTACGACTTCCTGTTCGACGAGGACGGCCGGCTCTGGGTCGCGGTGGGGGACGTGGCCGGCCACGGCTACTCCTGCGCCATCGTCCAGGCAATGACCACGGCGGCCCTGACCAGCTTGATCCGCCCCGGCCTGCGGCCCTCGGAGGTCCTGATCCAGGTCGACCGGGTGATCCGCCGCGGCGGCTCGTCGCGCAACTTCGCGAGCCTGGTGCTGCTGCGGCTCGATCCGCCGACCGGCGAGGTGATGATCAGCAACGCCGGCCACCCCTTCCCGCTGCTGATCCTGGACAGCGACGTTTCGGAGGTCGTCCTGCCGGGTCTGCCCCTGGGCAAGGGCCCGCAGCGCATCTATCTCGACACCACCCTGCACCTGCCGCCCGGCGCGGCGCTGGTCTTCTGCTCCGACGGTCTCATGGAGACGCAGGACTGGCAGGAGACCGCGTACGGCTTCGAGCGCCCCCTCGAGGTCTTGCGCCGCGCCCCGAGCGCCCCGGCCGCCGCCCTCCTGGAGATCCTTCTCGCCGACTGGCGCCGCCACCTGGGGACCGAAGAGCCGCCGGACGACACGACGATCGTGGTGGTGCGGCGGGCAGAGAGTTGAATCAGTCGATGTGATCCGCACCGGGTAGCTCTTGCCGCCGTCGACGCTGAGAAAGGCCCAAGCTGCGGAGGCGGACGGCCAGGTTATCGGGCGGTTGTAACGGAGCGCTTGGCGAGCTGGCTCAGCGCTTCTGTGTTCACGGCTTCGGCTTCACCGCGATAGAACTGGAGTAGCTCGTCCTCCGACATACCCTTGGTCTTCTCATGGAGATCGTCGCGAATGCGGCGAACCATCTCAAGAGCGTTGATCTCGGTCTCTGCCATGGAGTGTTACCTCGCGGGGTGAGTAGATTTGCAGCGATTTATAACTAAGTTCCAGATTGACGGCATTGAAGAGCCGGATCTTGTCCAGACGGACGATGTGCTTGAAGTTCCAACTCACCAACACGTCGACTTCCGCCACAGTAGCAATCGCGATGTGGAGCATGTCGTTGCGTAACGCGGGTGGAAGGGCTCCATGTCTCTCGTATGCTGTAGCAAGGTCAAGAGCCTCAGCGTTGATCTCGACAAGCTCACCGCCCATACCGAGCAGGTCCGTGTACTTCTCCCGCACTGGATCGGGAGCCGGTCGGATTTCTGCGGCGACAAGCTGCGACAGAACAGGGACCAGAAGTGCGTTGGACCATGGAGCGAATTCATGATCGAAGCAGCCGCCGATCACGGAGGTGTCCAAGTAGATCCTGAGCCTCTTCATGCCGCCGCCGATTCACAGTGCTCCCCCGGCTAAGGCTAATTAATTTGGGCTCGTCACGAAATAACTGTCTCAACTACGATCCGGGAAGTCAGCGGCGACCCCGACTGCGCCAAGGTGCCGGCGTGCGCCCCCTGGGACCGCTGGCGTCTCGCCGGCTTTCAAAGCAATTGGGCCGAAGGCCCGGCCTTCCTGGGAACGGGCCACGGGCAACAAGGCGGGCTTGGGGTCCCAAATGAGGTCGGGCCTCCGGCCCGTTCTCTTGAATGCCGGCGAGACGCCAGCGGTCCCAGGGGGGCGATGCTCGG
>DASPXX010000108.1:0-23674 GCA_035637095.1 Thermoanaerobaculia bacterium
GGCCGGCGCGGTCGACGGCGTGCCGGACCGGCTGCGCTTCCTCGATCCCTGCGGCGGCCGGAAGCCCTATCTGTTGACTGAGATGGACAACCAGATGGGCGCGCGCACCCGGCTCGAGTACCGCCCCTCGACGCGCGACCGCCTGCGCGATGCCGCCGATCCGCAGCTGCGCTGGCGGACCCCGCTCCCCTTCCCCATCCACGTGGTCGCCCGCGTGACGGTGGAGGACGCGATCTCCGGCGGGCGCGCGACGAGCCAGTTCTCCTACCACCACGGCTACTGGGACGGCGTCGAGCGCGAGCTCCGCGGCTTCGGCCGGGTGGACATGCTCGACACCGAAGACTTCGAGACCTTCCAGGGTCCTCACGCTGTGGCGGCGGAAGACTTCATGCCGCCGCTTTTGACGCGCACCTGGTACCACCTGGGGCCGGTGCCGCAGGGAGACGGCGGGTGGGCGCCGGCGGATTTCAGCGCCGAGGTCTGGGACGAGCCCGGCACCGGCCGCGGCGGCATGCTGGGCCCGCTGCGCGACGAGCTGGCGGCGCTCCTCCACACGCTCGACCGCGGCCAGCGCCGGGACGCTCTGCGGGCGCTCGGCGGCCAGCCGCTGCGCAGCGAAACCTACCTCCGCGACGGCAGCCCGCGGCAAGACCGGCCGCTGACCGTCGAGGAGCACGCCCAGCAGCTCGTGATCCTGCCCGAGCCGCAGGCGCCGGGCGGCATGCTCTGGCTGGTCTATGGCGCCGGCCTGCGCGAGACCCGCTGGGAGCGCGGCGACGAGCCGATGACGCACTTCCGCTTCAGCGGCGAGGTGGACGCCTGGGGCCAGGCGCGGCTGGAGGTCAACTTCGCCGTGCCGCGCGGGCGCAATCCGCTGGTCGCCCTTCCGGCGGGCAGCCCCTCGGAGCCCTATCTGGCCGGGGTGCAGCGCCGCCGCTATCTGCCCGCCCGCGGCCAGGCGCCCGCCCTGCCGGACCGGCTCTGGTGGGAAGCCGGCTACGAGGGCCTCAACGACGGCCGCGAGGATGTCTGGACACTGCGCGCGCGCCTCGCCGGCCCGGTCGGTCCCTCCAGCCACCGCCTGCTCGCCTACACGCGCCACTACTACGACGGCGACGCCTTCCAGGGCCTCCCCTTCGGCCAGATGGGCGCGACCGGAGCCCTCATCCGGAGCGAGCGGCTCGCCTTCACCGACGTCCTGCTCGAGGACCTGAGCTGGGACGGCGGCGAGGACTGGGACGAGACGCGCCTGGAGCGCCCGTTCTGCTTGAAGCCGTCCGGCGCTCCGGCCGCGGGCTGGAGCGACGCCACGGCCTACCCCGCCAGCTACCGCGCCATGTTCAAGGACGGCTACACCGCCGCCGGCTACAGCGTGCGCAGTATGACCGAGGAGCTGGCCGGCCTGGACGCCGAGCAGCGCGAGCCGCTCGCTCTCCTTGCCGGCGCCGGATGGCTCTATTACGTGCCTTCGATGCGCAGCCGCTTCGATTTCCAGGACGCCGACCCCGGCCGGCGGCGCGCCGCGCGCGGCATGGTGCTCGAAGCGCTCGATCCGGACACGGGCAAGACGGCCACGATCACCTACGACCCGGACTACGGTCTGCTGCCCGTGGCCATGGACGACCCGCTCGGCCTGCGCACGCAAGCCGGGTACGACCTGCGCTGGCTGCAGATCGCCAAGCTCACCGATCCCCACGGCCATACGCGCCACGTCCGCCTCAACGATCTCGGGTTGGTGGTCGCCAGCTGGATGCAGTCGCGCGACGGCAGCGAGGGCGACACGGCCGCCAAGCCGCTCTCCGTCCTGGAGTACGACCTCCATGCCTTCCGCACGGGGGGCTCGCCCGCCTGGGTGCGCAGCCGCGAGCGCGTCTACCACGCCCTCGACGCGGACCTCCCCTCCGGCGTCGATGCGGACGCCGAGATGGTGCAGGTCAGCTACTCCGACGGTTTCGGCCGCGAGATCCAGACCCGCGCCCAGGCGGAATCCGTGGTCTTCGGCAGCGGCCCGTTCGCCGAGAGTGTGCTGCCGCCCGCCCGGTCGGCGGTGGATTTCGATCCGGTCGAAGGGCAGGAGAACAGCCGGCGGGTGATCGTGAGCGGCTGGAAGCGTTTCAACAACAAGGGCGCGGTGGTCGAGCAGTGGGAGCCCTTCTTCGACGAGGGCTTCGCCTATCATCCCCCGACCCGCGAGCAGCTCGGCCAGAGTGTGCGCTTCCGGCTGGATCCGGGCGGCCAGTCCGGCCGCACCCTCTATCCCGACGGCTCCGAGGCGCTCCAGCTCCAGGGTGTCCCGCGCGCGCTCGACCGACCCGACCAGCTCCAGCCCACGCCCTGGGAAGCGACCAGCTACGACCCTCAGGACAACGGCGGACGCACCCACCCGGTCGAGAACGCCGGCAGCTCTGCGCTCTGGGACACGCCGGCCAGCGTGCATATGGACGCGCTCGGCCGCGCCGTGCGCCGGACCATGCGCACACGCGATCCGCTGACCGGCGCGATCGTGGAGCTCCACACCGAGACCGCGCTCGACTTCCAGGGCGGCACCCGCTACGCGGCCGACGAGCTCGGCCGGCGCACCGTGGCCCACGAGATCACCTTGAGCGACGGCCGCGTGCTGCGCGCCTACGACCTCCTCGGCCGCGCCTGGTGGGTGCGGACCGTGGACAGCCGCCATCCCGGCGCGCCGGCGCAACCCGGCACCCAGCGGCTCGTCCTCGACGCCCAGGGCAAGGTGATCGAGGCGCGCGGCGTCAAAGGCTCGTGGAGCCTCACCGTGCTCGACGCCTGGCACCGCCCGGTCGAGATCTGGGCGCGCGACGATGCCGGGGCCACGCTCGGTCTGCGCCAGCTGCTCGAATACGGCGAAACCGTCCACGGCGCCGACGGTGCCAGGACGCGCAACGCCCTCAACCGCGTGGTGCGCCACTGGGACGAGGCCGGGCTCAACCGCCTCGACGCGATCGATTTCAAAGGGCAGATCCTCGAAAAAACCCGCCTGGTGCTCAAGGAGGACGGCTTCCTCGACATCTTCGCCGCCGGAGCCTGGGACACGCTGAAACCCTACCGCGCCGACTGGAAGGATGCCGCCACCCGCGCTTCCCTGCTCGGCGACGCCTTCACCACGACGACCGCGTACGACGCGCTCGGCCGGCCCAAACGCGTCAAGCTGCCTGTGGACGCCGAAGGCAAGCGCCGCGTCCTGCTTCCCGGCTACAACCGCGCGGGCTCGCTGGAGCGGCTGGAGCTGAGCGATGGCGCCACCACCGAGACGCTGATCGAGCGGATCGCGCACAACGCCCGCGGCCAGCGGCTGCTGCTGCTCCACGGCGCCGGCGTGCTCTGCCTCTACGCCTACGATCCGCGGACCCGGCGCCTGGCCCGCATGCGGAGCGAGCGCGCCACCGTCGCCGGGCTGCGGATCACGCCGCGGAAGAACGACGCCGACCTGCTGGAGCACGTGTTCCAGGACACCAGCTACGAGTACGACCTGGCCGGCAATCCCCTCGCCATTCTCGAGCAGAGCCCGGACTGTGGGCTGCCGGTCGAGCCGCACCGCCTGGAGCGCCGCTTCACCTACGATCCGCTCTATCGCCTTCTCTCGGCGACCGGCCGCGAGACGGACTTCCTCGATCCCATGTTCGTGCCGAAGGACGTCTGGGAAGAGGGCGCGCCGCGCACCCAGGACGTGACGAAGGCCCGCCGCTACGAAGAGACGTACAGCTACGACCGCGCCGGCAATCTGCTCGGCATGAAGCGCGGCCTCTACAACCGCACCTTCCAGCCGGCGACCGCCAACAACCGGCTGGAACGCATCACGATCGCCGACGGCGGCACCACGGTCTACGATCAGGCGTCCGATCTCGCCGGCAACCTGACGCGGCAGGGGACGTCGCGCCATCTCGACTGGGACCAGGCGAACCGCCTGGCGGCGTTCCGCGTTCAGGCCGCGCCCACGAGCGAGCCCAGCGTCTACGCCCAGCATGCCTACGACGCCGCCGGCCAGCGCGTGATCCGGCTCGTTCGCAAGCAGGGCGGCAGCTGGGAGCGCATCGTCTCGATCGACGGCGTCTTCGAGCACGTCCAGCAGGTCAAGGCGGCGACGACCAAGATCGCCACGCACCTCTACGTCCTCGACGGCCAGCGTCGGCTGATGAGCTTCCGTTTCGGCGACGCCATGGACGACCGCACGCCGGCGATCAAGATCCTGCTCGACGATCATCTCGGGTCGTCCATCGTCACGCTCGACGACAAAGCGCAGCGGGTCAATCGCGAGGAGTACCGCCCCTACGGCGAGACCTGCTTCGGCAGCCACGCCTTCAAGCGGTTCCGCTTCACCGGCAAGGAGCGCGACGACGAGAGCGGCTTTCAATACCACGGCGCGCGGTTCTACGATCCCTACCAGGGGCGTTGGATCAGCCCCGACCCGGCCGGCAGCGCCGACGGCCACAACCACTACTGGTATGCGCGCGGCAATCCCGTCCGGCTCAACGATCCGACCGGGACCGAAGCCAGCGAGGGGGATCATCCCCACCAGGAGGCCTACGAGGCGAAGCGGGCCGAGCTGCTCGACGAGGCGAAGAAGGTCGGCGGGACCTCGTCCCTCCAAGTCCGCTCGGAAAAAGCGAAGAGCAAAGGTGGCGGCAAGAAATTCAATCCGATCGCCTGGCTGGAGAATCAGGAGACCTGGGGAGACTTCGGCCAGAAATACAAGAACATGTTCGTCGAGGGGCTGCAGGAAAACCTTGCCAACGGAAGCTCACCCTACGCGAGCCTGTTCAAGAGCAGCGAGTTCACCGATCTTTCCAATGACATCTTCAAGATCATCCGCAGCTCCAGTCGATCCAAGCTGGAGAACCAGCTCGTCAAGGAATACGTCACCGGTATCGAGCGCGACGCCAAGGCGATCATCCGCGTCTTCACCGAGCAGATGGTCAAGACGTACGGCGAGATCCCCATTCCCGGCAAGACCAAGGTGGGACCTGGATTCCCCGAGATGTCCGGCGACGCCGCCGTCGGCATGCGCAAGCTCCTCGACGCCGCGCGCGCCGCGGGCTTCAACAACAAGGAGCTGGCCTTCGGCAGCATCCGCGGCATCCACGACCAGGGATCGCGGTACGCCGAGTTTCTCAAGCGCGGCTTCATCGACGGCGACCTCTCCGGAGCGGTCGTCGGGACCATCATCTGGCCGGGCAGGATGAATGGAGGCGATCCCAATCAGCTCAAACACGCCACGGGGAGGGCCGCCGACTTCAGCATCCTCTATACGGGCGGCAAGGGCGAGACGGAAGCGCAGATCCAGGCCCGGTACGACAAGCTGCGCGACCCGGGGAAGGAACGGGCCTATGACCTGCACGTCTGGCTGGTCTTGCATGCGCACGAGCTCGGTTTCCATCCGATCAGCAACGAACCCTGGCATTGGGAGTACGACCCCAGCGCCAAATACAGCATCGCAGCCTATCTGGCGAGAGACCGTTATCAGACCGGGATTCCGCCGGAATGGAAATTCCTGTTCAAGCTCTGGTTCAACCGGCTCTTCCTGGACAACCGGTTCTATGGGCCCGGCTTCTGAGATCGAGCTTTCGACGCCACGGAGGCGCTCATGACGATCATTCTTGCAGGCAAGCTCCTGTCCGACGCCGCGTCGGACCTCCCCACCCTCTGGATCGCGGCCCGCCGTGGCAACGTCTTGCGGCAGATCTTCCAGGAGCGGAGCTCAGACGGGCTCCATCTGTTCCGCCCTCTCTCGGTGCGGCCGGACGCTTCCGGACAATTCTGGCTGGAGCTCGCCTCGGCCTTCATCTACGAGGAGGATCTCGGCGAAGGCCAGGCGGGCGCCAATCTTCCAGCCGTCCCGCTCTTCCTTGGGGGGCAGGCCGGTCTGCAGCCGGTCGTGCGCCCGGAGAACGCCCCGGCGATCACCTCAGACCGCCCGTTGTACTTCGTCGAGCAGGAGATGCAGACCGTGGAGGCCGAATGGCACTGGCTGCCGGCTGGCTCCGAGCGGCCGGCACGCCTGATCCTGGGGAGCGTCCGGCGCCTCGGCCTGGACGGCGAGCCGGACCTCCTCTGGCAGCGCGCCGTCGGCCAGCTGATCCTCGGGGCCGAGCCCGCGGGAGCGCCGGGCCTGGGCTATCGGGTCCAGCTCTGGGCTGTTCCCGAGTCCCTGGATGGAGGCGAGCCGCAGAACCGCATCGATCTCCACGAGGCGTTGACCGACGCCGCGGGCCTCTTCCCCATCCGCTATCCCTGGCTGCTGGAGCGCACGGCGTCTGCGCCGGCCAAGACGCGCATCCATGCCCGCGTGAGCCGGCCCGGGGATTCGGAGGCGTTGCTGGAGCCCGACTGGTCGAAACCCCAATGGCTGGTCGAGGCGCTGGCCGAGCCCGGCGATCCGCTGGGCCGGCCGCGCGAGGGCCTGCACGAGCTGCGCCTCCACCCGCCCGCCGAGGACAACTCCCTGCCGGTTCTCGACAACGATCAGCTGGCGGCGCCCTGGCCGGGTGAGCTCGGGCTGGCCACGGCGGAGGCCGCGCAGCTCGCGGCCCACCTGAGCGAGCATGGTCTCGGCTCCCTGCAACGCATTGCCGAAGCCGGCGGCATCCCGGATTTCGAGGGTCCCCAGCACGAGGTGATCAACCGCGCGATCCGCCGCCTGGAGCGCCATGCCGGGCTGTTCGCCGTCTTCCCTCCCGAGCAGGATCCGGCGCGCCACTTCGCGCTGGCCCGCAATCTCGCCGTCCTGGGAGAAACGCCGACTCTCGGGCAGGTCGCGGCCATGCCGCCGACCGAGCTGGTGGAGAAAGGAACGGCGGCGCTGGGCGACTTCAAGGCGGCCCAGCTGCACCAGGTCGCTCTCGCCCGCGCGCGCCTGCTCGACCAGGCGCTGGTGGGCGCCAAGGTGGATTCGGAGCAACGGCTCCTGTTCGGCGACGGCAACACCGGCATCGCCGGAGGCCTCCTCAACACCTGCGGCTGCGACGATTGCCGCTCCGCGGTGAGCCCCAACGCCTATCTCGCCGACCTGCTCACCTATGCCTCCTGGCGTCTGGACAAGCTCGACGGCGCCGTCCGCATCAGCCCGGCCGTGCTGGAGGCGGACTTCCAGCAGCCCTTCGCGAGCCTCCCCGTCTCCTGCAACGCCATGAGCGAGGAGCTGCTCCAGGTCCGGCTGGCCATCGAGACCCTGCGCGGCTTCCTCGGCACGCCGGCCGATCCCACCGCGCTCAACAAGGCGGTCGCGGACCATGAGCAGCGCGTCTACACCGCGCTCCTTTCCGGGCTCGGCCTCGATCCCGCCGAGCTGCGCATGGCGGTCGCCGAATTCGACGCCGGCAAGCCCGACCGGCTGCGCCTGCTGGCCGAGCGGCTCGGTCTCCAGAGTCTCGACCTCAACCAGACGCGCGCCCTCTGGCACGCCAGCAACAACCGCGGCGAGGATGCGCTCCACCAGACCTTCGGCTACCGGCCGGCGAAGCGGCCGGTGTCGTTCGATCCGCCCGCTCCGACGCAGCTGGAGACGGCGCGGCTGAACGCCCAGTCCGCCGCCTGGCTCGCGCTCGACCATCCGCCCGAGGCGCGCCTGGCCTACCGCCTGCCCGGACCGTCGTGGGTCGCCGCCATGCCGCTGCTCGATCCCGACCTGATTCCCCGCAACGAGCTGCGCCACGGCTGGGATTCCGCCCACAAGACGACCACGGCCTGGGTGGCGCGCCGCCAGTGGATCGACACCGCGCTCGCCACGCTCGCCGCCGAGCGCGCGGCCATCACCGTGCCCGCGCCGCTCGCCCAGGAGGAGGCGTCGTTCGAGGCCGCGCTGGCGAAGGCGCTCGACGCGACGCCCGATACGGCTCCGCTCTACCAGTGGCTCACCACCCGCGCCAAGCGCCTCGCGCCCGGGGGCGATGACGCTGCCATGTGGACGGCCTACAAGAACGCCGCGTCCGACGCCGACGCACGCGCCAACGAGGCCAAGTACTTCATCCCGCAGGACGCCTACCGCGCCTTCCAGCCGCTCCAGGAAGCGATCTACGCCAAGAGCGCCGCCGGCATCCGTTCGGCCCAGGCCGCCAAGCGCACGCTCTGGATCAACCTCTGGGAGGCGCTCGGCAAGCGCGCCACCCTCGACCGCCTCGCCTGGATCGACGGCAAGCTCCTGCCGCTCTTCAACGGCTTCAAAGCGCTCGATCCCAGCCTGCCCGGCTACACGGACATGGCCGGGCTCCTCGACGCCTTCCTGCCGCTCCTCAAGCTCCTCGATCTCAAGGCCCTGGACGTGACCGTCCCGGCGCAGAAGGCGCTCCGGGATGCCCTCGCGCCGCTCATCCCGCTCCGCTGGCCGGACGCCGCGGCGTTCGTCCGCGCCCTGCTCGACCGGGGCACGGTGGCGCGCGACGCCGCGCTGCGCCTGCTCGATCTGCGGGCCAAGGCCGCATTGGGCGCGCTCACCATGACCGACGACGACTGGCGCGAATTCGACGCCATCCTGGTGCAGCGCCAGAAAGAGACGGACGTCAACGGCTATGCGGCCTGGGCTGCCGAGGACTACGACAAGCTCAACCCGGGTTTCCTCGACCTGGCTCCTGACTCGCGCCACTTCCAGCCGCTCCTCGCGGCCTATGCGCCGCCCCGCTGGCTGGGGAACGACGAGCGCCGCGCGGCCTTCCTGCAGGCCTGGCGCCAGCGCAGCCGGATGCCCCTGGTCGAGCCGGTCCTCCTGGTCGCCAGCGACTTCGCGGTCCGCGATCCCGCCAAGTCGCCGGCCTACAAGCTCTGGCAGACCCGCAACGCGGAGGTCCAGGGCCTCTTGGCCGCCTGGTCCGCCAAGCCCAGACCGGCCACGGCGGACGATCTCGACCGCGATTTCATCGCAGCCGGCCTGGCCGTGGACCCGGCAGACCTGCCGGACCTGGCGCTCCAGTCCGACCGCGGCACGCTCGACGAGGCGCGGCTCGACCAGCTCGGTCTCGACGTGCGGGCCGCCCGCGAGCTGTTCCGGCTGCGCGCGCTGGCCCGCGCCACCGGGCTCGCGCTGGAGACCGCGGACTGGGACCGCCTGTTCCGCATCCTCACCGCGGTCCAGAAGCGGCGCGACCTGTGGCCGAAGTGGCGGAGCGAAGAAGCCGAGGCGGGCCTGTTCCTCGACCCGCAGGTCTTTTCCTTGCCGGCGCCGCCGCCCATCCAGATCCCGCCGGTGAGCACCGAGCCGCGCCTCCCCGAGTGGCTGGCGGACCCCGATCTGCGCGCCGACTGGCTCGACCTCCTCGACTCGCGCAGCGGACAGCGCCAGAGCGTGCTCGACTCGCACCGCGCCTTCCTCCTCAAGGTCGACGAGACCACCCTGCCGGACCTCCGAGACGCCCTGATCCCGGTCGCCGTCGCCGGGCGCAAGGACCAGCGCGGCCAGGACCTGGCCAGCCAGGACCGCGACTCCCAGACGCGCTGGTTGAGCGAGCGGCTGCTGATGGACCTGAAGCTCTCCTCCTGTGCCCGCACCACGCGGATCGGCCAAGCCCTGGAGTCGCTGCAGACCCTCCTCCGCAGCACCTATGAAGGGATCGGCTCCGCCGTCGTGGTGCTCCAGGACGACCTCCGCTACCGCTTCCTCGGGATCAACTACGCTCAGGACTGGAAGTGGATGGGGAGCTACGCGCTCTGGCGCTCGGCGGTGTTCATGTTCCTCTACCCCGAGAACCTGCTCCTCCCCCTGCTGCTGCCCGCCGCGCAGCAGAGCGTGGCCTTCCGCGATCTGATCGAATCGCTGTCCAGCCAGACGATCAGCGCGACCGACGCCTGCCTGGCCGCGGCCCGCTATGCCGACTATTGGAACGACGTCCAGGACCTCCAGCTGCAGGCGACCTGCGAGGCGCAGGGCGCGCAGCCCCAGGACGGCAGCTGCCCCAGCCCCAAGACCGTGCTCAGCGAGAGCTACGTCTACCACTTCGGTCTCGCCAAGGGCGGCCGTGCCTACTGGAGCGCCCGGCTCAAGTTCGGCAGCCCCGACACTCCGCTGTGGGCACCCGTGCCCTCCCAGCTCCCGGTCCGCGAGATCCTCGGCTGTGTGCCCTACCACCACCCGGAGGGCACGCGCTACCTCGTCCTCTTCCTGCGCGTCGAGGACAAGGGGATCCAGAAGCTCGCGATCAACCGTTTCGACCGCGACCGCCATCCCGCCGGCCAGCAGGCCTGGGACGAGGAGGTCACGCCGCTCGACGATCTGCCCAAGAGCTATGAAAAGGATCTCGGCCGCGTCAGCCAGGTCGTGGTGGTCGACCCCGAGGAGGAACACCTGCCGCCCATGGTTCTGCTGCGCGCCGGGGAGACCGCGACCCACGTCCGCGCTCTCGACCGTGACGTCAAATCCTGGGACGGCCCCGACTGGGACTCCTGGAAGCTCAACGTCGCGCGCCCCGACGGCACTCCCAGCCCGATCCGCGAGATCTTCTACGCCAAGATCCGCGACTTCAACGGGCTCAACTTCCTGAACATCCTCTACCGCGGCGAGGGCCACGAGGTCTACGGCAGCGGCTACACGCGCATGCGCTGCCTGCAGCTCTACGTGTTCACCAAGAACGGGATCGGCACCGTCACCTACTATGCCGGCGTCGTCCGCTTCCGCTACAACGACACCAGCCTGGAGACTCTCGTCGCGGCCAATGAGCGGCTCTCCGCGGTGCGGCTCGGCAGGAGCCGCGTGTTCCTGCTCGGCGTCTACAGCGGCAGTCCCTACGGCTACACCTCGTCGACGCTGGTCAACTTCCTCGAAAACAAGCTGTTGGGCCGCCCCACCACGCCCGATCTCGACTGGTTCGACCTCGGAGCCCACCGTTTCCTGGCCGGGGGCACGCTCACCGCCTTCCGCGAGCCGCTGGTCTTCCTCCCCAACAGCACCGACCTCGATTCCATGCTCGACGGCAGCGGACGCTCGGTGGGCCACATCCGCATCGGCGACAAGGGCGAGCTGCAGACGGGTCTGATGCTGCGGCTCAACTGGACCTGGACCGACACCACGGCGGAAGTCTCGCTGGGCAGCCAGTGGCGCGTCGTGCCGCTCCTCGGAGTACGCGTCCCGGTCACGGAAGAGCTGGACGAGCAGCAGCTGCGCGACCGGCGCATCCAGCTCGAAAGCGCCTACAAGCAGGTGCGCGGCACCGAGCCGTACAGCCAGGTCTATCTCGACGAGGCGTACTTCTTCGTTCCCCTCCACCTCGCGCTGCAGCTCCAGCGCAGCGGCGTCTTCGACGCCGCTCTCAAATGGCTGCGCTCCGTCCTCGACTGGCGGGCCGAGGGGCGCGACCGCTTCATCGCCTACAAGCTGGTGCTCGACGCCCAAAGCCCGGCCGGGTTCACGCGGGGCGGCGGCTGGCTCGACGACTTGAACCCCCACAGCGTGGCCCAGCAGCGCCAGAGCACCTACACCCGCTTCGTGCTGATCACCCTCGCGCGGCTGCTGCTCGACGACGCCGGCGCCGAGTTCACGCGCGAGACCCCCGAGTCTCTGCCCAAGGCCGACGCGCTCTACGAGCTCGCGCTCGCCGTCCTGCGCTCGCCCGAGCTCCTCGTGCGCAAGCCGGGCTGCCTCGACCTGGTCGGGGAGCTGGAGATCGAGATCGAGGACGCGCAGCAGGCGGGGCGCCTCGACGGGCTGGTGCGCGACGTGGCCAGACTGGGAGACGCACCAAAGATCCGCGAGCTCGTGCCGCAGATCCGGCAGGCTCTCCTCCAGCCGGGCAAGAGCTGGGACGAGCGCCTGCTCGCCGCCGAGACCCTCCTCGAAACCAACCGCCCGGTCGTGACTCCTCCCCGGTTGGACGAGCTGTTGCAGCGCGAGGAGGCGCTCCAGGGACGGGCGCAGCTCGCCATGGCGGCCCGCGTCCCCGATCTGCGTGCCCGCCAGGCCCTGACCGGCCGCGCCTTCCGCGGCCTGGTGACCCAGGTCACCGGCGTCACCCCCGAGACGCTCGATACGCGCGTCGAAACCGGAGCCGTCCAGGCGCCGCGCTTCGACTGGATGCGCCTCCTCCCCGACCCCGCGGCGCCGGAGCCGCCGCTCGGCCAGGCCTTCGTCCGCCTGGTGGACCGCGAGGAGCTGATCGGCGACGACTTCCGCGACCGCGTCCGCTTCGATCCGCTCCAACCCACCCGGGAAGCGCTCGAGCACCGCGAGATCGCGCGCAACCCCCTGGGAGCGGTGGCCATGGCGATGGCCGCTCCGGGCGACGGCGGAGGCGGCGGCCGGCCGCCGCGCGTGCTGCTCAGCTTCTGTATCGTGCCCAACCCCGTGCTCAAGGCGCTCAAGCTGCTCGCGGACCTGAACCTCTACAAGCTCCGCAACTGCCGCACCATCGCCGGCCTCGAACGCCAGATGGACGTCTACGGCGCGCCCACCGATCCCGAGAGCGGTCTGCCGATGATCAGTGCCACCGGCAACGTCGTCGCGTCCGGCGGCATCCGCCTGCAGAGCACGCCGTACCGCTACAGCGTGCTCGTCGCCCGCGCCCAGCGCCTGGCCTCGCTCGCCAATCAGTTCGAGCAGTCCATGCTCCAGGCTCTGGAGAAGCGCGACGCCGAGCTCTACAACCGCCTGCGGGCGCAGCAGGACCTCAAGCTGCAGAAGGCCACCCTCAAGGTGCGCGAGCTCGAGGTCAAGGACGCCGAGGAGAGCGTGCAGCAGGCCAATCTCTCGGAGCAGAAGCTGGAGCAGATCTCCCAGCACCTCGACGAGCTCCTGGCCAATCCCATCTCCCAGCTCGAACAAGCACAGATGGCGATGATCGCGCTGGCCGGGACCACCAAGATCATCGCCGCCATGCTCGACCGCTTTGCCCAAGGCACGGGTGACGTGGCGAAGGCATTTCTCGGCAAGGAAGCGATCGCCTCCGCGGCCGCAGCACAGTACATCGCCGCCGGAGTCATCGAGGCCATCTCGCTCGGCGCCGACACCTCGGCGCAGATCCTCGGGCTGGTGGCCTCCTACGAGCGGCGCGAGCAGGAATGGCGCCATCAAAAGCTGCTGAACGCGACGGACCTGAGCATCACCGCCTCGCAAGTCCGCCAGGCGCAGCTGCGGCAGACGATCAAAGAGCGCGAGCTCGACATCTCCCAGCTGCAGGTCGACCACGCCGAAACCAACCTCGACTTCCTGCGCACCAAGTTCACCGGCTTCGAGCTCTACGACTGGATGAGCGGCGTGCTCCAGGGCGTCTACCGGTCCCTCCTGCAGCAGGCGACGGCCATGGCCCTCTTGGCCGAGCAGCAGCTCAGCTTCGACCAGCAGCAGAGCCTGGGCTTCATCCAGGACGACTACTGGGTCCTCTCCCCGCAGGACGGCCAGGGCCTGGACGCCAAGGCGCCCGACCGCAAGGGGCTCACCGGCTCGGCGCGCCTCGTCCGCGACCTGGAGACCATGGACGCCTTCGCCTTCTCGCAGGAGCGCCGGCCGCTCCAGCTCGCCCGGACGCTCTCCCTGTCCAGCTTCTCACCCGCCGAGTTCCAGCGCTTCCGCGAGACCGGGCTGCTCTGGTTCGATACTCCCGAGCGCCTCTTCGATCAGGATTTCCCCGGCCAGTACATGCGCCGCGTCCGCCTCGTGCGGGTGACGCTGGTGGCGTTGATCCCGCCGGCCCAGGGCGTGCGCGCCAGCCTCTACAACATAGGGCCGAGCCGGGTCGTCGCGCCGGGTCTCGCCGGCATGGAGACCAAGGTCCTGCCGCCGAGCTACGACATGATCTCCTTCAGCGCCCCCGCGGGCGCCACCGGCCTCTTCGAGCTCACCCCGACGAGCGACCTGCGCCTCCCCTTCGAGGGCGCCGGCGTCGACACCTCCTGGCTCTTCGAGCTGTCCCGCGCCGCCAATCCGTTCGACTTCACCAGCATCGCCGACGTGCTCATCACGATCGAATACAAAGCATTCTACAGCGCCGATTACCGCGAGGTCGTGATCGCCACCAAGCTGCCGCGCTCCTACCGGCAGGAGAAGGGGATCAGCTTCCGCCATCAGCTCGCGGACGCCTGGTATCAACTGCTCAACCCGGACACCACCACCAGCCCGCTGCGGGTGAGCTTCGATCTCGACGTCCGGGATTTCCCGTCCAATCTGGACCGCGTACAGATGGAGCACATCCTCTTCTACGTCTCGAAGAGCGCCAACAGCAAGCTCGATCCGACCTCCCAGCGGGTCTTCCTCGGGCACCACGACGCGGCGCAGACGAATCCCACGCTGAGCGGCGCCGATCTCAACGCCGACGGCCTGATCAGCACGCGCCAGCCCAACGGCCTCGCCTGGCTGAACAACCTGGTGGGAGACGGCGCCGCCCCCACGGGCCGCTGGACGGTCGAGCTTCCCGAGAGCTTCCGGCAACCCTTGCAGAAGGGAGAGATCGAGGACCTCTTCCTCAGCATCGCCTTCAAGGGCCGCCCCCAGGCCTGGCCCCCGCTCACCCGGGCCTCGCAGCTCGGAGGGTGAAATCACCCGGAGCCTGCGCGCGACGAAGGAGCGCGACCCCGGGGCATCAGCCAAAAACCATTCCCGAGCCCCGAAGGTAGGGGCGACAGGAATTTCCTGCGGACCCGGTAAAACATCGAAAACCTCGTGGATGGCGTGCTGCCGCCGGATCTTCGGGGGCTCTTCCCGAAGATCGGGAGCACGTTTCCCGGCTCGGGAGAGGGCCGGCCTGCGTAGGGCGAAGGCCATCCCTCGCGGGGCGGAAGCCGTCTCTCATAGGGCGGACGTCCTCCCTTTTGGGGCGAAGGCCATCCCTTTTAGGGACGAGGCCGTCCCTAATGGGGATGAGGTCATCCCTAACAGGGAGGATGTCCATCCCTCGAGGGGGAACGGTTCCCCTCGGAGGGAGCTGGTTCTCCCCACGAGGGATGGGGTCTCCCCCGTTTGGGGGAAGGCTTCCCCCTTTTGGAGGAGGAGCTCCCCTTTTTGCGGGACGGCTCCCCCCTTTGGGGGAAGGGGTTCCCCCGTTTGGGGGAGAGGCTCCCCGGTTTGGGGGAAGGGCTCCCCTTTTTGGGGGAGAGTCTCCCCTCGCCGGGGGAATGAGCGGGCCGGCGAGGTGCCGGGCGCATCGGGTCTTTGCTTCAATTGTCAAGGAGCGCAGCTCGTGGCCTTGCGGTCAAGAGCTGTGGGGCAACGGCCTGCCTTGCCCCTTCAGCTACTAAGACACAGGGCGCGGGGAAATTGTTGGACCGGCCAGCTCCCAGAGCCGGCTGGGCTTGAGCGGGATCTCCAGGATCTCCAGGCCGGGGATCGCGAGGGCGTCCTCGACCGCCTGAGCGAAGAGGGCTCCCACCGGGATGGCTCCGGCCTCGCCGGCTCCTTTGGTGCCGAGCGCGTTGAGCGGCGAGACGGTCTCCTCGTGCCCTACCTCGACCCGCGGCACGTCGAGGGCGGTGGGGAGCAGGAAGTCCATGAAGCTGGCGTTCAGGAGCTGGCCGTTCTCGTCGTAGACGAGCTCCTCGTAGAACGCATTGCCGATCCCCTGTGCCACGCCGCCGTGGACCTGGCCGTCGACCAGCAGCGGGTTGAGCACCCGGCCGCAGTCGTGGACCACGACGTATTTCTGGATGTCAATCTGCATCGTCTCGGGATCGATCTCGACGATCATGGCGTGGCAGCCGCTCGCGGTGGCGCCGCGGAAGGGGCCGAAGTAGCGCGTCGCCTCGAGCCCCGGCTCGGTACCCGGCTTGACCGCGCCGCGCATCGGATTGGCCAGCTTCGCCAGCTCGCCCAATGCGATCGAGCGTCCAGGCTCCCCCACCAATTGCGCTCTGCCTGCCGACAGCTCGATCAGCTCTTCCGGAACGCCGAGTTGCTCGGCGGCCAGGCGAACCACCTTCTCGCGTACGCTCTTTGCCGCTTCGTGCACGGCGTTGCCGGCCACCACGGCGCCGCGGCTGGCGAAGGTGCCCGTCCCCCAGTGGAACTGATCGCTGTCGCCGGTGACCACGTCCACGTCCGCGACCTCCACACCGAGCTGCTCGGCGGCGACCTGCGCGAGGACCGTGAAGTGCCCCTGCCCCTGGGTGCCCACTCCGGTGACGACCGTCACCTTGCCGCTGGTCTGCACCTGCACGCGGGCGCCTTCGAACGGACCGATGCCGGTTCCCTCGACGTAGGCGACGATACCGATTCCCACTTTTCTCCCTTCCGCGCGCAGCCGCGGCTGCTCCTCGCGGAGGAAGCGGTGGTAGCCGATCCGTTCGAGCGTCTGGTCGAGCACCGGCTCGTAGTTGCCGCTGTCGTAGTAGAGGGGCGCGAAATCCTGATAGATGATCACGTGATCGTGCGGGAACTCGTCGGGCCGCAGGAAGTTGCGGCGGCGGATCTCGACGCGGTCGATTCCCAGCTCTTTGGCCGCGAGGTCCATCAGCCGCTCGATGACGAAGACGCCGTGCTGGCGGCCGGCGCCCCGGTAGGGGGTGACGATCGTCTTGTTGGTGAACACCGCCCGGAACTCGCTCGCATAGGCCGGCACGCGGTAAGGCCCCATCAGCGTGCACTGGCTGTTGAGCGGGACGGTGAGGCCGTAGGGATCGTAGGCCCCGGTGTCGTGGAGGAAGGAATCCTTGACGCCGAGGATGATCCCGTCTTTCGTCAGCGCGATCTCGGAGTCGTGGAGCTGCCCGCGCTCCTGGGTCGTGGCGAAGAAGTTCTCCACCCGGTCCTCGATCCATTTGACCGGCCGCTCCAGGCGGAGGGCGAGCCACGGGATGAGCACTTCCTCCGGGTAGAACATCATGATCTTGGGGCCGAAGCCGCCGCCGATGAACGGCGCGACGAGCCGCACCTGATGCTCGGAGAGGCCGAGCATGGCGGCGAGGCCGTTGCGCACCGGGATCGGCGCCTGCGTGGTGTCCCACACGGTCAGCTTCTGGGCACGGTGGTCCCACTGCGCGACCACGCCGCGGTTTTCGATCGCCGCCGCGGCGCCGCGGTCGTACCAGAAGCGCCGGCTGACGATCACGTCGGCTTTCGCGCGGGCGGCCTCGTAGTCCCCTTTCTTCTGGGGGACGTAGGCGGCGAGGTTCGAGCCGACGTCCTCATGGATCAGCGACGCTCCGGGCTCCAGGGCCTTTTCGAGATCCACCACCGCCGGCAGCGCCTCGTAATCGACCACGATGTCCTCGACCGCATCCTCGGCGACGTAGCGCGAGACGGCGACCACCAGGGCCACGGCCTCGCCGGAATGGCGGACCTTGCCCTTGGCGAGCGGCACCTGGCAACGCTGGTGGAAGACCATGCCCTCGACCGGAGGCGGCGGCACCAGGAGAGGTCCCGGCTGCCAGTAGTCTCCGAGGTCCTCGGCGGTATAGACCGCGATCACGCCCTCGCGCTTCAGCGCCTGGGATGCGTCGATGCCGAGCAGGCGCGCATGCGCGTGCGGGCTGCGCACAAACGCCACGTGCACCATATCGGGCAAGTCGATGTCATCGACAAACAGAGCCCGCCCGGTGAGCAGGCGAGGGTCCTCGTTGCGCTTGATCCGTTCACCGACAGCTTGCGTCGTCATCGCGTCAACCCTCCAGAATTCTGCGCCAGAGCTTCACCGCATCGGAAGGCAAGTCCGGCAGGAGCTTCTCCACTTCCGCGATCAGCTCGTCCCGGCCTTCCCTGCCCAGGAGCCCCAGGATGTCCCAGGCATCCTGAGGCCCCCCTGCATGGAGCTTCATAAGGATGAGATCGGCGGCTCGTACCACCGGCAGGTTTCCCTGTTGAGTCGTTCTAAGAGGCGCCCGATCCAGAATCTTCCTCTGCCACTTGAATTTGCCCACGACGACATCGACGTCGCCTTCGCCGGGCACCTTGAAACGGACAACGCCAGCGAGCGGGTCCGTCAAATCCCCCTTCCGGACATCGACGACAACGCCTCGGCTCTCCAGGGCCGTCCAGAAATCAAGCCGTAGGCAGGAAGGATCAAGGACGAGAAAATCGACATCGGCAGTGGAGCGGGTTACGCCATGCACGGACAAAGCCCCCGCTCCGATCAAGGCGTATGGGATGTCCGCCTGGTGTAAAACTTCCAGCACTCGAGACCTCAAAGTCATCCGATCAGCTCCGACATGCACTTCGACGGCCTTCGGCCCGCCTGCCGGCGCCGTTGCAGGACCCGGAGCGCAGTTTCCCGGTCGAGGCCGTTCGCCTGCCGGAAAAGCTCCAAGCTCTCTTCACCGAGGCGCAGCGCCAGCTCGAGACGCTCGTCGATGGAGAGCCGGTTGATCTCTTCGCGGAGCTCGGCCCGCAGATCGTCCGCGACGGACTTCATGATTACTTCTCCTCAACGAAGGCCACGATGCGCGAGAAGGCGGCTTCTCCTCCTTTGAAGCGGAAGGGGAAGCAGCCGAGCCAGACTCTCTGGTCGAGCACCTCGTCGATCTGCCCGCCGACGTTCTCGGCATGGAAGACGCCGTGGGGGAAGAGCTTGACGTGCATGCACTGGTAGTCCGCGGGCCACGGGAAGGCCTCGTCGAGCGACATGCCGATCGCCGCCTCGACTTCCGGGATGAGGTCGGGCCGCGCCCGGCGCACGTTGGTGTTGAACGGATGATCGGCGGCGATGCAGTCCACGGCCAGCCAGCGGATGCCGCGGTCGAGGACCCATTCGACGAAGAGGCTGCGCGGCCCCGGGTGCTTGAGAAAGCTTTTCGGCAGGTCCGGCTTCTCCTGGTTGTGGACCTTGTACCAGTCCTCGTTGTAGTAGTGGTGGTAGCCCGTATGGATCACCAGGATGTCGCCGCGCTCGATCTTCGTGCCGGTCTTCTGCTCCCACTCCTCGAAGTGCTCGGGTCCGTAGATCTGGTAGTCGCCGATGCCGAACTGCGAGATGTCCACGATGCACGCCGGTCCAACCAGCTTGTCGATCGGGATGCCGGCGATGTCCGGCCCCGGATCGTAGAAGTGGATCGGAGAGTCGAGATGGGTGGCGATGTGGTTGGTGGTCGAGATGAGCTGCGCATTGACCCCTTCGAACGCCAGCCGCTTCACCCATTTGACCGTCGGCCCTTCGTAGTACGCAAATGCCGGCGAATCCATGCTGAAGTTCTGCGACAGGTCGAGGACCTTCACTTTGCTGAGATCATAGGGAACGTACATCGCTCCTCCTTTTGGCTCCATTTAAAACCCGTAGCGCTCCGCGAACGCCACCAGGGCCTCTTCGAAGACCGCCAGCGGCGGCCGCACCAGTCCGGCGCCCACCTGGCCGACGCCGGCCTGGCGGTGCGCGATGCCGGTGTTGACGCGCGGCGTGACGCCGAGCTCCACCACCTTGCGCAGGTCGATGCCGACCGGCGTGCCGCGGAAGCCGAGGGCGGGGATCGTGAAGTGCGTGTGCTCGGCGGCGGTGATCTCGTACATCTCCAGGGTGGCATGGACGGCGTCCTGGGGCGCGCCGCCGATGAAGGTGACGATCGCCGGGGCCGCCGCCATGGCGAAGGCACCGATCCCGGCGGTCTCGGTGATCGTGCTGTCACCGATGTCCGGGTTCGCGTCCGCGCTCGAAAAGCCGGGGAAGTAGAGACCGTCCGGGACCATCGCCGGCGCGGTGAGCCAGCGGTCGCCCAGCCCGCTCACCCGGATGCCGAAGTCGGTGCCGTTGCGCGCCATGGTCGAGACGATCGTGCTCCCCTCGATGCCGTGGGCCGCGTCGGCCATGGCCTTGCAGGCCGCCATCACCGGGTTGAGCACCGCCAGGGCGTTGTCTCCCAGGTACCGGAGGACGTCGGACGCGGTCTCTCCATCCGGAGCCACGCGGGCGATGTGCGGCGCAAGCAGTTTGAGGAAGAGGATCGAGCCGGCCTTGTTGCGGTTGTGCCCTTCGTCGCCCATGTGCAGGGCTTCGGCGATCAACGCCCGCAAGTCGATCCCGCCCGCGCGGGCGAGGGCCGCGGCGAGCACCGGCGCCGCCGTGTCGTTCATCCAGCGTAGCCTGTCGAGCACTTCCGCGCTGAAGGCGCCGTAGCGCAAAACCTTTCCGTAGCCCTCGTTCAGATTGGAGAAGGTCCGGTGGCCGTGGGTCGAGTCCTCGACGACGTAGACCTGCATGGACGGCGAGGTGACGCCCGCCATCGGCCCGACCGCCGCGTGATGATGGCAGGGCTCGAGCTCCACCTCGCCCCGCTCGACGAGCGCCACGGCCCCGGCCTCGTCGCCGGCCAGCCCCTCGAAGATCAGCGCTCCGATCACCGCGCCGCGCAGGGGGCCGGACATCCGCTCCCATTCGATGGGCGGACCGGCGTGCAGCAGGAGGTTGTCGCGCATGCCGGGCACGACGTCACGGGCGCGGCCGAGGCCGGTCAAGATCGGCCGCGCGGCGAGCATGCGCTCGATCGCGGTGCGGTTGGCTCCCTCGATATCGACCGTCATTTTTTCATCCTCGCCAGGAGGGACGCCAGCTTCTCGTTGCCGCCCGCCGGTGGGCGCCAGTCCACCTGGACGACCCGGGCTCCCTGGGCCGCGAGGCTGGCGGAGAAGGTTTCGAGCCCGATGTTGATCACCGCCACCGGCGCCTGCACGCTCTCGGGCGGCACCGCTTGTCCTCCTGGATGCTCCTCCGTCTCGGGCGGCTCTTCCATCTGCAGCTCGATCCACAGCAGGGCCTCCGTCACCGTGCGGAAGACGCGCGCGCCGGCCCGTTCCAGGGTTTCGATCTGGACCGCCAACCCCTGGGGATCGTCGTCCGTGCCGATCACGATCACCACCACCTGCGCGCGCGTCTGAGCGATCACCGGCGCCAGCTCTCCGGCCGGATCGGCGTGCGCTCCGTCGCCCAACACCACGTCGAGCAGGATCACGCCCACCGTGAGATCGGCGGCCTCCTGGCGCAGGCGCCGCAGACGCAAATCCTGATCGATCATCGGATGCAGACGGCCGACGGTGAATTCGTCCGCGCCGAGATCGAGCACCGTGTGCCCTTGGCTGCGCAGAGGATCGGCCAACCGCCACTGCGGCACGCCGAAGTTCGCCCAGATCGGCGCGATGAACGCGTGAAGCCCTCGGAGTGCCTCGAAGGCCAACGTCCCGCCGGAAAAGAGGCCACGGAGGTATCCGGAGATCGGAGCCTCCCGTTTGAGACCCGCGTCCTTCACAAGCCATACGGCCAGCTCTGCCGCCTCCTGGAGGGTCTCCGCGAACCACACGTTGCCGATCCTCCTCTCGAACTTCTCGATTTGCTGGCCGAGGAAGTAGACGACGACCGGCTTTTCCGCAGAGGCGGCGAGCGCCAGCAGGCCGTCCCCCACCTCAGGGGCCGGCGGTTTCCCGAGCAGGACGATCACGCGCGTCTCCGGATCCCGGCGGAGCAGCTCGAGGCTCTGCGCGGCGGTGATCCCGCCCACCTTCTCGCTCAGGTCGCGCCCGCCCGTGCCGATCGCCTGCGAAATGCCGGAGCCTAGGTGATGGATCTGGCTCATCACCGCCTGAAGCCCGGTGCCCGAGGCCCCGACCAGGCCGATCGGTCCGCGGCGGACGCGGTTGGCAAAGCCGAATCCGATGCCGCCGAGGACCGCCGTGCCGCAGTCCGGCCCCAGAACGAGAAGGCCTCGATCGCGCGCCTTCCGCTTGAGCGCCGCCTCGCGTTCGAGGGAGACGTTGTCGCTGTAGAGGAAGACATTGCGGCCGTGGTCCAACGCCTCGTCCGCCACGTCCGCCGCATAGCGGCCGGGTACGGAGACGAGGACCCAGCGCGCCTCCGGGAGCTGCTTCAGGGCGGTGGCCAGGCTGCGGGGACGGAAATCCTGCCCTTCCCCACCCTGCCGGACCTGGAGCAGGGCGTCGACCCGCGACAGCGCCTCCCCCGCCGCCGCCTCGCTCTCGGCCTTGACCACGATCAGCAGGTCGTCCGGTCCGGCCCCCGCATCCGCCTCCAGCCCCCCCACGGCGAGCACGTCGCGGTTGGCCGGCGTCGCCATCACCACACCGGCGTCGAGCACTCCGGGGAGCGCGGCGAGCGCGCGCTGGAGCTGCATCAGCACGACCGAGTCGTGGTAGGAGCCGGCGCGGACGGCGGACCGTGTGACCGCAGGGCTCAAAGGGCCACCACCCTGGCGATCTCCTTGCTCCATTCGAGGAGCTCCGGGTCGGCCCACCAGCGGCCGGTGATCTGGAGGCCCATCGGCAGCCCGTCCTTGCTCCGGCCGGCCGGGATGCACAGGACGGGCAAGCCCGCCTGCGTCCAGGGGATGTTCATCACCGGATTGCCGGTGCTGCCGAGCCCATGGGGAGCGGGGCCGGGCGCGGCCGGCGAGAGCCAGAGGTCGATCCTGTGCTCGTCCATGAGGTCGCACAGCTGGTTGCGCAGCCGCTTGCGTCCGGCGCGATCCCGGCTCGCCTGGTTGGGGGTGACCTTCTGGCCGCGCTCGATCAGCTCGACCGTCTGCGGCGCGTAGAGCTCCCGGAAGGAGGCGAACCACTCGGAGTGGACCTGCGCCGTCTCGGCCGCGACCAGGCGGTGGTGCCGCGCCACGATCTTGTCGAAGTCGGGCATCGCCGGCACCGAGCGCACCCGGTAACGGCTCGACAGCCAGTCGCAAGTGTCGCGGAAATGGGCCAGCCCTTCCTCGGAAAGGTGAGAGAGGTACGGACCCTCAGGGATTCCCAGGACCGGCCAGCCGGACAGGACTCCGGGAAACCACCCCTTGCAGAGCCCCATCGCCGCCACCGCCGCGCTCTCTACGTCGACGGTGAAATATCCGACGTGATCGAACGAGGGGGCGAGAGGGATCACACCCTCCGTGGGCATCCGCCCGTAGCTGGGCTTGAAGCCGACGACGCCGCAGAACGCCGCCGGGCGGATGATCGAGCCGAGCGTCTGGGTGCCGAGCGCCAGCGCACAGAGCCCCGCCGCCACCGCAGCCGCGGAGCCGCTGCTCGAGCCGCCCGGCGTGTGCTCCGGATTGTGCGGGTTGCGGGTGGGCCCGGGCGCGAAATAGGCGAACTCGGTCGAGACCGTCTTGCCCAGGATCAGGGCGCCCTTCTTGCGCAGGGTGGTGACCACCTCCGCCTCGGCCCCGCGCAGCGCTTCGAGCGGCAAGCGGCTGCCGGCGCGGGTCGGCAGGCCCTCGACGTGAAAGATGTCCTTGATCCCGACCGGGACCCCGAACAGGGACGGACGGCGATCGAGCCGCGGATAGGCGGCGAGGAGCGCATCGGCTTCCCGGTGCAGGCGCGCGAAGCGGCCCTCCTCGGGGACGAACGCCTGGACGGCCGGCTCGCGCTCGGCGAACCGGGCTTCCAGGCGATCCAGGAAACCGTGGACGTCCCGGCTGCGCGTCGCGTGGGCGACGTCGGTCAGGCCCCCCTTCGTCCCGTGCATGCTCACTCCGCGTCCCGCCGCATCCTTTCCGCCGCCAGCTGCACCGCGTCGACGATGTGCTGATAGCCGGTGCAGCGGCAGAGGTTGCCGGAAAGAGCCTGCCGGATCTCGAGCTCGGTGGGGCTCGGATTCTGCTCCAGAAACGGCACCAGGGTCATCAGGAAACCGGGCGTGCAGAAGCCGCACTGGAGGCCGTGCGCCTCCCAGAAGGCCTGCTGGAGCGGATGGAGCTCTCCCGGCCCGGGAGCCAACCCCTCGACCGTGGTGAGCTCGCGGCCGTCCGCCTGCACCGCGAGGATCAGGCACGAGCGCATGGGCTCGCCGTCGAACAGGATCGTACAGGCGCCGCAGACGCCGTGCTC
>DASPXX010000109.1:0-17505 GCA_035637095.1 Thermoanaerobaculia bacterium
GAGCGCCCACAGGTTCGGATACCGGTCGCCCGGATAGCCGGAGAACGACTGCATCTCGACCGCGATCTTCTTGTCGCGGACGAGAGAGCGGTAGAGGCGCGAGGTGTGGCCGTTGGAGAGCACGTCGTCGATCGCCTCCCAGACCGGCTCGTCCGGGTCGGTGGCCGCCGGCTTGTGGTAGGCCTCCAGATAGAGCGGCTGGGCCGGGTCTTCGAGGACCACGGTCTTCTCGGCCTTCTGCGGCGGCTCGACGGTGCGCAGCGGCGGCGGCGCCGGACGCGCCGGGATGCGGCCGAAGTACTTCTCCAGGATCGGGATGAGGGTCGAGGCCTGGACGTCGCCCACGATGGCCGTGGTCAGGTTGGAAGGCGCGTAGTAGATCTGGAAGAACTTCTCGGCATCGGTGATCGAGATCGACCGGAGGTCGCTCATGTAGCCGACGCCGGGCTGTTTGTAGGGGTGGGCGTCGAAGGCGGTGATGCCGAACTGCTCGACGAGGCGGCCGAAACCGCTCCCCTCGTAGCGCAGCCGGCGCTCTTCCTGGACGACGTCGCGCTCCTCGTAGAACTCGCGGAAGACCGGATGGGCGAAGCGCTCCGACTCGATGAAGGCGAAGAGCTCGACCTTGTTGGAAGGGAGAGAGTAGTAGTACTCGGTCTCGTCGGCGCCGGTGAAGGCGTTCAGATCGACGCCCCCTTCGCGGGTGAGGATGTCGTCGAGCTCGCCCTGAACGACGAAGCGGGCGGCCTCCTGCTGGCGGCTGCGGAACGCGGCTTCGAGGGTCTCGAGCTTCTGAGGATCGGGTTTGGCGGCGAGGCGCTCGGCCTGCCAGGCCTGGTAGGCGGCTTCGAGGGTCGCGAGGGCCTTCTGCTCGCCTGCCCAGTCGCGGGTGCCGATCGTGGGGCCGCCCTTGAAGGCCATGTGCTCGAACATGTGGGCGAGGCCGGTGATGCCCGGGACCTCCTGGGCCGATCCGACATTGGCGATGGTGCAGTACGAGAAGACCGGGGCCACCGGGCGCTCGACGATGATGAACGTCCAGCCGTTGGCCAGCGTGTGGACGGTCGTATGCGCGGCGAAGGAGGCCAGGTCCTGGGCGGCGGCCGGGAGAGTGGAGAGGAACAGCGCGGTCAGGAACAGCCGGGAGAGTCGGTGGGTGGGCATGGTAGGCGGTAGTGTAGCGCGGGGCCTACCGCAGCGCCTTCACCAGCTTCGCATACGGCAGCGTATTGAGAACATCCCCCGGCTCCAGCCAGGCCCGCCGCGCCTGCTCGAGCCCAAAGCGCATGAGGTCGAGCTCGCGGGGGCGGTGGGAGTCGGTGCTGATCACCACCTTGCAGCCGAGCTCTTTGGCGAGGCGCAGGTGGGAGTCCTTGAGGTCGAGCCGGTGGGGGTTCGAGTTCAGCTCGACCGCCACGCCCAGCTTCGCGGCGCGCGCGAGCACGACGTCCATGTCCATCTCCACCGGCTTGCGGCGGTTGATCAGGCGCGCGGTGGGGTGGCAGAAGATGCTGACCTCCGGGTGCTCCAGGGCGCGCAGCACCCGCTCGGTCTGCTGCGACTCCGGCAGGTCGAAGCGCGAATGGAGGGAGACGAGGACGATGTCGAGCCCGGCCAGCATCTCGTCCTCCAGATCGAGCGCGCCGTCGGCCAGGATGTCCACCTCCATGGAGCGCAGGATGCGGATCTCGGGATGGCGCTCGCGCACCTCGTCGATCTCCTTCCACTGCTCGCGCAGGCGGTAGGCATCGAGCCCGCCGGTCATCGCCAGGGCCTTGCTGTGGTCCGAGATCACCATGTACTCGTAGCCGCGGGCGGCGCAGGCCTCGACCATCTCCTCGATCGAGCTCCGGCCGTCCGACCAGGTCGAATGCATGTGGAGGTCGCCCTTCAAGTCCTCCTGGCGGATCAGGCGGGGGAGGCGCGATTTTTTCCCGGAGAGGACCGCGGCCTCGATTTCCCCCTGGTCCTCGCGCAGCTCGGGAGGGATCCAGGCGAGCCCCACGGCGCCATAGACGTCCGCCTCCTCCCGCCCGGCGATCCATTCGTCGTCGCGGAACACGCCGTATTCCGAGATGCGCAGACCGCGCTCGACGCCGCGGCGGCGGAGCTTCACGTTGTGCTCCTTGCAGCCGGTGAAGTAGACGAGGGCGGCGCCGTAGCTCTCGGGCGGGACGGCGCGCAGGTCCACCTGGAGCCCGGAGCCGAGGATCACCGTCGCCCGCGTGTCGCCGGACATCGCGACCTTCTCGATCCAGGCGTGGGCGAGGAAGTGCTTCATCACCGCGGCCGGGCGCTTGGCGACCGCCAGCAGGTCGATGTCTCCCACGGTCTCGCGGCGGCGGCGGTAGCTGCCGGCCACCTCGAGGCGCTCGAGGTCCCGGCTCTGGCGGAGCCAGTCGAGGAGGGGCTCGACGAACTGCTCGGCGTCGGCGAGGAGCATGCGGCTGGTGTGCTGGCGGTGGTCCTTGATGCCGGCGAGGATCTTCTGCTGCGTCTTTTCGCCGAAGCCGGGGATGCCGGCGATGCGGCCCTCCTGCGCCGCCGCCTCCAGCTCCTCGACGGTCGAGACCGCGAGCTCGTCCCAGAGCTTCTTCGCCTTCTTCGGACCGACGCTCGGCAGGCGCATCAGCTCGAGCACCGAACGCGGGATCTCGGCGAGGAGCTCGTCGCGGTAGCCGAGCGTGCCGGTCTCCACCATCTCGCGAATGTGGCTGGCCATCTCCTTGCCGATCCCCGGCAGAGCGGTCAGGGGCCGGTTCTCGGCCAGCATGCGGGCGAGCGGCGTCGCCTGCACCTGGATCGTGCGCACCGCGTTGCGGTAGGCGCGGATGCGGAACGGGTTCTCGTTCCGGATCTCGAGGAGGTCGGCCACCTCCTCCAGCGTGCGGGCGATGGCGGCGTTGTCCATACGGAGGGAGTGTAGAATAAGAGGAAATTTTGGAGGCAACACGCATCATGAAACACCCCCGGCTCCTCGTTTCCTGTCTGCTGCTCGCCCTTATGGCCGGGCCGCTCCATGCCCAGAGCGTCGGTCCGCTGGTCCTGCCGTCCTCCCCCGTGGAGGAGGTCCGCATCCCGCCGCCGCTCCGTCTCGCGGCGCAGGCCCAGGCCCGGCCGCTCGCCGAGCTGCCGGCCGCGGTCTTCGCCGCGCGCGACGAGCTGCGGCAGGTCCAGGAGTGGAACGCCGCGGGCCGGTTGCCGTACCGGGCGGGCTTCCTGCGGGCCCTGCCCGCGGCCCAGGTGGTCGAGATCGCGGAGGCTCCCGCCGCGGGCGAGGTCCGGGAGCATGCGGGAGGGCTCCTGGCGGCGCGCCGCGGCGCGGTGGTCTGGGGGACCGGCGTCCGGGTCGACGAGGCTTGGCGCCTGCGGCTCCATCTCTCCGGCGTCCGCCTCCCCAAGGACGCGCGGCTCTGGGTCTACGGCGCCGGGGGCGAGGTGGTGGGGCCGTTCGGCGCCGAGCTGATCGATCCGAAGCGCGGGCTCTGGACGCCGAGCGTCGGCGGTCCCGACATCCGTCTGGAGGTCGAGGTGCCCGGCGGCGCGACGGCGCGCTTCACGCTCGACCGGGTGGCGGAGATCCTCTCCTCGGACCTGTCGCTCGTCGTGGCGGCGGACCAGGCGTGCTTCATCGACGGGCAGTGCGTCGACCGCGGCCGCTTCCCGGGGGTCGACCTGGTGCGCAAGGCCGTCGCGCTCCTGGAGTTCCCGTCCGACAGTCCGGGCTTCGTCAGCATCTGCACCGGCGGGCTGTTGAACGATTCGGACAGCAGGACGGTGGTCCCCTACATGCTGACCGCCAACCACTGCATCGACAACCAGTCGGACGCCTCCGGCGTCGAGGCCTTCTTCGACGATGTGCGGGCCGGGTGCAACGGGGCGGCACCTTCTCTCTCGCGCCTGCCGCGGGTCTCCGGCAGCACGCTGGTGGCGACCGGAGCGTCGAGCGACTTCACCCTCCTGCGCCTCTCGAAGCTCCCGGCGGGCCGGGTCCTCCTCGGCTGGAACGCGGCGCCGGTGGCCAACGGCACGCACCTGTACCGGCTCTCCAACCCGGTCAACGAAGACCCGCCGCCGAGCATCCACCCGCAGGTCTTCGCCGAGACCTCGGTGGACCCCTCCCTTCCGCAGACCGGTCAATGGCCCCGCCCGCGGTTCATCTATGCGCGGCAGCTCGCGGGCGGCATGTCGGGCGGCAGCTCGGGCTCCCCGGTGCTCCTCTCGAACGGGCAGGTGGTCGGACAGCTGAGCGGCGCCGTGGGCCAGCAGACCCCCGAGGCCTGCGACTTCCAGTCGGGCGTCGTCGACGGCGCCTTCGCATCCACCTACGCGTCGGTGCGCGGCTTCCTCGATCCGCTGACGCCCTGCAAGCCGGGACCCGACACGCTCTGTCTGCAGGGGAACCGCTTCCGGGTGAAGGTCTCGTGGCAGAACCAGTTCGACGGCACGAGCGGCGTGGGCAAGCCGATCCCGCGCTCGAGCGTGACCGGGTTCTTCTCGTTCGGCGATCCGGGGAACGTGGAGCTCCTGGTCAAGATCCTCGACTTCGGTGACGTGACCAAGGTGTTCTGGGGGCAGCTCACCAACCTCCACTACAACCTGGAGGTGACCGACACGCGGAGTGGCCGGGTCCAGAACTACACGAACACGACCGGCGACTGCGGCGGCATCGACCAGGATTTCGCCTCCGACCTGCTGACCTCGGCGCCCGCGACGTCGCCGGTCCGCGCGGCCGCGGGGTGCCACTCCGGCCCGACGACCCTCTGCCTCCTCAAGAACCGCTTCGCCGTCGAGGTGGACTGGCGCAACCCGGCGAACGGCACGAGCGGCACAGGAGGCGCCGCGGCGCTGTCGAACCTGACGGGCACCTTCACCTTCAGCGACAAGTCGAACGTCGAGCTGATGGTCAAGATGCTCGACTTCGGCAACCGGGTGGCTCTCTTCTGGGGAGCGCTCTCCGACCTCGACTACACGCTCAAGGTGACCGACACCGCGAGCGGCACGGTCAAGACCTACCACAGCACGCCCGGCAAGCTGTGCGGGGGGTTGGACAACAACGCGTTCTGAGGGCCTTCGGCGCCCTCAGTCCACCAGGCTCCGCCCGCGGGTCTCGATCGCCCAGGGGAGGAGGGCGAGGCCGAGGAGCGGCGCGAAGCCGACGGCGAAGAGGGCGCGGAAGGTCGATTGGGGACCATGCGCCGCGACGGTCCCCACCAGGATCGGACCCGCGGCGGCGATGATGCGGCCGATGTTGTAGGAAAAGCCCGCGCCGGTCGCCCGCAGGCGCGTGGGGAACAGCTCCGGCAGGTAGTAGGTGAAGCTGCCGAACACTCCGAAGACGGTCAGGCCGATCAGGAAGTACATCCGCAGGCGGATCTCGGGCGGGAGATCGAGCCCGAACGTGGTGAGGAGCGAAGCGGCCGAGCCGGCGAAATAGACGGCGAACATCACCTTGCGCCCGAGGTGCTTGGCGGCCGGAATGGTCAGCAGGGTGCCGAGCAGGCCGCCCATGTTGAAGTAGTTGGTCGCGACCACCTTCCAGTGCTCGACCAGCGCCAACGTGGCGGTGCGGTCGAGCCCGCGGAGCGTCGATTCCGTCTGCGCGAGCCCGGTCGCCACCACGGGGATGAAGGCGTTGCAGCTCCACCAGCTGATCAGTGCGATGACCGCCATGGAGATCGCGGAGCGGGTGATGGCCCGGTAAGGCTCGGAGAAGAGCTCGGCGATGCGCGGCGCCGGCGCGGCCGTGGCGGCGGATTTCCAGCGCTCCGGCTCGCGCACGAAGGCGCGCACCGCGAACGCCGCCGCCGCCGGGATGAGGCCGGCGAGGAAGACGTAGCGCCACGAGGTCTCGGGTGTCGCGCGCCAGAGGTTGCCCGCGATCTGGAAGTTGACGAAGGTGGCGAGGAAGAGGCCGAGCGGTGCGGAGGTGTAGAGGAGCGCTCCGGCCTCGACGCGCCGCCGTTCGGGGACCACCTCGGCGACCATGGAGGCTCCTGCCGCCCATTCGCCGCCGATGCCGAGGCTCGACACGATGCGGAAGAGCATCAGCACCCAGAGGTTGGGAGCGAACGCGCAGGCGGCGGTGCCCAGGGAGTAGAGCACCATGGTGAGCATCAGCGTCCGGGTGCGGCCGATGCGGTCCGCAAGCTTGCCGAAGACGATGCCGCCGATCGCCCAGCCCACCAGCAGCACCGAGGTGAGGAGGCCCGTCCAGCGCAGCGTCGCGGCCTTGGCCTCGGGCGAGCCGATGACCAGCCCGAGGAGCGTCGGCACGCAGTTGGGGGCGACGAAATTGAACAGGATGCCGTCGAAGACGTCGAAGCCCCAGCCCAGCCAGGCGGCGAACAGCACCGTCCACTGGTAGGAGCTCATGTCGAGCAGCCGCCGGCCGGGCTTCACCATCGGTTCGGTGGTCATCCGGCGGATGATAGCATCCGCCGCAATGACCGAGCCGGAAGTCACCATCTACACCGACGGCGGGGCGGAGCCGAACCCCGGCACCGGAGGCTGGGCGGCGATCCTCATCAATCCGGCGAGCGGCAAGATGAAGGAGCTCTCCGGCGGCGAGACGCGAACCACGAACAACCGGATGGAGCTGACCGCGGCCATCCGCGCCCTGGAGGCGCTGAAGCAGCCCTGCCGCGTCCATCTGTATACCGACTCGCAATATCTGCGGAAGGGGATCACCCAGTGGCTTCCCGGCTGGATCGCCCGCGGGTGGAAGCGCAAGGACGGCGAGCTCCAGAACGAGGATCTCTGGCGGCACCTGTCCGAGCTGGTCAGGACGCACCAGATCGACTGGAAATGGGTCAAGGGGCACGCCTCCAACCGCTGGAACAACCGCGCGGACCAGCTCGCCACCGAGGCGATCCGCCGGCAGCGCGCGGCGGCCGGCGCGGCCGTTGCGAAGGCTGAGCGGGCTCCCGACGCCGAGGTCTTCCTGCGCGTCTCCTGCTCCGGGAGGAAGGGCGGCTGGGCGGCCCTGGTCCGCCACGCCGGCCGGGAGGGTCTCCTCTCCGGCCGCAGCGCGAGCACCTCGGCGAACCAGATGGACCTGATGGGCGCGATCGCCGCCCTGGAGTCGCTGCCGCCGGGAATCACGGTGGCGGTCTACACCGGGAGCGACTATCTGAGGAATGGTGCCACCGGCTGGATCGACGGCTGGAAGCGCCGCGGCTGGAAGACCCAGGAGGGAGAGCCCGTCTCCAACCGGGATCTCTGGCAGCGGTTGGATGCGGTCATCGCCGCGCGGCAGGTCGTCTGGCCCTCGGTCAAGGGGAGGGACGTCCCGGAGCTCGAAGCGCTCGGCAAGACGGCGCGGGTGGCGGCGGGGGGAAACCCCCTCCCCTAACCCCTCCCCCGCGGGGCGGGGCAAGCCCCCAAAGGGACGCCTCAGCTGAGGAGCCGGGCGAGGACATCTGCCCGGAATCCGTACCTGTCCTTTTCCTGAAGATCGTGGACCGCCCCAGCGAGCTGGTCCCGATCCAGGAACCTTGAAATTTTGCAAGCCAGGAGGAACTCGGGGATACCCACCGCTTGAACCCCTCGCTGCAAAGCTTCGCGGCGTGCGCGGTTGTCGTTGATCAAGAGCACGGAGCCGGGGCGCTGAAGCGCCAAACCGATCGCTTCCCTCTCGCCGGCACCAAGATCAAGGAAGCCAGTCAGCTGCGAAAGCTCTTCAAGATGACCTGGCTCAGGTGACTCGACCCGGAGCCAGGGAATGTCGGCGAGCCTCTGGAGCAGGGAGGTTAGGCTCACCTCGCGATACACCGAAGGTGGAATGAGGAGATGCTCCGCCTGGTAGAAACTTCTCACCAGAGGGAGCCGATCGATCTTGAGAAAAGCGCTGAGGAAGTCACTGTCGAGGACGACGGAGGAGCCACTCAATCGGCCTCTCTCCCCGCCGCCCGCAGAGTGGCGCGCGCCATTGCCTCGGTCTCTTCAAAACTCTCTGGAGCCTCACGGGAAATGCCTCGCTGGTGGAGGATCTCCTTGAGATCTTCGATGGAGAGCCCCGTCCACTCGGCCGTACGCCCCAGCGAGAGGATGCCCTTTTCATAGAGCCGGAAGGCCACAGCCTGCCGCAGGTCCGGTCGTGCGGCCAAGAGGGTCTGGACGGCATCCGACAGGAACGACTCCCGGCTGTCGTAGAGACCGGTTTCGGTGATGGCATCGAGCTCGGCTTCGAGAAGAGAGTGGCGCGCCATATCTCAAGCTTACGACTTTGCTGGCTCACGGAGCAAAGCCCCCCTCCCGCTGCCGGGAGAGGGGGCCGGGGGTGAGGGCCTACTTCGCCTTCTGGAAGTCGAGGGCCGCCGAGTTGATGCAGTAGCGCAGACCGGTGGGCGGCGGGCCGTCGGGGAAGACGTGCCCGAGGTGGCCGCCGCAGCGGGCGCAGTGGACCTCGGTCCGCGACATGAAGAAGGATTTGTCGGTGTCGGTGCCGACGTGAGACGCGTCGAGCGGCTTCCAGAAGCTCGGCCAGCCGGTGCCGGAGTCGAACTTGGTGTCCGAGCTGAACAGGGGGAGGCCGCAGGCGGCGCAGACGTAGACCCCCTTCTCGTGGTTGTCGTGGTACTTGCCGGTGAAGGCCGGTTCCGTACCGTGCTTGCGCAGGATCTTGTACTGCTCGGGAGTGAGGATCTTCTTCCACTCCTCGTCGGTCTTGTTGATCTTCTCGATGGTCGAGGTGTTTCCGCTCACTTTGGCTCCTTGGGGCCGGGTGGCCGCCGAGTTGCTGTTGTCCGCCGCGGCTCCCTGCCAGACTGCAACCGCCGTGGCCAGGACCGCGAGCGCCAGGATCGCCTTCCAGGGTTTGGCTTTCACGCGATTCTCCTTCGTGTCAGATGTCCACGCCCTGTTCCCGCAACAATTCGATGAACCCGTTTTCATCCAGCGTCGGGACTCCGAGGCGGCGGGCGTCGTCGGCCTTCGATCCGGCGTCCTCTCCGATGACCACCCAGTCGGTCGACTTGCTGACCGACCCGGTGGCGCGGCCGCCCAGGGCTTCGACCCGCTCCTGGGCTTCGCGGCGGGAGAGGCGGGTGAGACCGCCGGTGAAGACGAACTTCTTGCCCGCAAAGGGTTGTACGGCCCCCGCCCCGGTTTCGGATGGGGTGGATGCAGCGCGCGGCGCGGTCTCGGCGATCTCGATCTTGGTGAGGAGCTGGTCGAGCACGGCGGCGTTGGTCGGCTCGCGGAAGAACGCGGTGATCGCCTCGGCCATGCGGGGGCCGACGCCGGAGACCTCCTGGAGCGCGGCCTCGTCCGCCTCGCGGAGCGTCCGGAAGGTGCCGAAGTGGCGGGCCAGGTCGCGCGCCACGGCGACCCCCACCTCGGGGATGCCGAGGCCGTAGAGGAAGCGCGGCAGCTCGGTTTGAGATGCCTTGCCCAGGGCGTCGACCAGGTTGCCCGCCGACTTCTCCGCGAACCCTTCCAGCCGGACGAGCTGGTCGGCCTGGAGATCGAACAGGTCGGGGAGCTGCCGCACCAGCCCCTCGGCCACGAAGAGCTTGGCGGTCTCGTCGCCCAATCCTTCGATATCGAGGGCGTTGCGCGAGGCGAAGTGGACGATGCGGCCGGCGAGCTGGGCCGGGCACTCGAAGCTGTTCGGGCAGACGGTGAACGGACCGCGCTCGACGAGCCGGGTGCCGCACGAGGGGCAGGTCTCGGGCATCCGCCACTCTGGGCCGCGCTCCCGCTCCGGCTCCTCGATCCGCTCGATCACCTGGGGGATCACGTCACCGGCCCGCTGGACGCGCACCCGGTCTCCCTCGCGGACGTCCTTCCTCAGCACCTCCTCGCGGTTGTGCAGGGTGGCGCGCGAGACGGTGACGCCGCCGATCTCGACCGGCAGCATGATGGCGACCGGGGTGACCACGCCGGTGCGGCCGACGCTCGGCAGGATCGACAGGATGCGCGTCACCTCCTTGCGCGGCGGGAACTTGAAGGCGAAGGCCCAGCGCGGATGGCGGGAGGTCCAGCCGAGCTCCTCGCGCGCCGCCAGGTCGTTCAACTTGATGACCACGCCGTCGATCTCGTACCCGAGGTCGTCCCGGTTCCCGCCGAGCTCGCGGTGGTAGGCCAGGATGTCGTCGAGCGTCTCCGCGCGCCGCACCAGGTCGTTGACCCGCAGCCCCCAGTCACGGAGGGCCTGGAGGACGTCCCACTGCGTGGCGATCGCGAGTCCCTCGGAGGCGAGGACGTCGTAGGCGTAGAGCATGAGGGGGCGCGAGGCGGTGAGCTGCGGATCGAGCTGGCGCAGCGCCCCTGCAGCGGCGTTGCGCGGGTTGGCGAACGGCTCCCTGCCTTCGGAGATCAGCCGCTCGTTCAGACGGTCGAAGTCCTTGGCGCGCATGATGACCTCGCCGCGGATGGCGAGGAACGGAGGCACCGGCCGGTCGTCGTCGCGCAACCGGAGCGGGACGCTCTGCATGGTGCGGACGTTGGCGGTGATCCCTTCGCCCCGCCGGCCGTCGCCGCGGGTCGAGGCCTGGAGGAGCGCGCCGTCTCTGTAGACCAGCTCGAGCGAGGCGCCGTCGAGCTTGGGCTCGAGCACGTACTCGACGGGGAAGCCCGGTCCCAGCCCCTTCCGCAGCCGCTCGTCGAACCGCCGCAGGGTGTCCTCGGACTGGTCCGAATCGAGCGAGAGCATGGGCGCGGCGTGCTCGATGGTGGGGAAGCTGCCGAGCGGCTGGCCCGCCACGCGCTGGGTGGGGGAGTCCTCGGAGACGAGGTCGGGGAACTGCTCTTCGAGCCGCACGAGCTCGCGGTAGAGCTTGTCGTACTCCTCGTCCGAGATCTTCGGATTGTCCTTGACGTAATATAAATAATCGTGATGGCGGATCTCCGCGCGCAACCTGGCGATCCGCTCGCCTGCCTTGTCGCGATCCATCGCGCTCCTCGATGCCATGGAATGCCCGCCAGGCGGGCTTTTGCAGCGCTCGATGCTAGCATGCGGGGACGATGGCGACGCTGTGGACCCGCGCCGGGCTCTCGTGGCGCGAGCTGGGGTTGCGGCTCTGGCGGCAGATCTGGGAGGACGAGGTGCTCGGGCGCTGCGCGGAGCTCGGCTACTTCTTTCTCTTCTCCGTCTTCCCCCTGCTGCTCTTCCTGACGACGCTCCTCGGCTATCTCGCCGGGGCGAGCGCGCAGCTGCGCTGGAACCTCTTCTGGTATATCGCCCGCCTCTCGCCGAGCCGCGAGGTGACGGCCCTCCTCGCCGGCACCCTCAATGAGATCACGGTCGCGAGGAGCGGCGTCAAGCTCTACGTCAGCCTCTTCGCGGCGGTCTGGGTGGCCTCGAATGGGATGATCGCGGTCGGGCGCACGCTCAACACGGCCTACGGCTTCCGCGAGACCCGCCGCGTCTGGATAAGGCGGCCGCTCGCCATGGCGCTCACGGTGGCCTTCGCGGTCTTGGTGGCGGGCGCGCTCGCCCTCGTCTTCTACGGCGAGGTGATCGCGGACGCGCTCGCGACGCGGCTCATCGTCGGCCCGTTCCTCCTGGTCGCCTGGCACGTCGTGCGCTGGCCGCTGGTGATCGCCTTCCTGGTGCTCTCGTTCGACATGGTCTACAACTTCGCGCCGAATCTCCGCGGGAGCATGGACCGCTCCTGGTGGACCCCCGGGGGGGTGACCGGGGTCGCGCTCCTCCTCGGCGCCTCGCTCACCCTGCGCTCGTACCTCGCCTACTTCCACCGGCTCACCACCGCCTACGGCTCGCTGGGCGCGGTGATCCTCCTGCTCCTCTGGTTCTACCTGATCGGCTTTGCCATCCTGATGGGGGGCGAGGTCAACTCCGAGATCGCCCGCGAGATCGACGCGGGCAACGAGAGGGCCGGGATCGTGGTACCGAGGCGCCGGAGGAGGCGGCTGCGGCTGCGGCGGCGGAAGAAGAGGAAGTGAAGGACCGCGGTCAGGCCGCCGGCACCGGGACCCGCTGCTCGGCCCGCCGCTCCATCCAGGCCCGCGCCTGGAGGAGCGCCCCCCGGGCCGCGCAGACCGAGGTGAGCGCGAAGAACAGCCCGAAGACGACGTGGAGCGCCATCAGGATGCCGTAGCCCGCCGCCACGGAGAGCCCGAAAGCCACCTGAGCGCGCCAGCCCGACGGCGTCGTCGCCGGGTCGGTGATCATATAGAAGGTAAAGAGAAGGAAGGCCATGCCGGTCATCGGGTTGAGCGAGGCCAGGAACAGGTTGCCGAGGAGGAAATGGCGTACCGCGGCCTGGAGGACGAAGCCGCCGAGCCAGGAGAGGATCAGCGGGATGCGCCTGGTGAGCTTGATGTTCAAGAGGCTGCCGGAGCAGATGGCGATCGCCGGCAGCACCCAGTCCCAGGCGCCCGAGAAGTTCTCGGTGAACATGTACGGCTGGGCGATCCCCACCCAGGGGAAGGCGAGGAGCGTCAGCGTGATCCCCAGGTTGGACGGGTTGAAGAAGTGCCGGCTGTGGCCGTTCGCCCCGGCCCGGAACAGATGTTTCGAGGCGATCGCGGCGACCGCGGCGAAGGCGACCGGCATCGGCCGCTGGTTGGCATAGAGGAGCATCGAGACCGCGAGGCCGCTGATGTGCGCCGGGAGAAGGAAGTCCACCGGCCCCGGCAACGGACCCAGGAAGCGCGGCCGGCGCCCGGTGCGGCGGCTTTCGACGGCTTCGAGCAGCACCTCCGTCCCGTAGGCTGCGAGCAGGCCGACGAACGGTGTGATCCACGCCTGCTCGAAGCCGAGCACCGTGTGGCCCAGGAGATTGAGGATCGAGATCGCGACCGCGAACCGGCGGAGCGACGTCAGCCGGACGTCCTTATTAGATAGGACATCAGATGGGGCCATCGGCCTCGCCTCGCCCGAGCTGCAGGACGTGGTGCCCCGGGGGGAGTCTGTACGTTCTCTCGCGCACCCGTCCCCGGCTGTCGCGCCAGCGGATCTCCACCGCGAGAGGCTGCCGGGGATCAATGGCTCCGAGGCCGAAGTGGAGGAGCGGCGCGCGCTTGCCGGAGTGGCCGCTGCCGCCGTCGACCTGGGCGAACCGCCGCGTGCCGTCCGGCAGGCGGACCGTGGCCTCGGCGCCCACCGCCGGCCGCGTCCCGGCCCCGGCCGGCAGGCGCAGGTCGAGGACGAGCGAGGCGCCGGCGCGGCGGGCGTCGTTGCGGTAGAACCAGGAGCGGTCCCACTGGTTGGCCACCGCGAAGTCGAGGTCGCCGTCGCCGTCGACGTCCGCGATCGACAGGCCGCGGCTGACGAAGCTGTCGGCGATCCCCACCTCGGCCGCCAGATCGTAATAGCGGCCGTCCGCGGCGCGCACGAAGAACGGGTTGTGCAGGTGCCCCGAGAGGTCGTCCCCCGGCGCGAGGTGCGGCCACCAGCCGGGATCGCTCATGTCGTTGTCGTTGCCCAGGGCAAGCTCGTGGAGCTCGGGCCAGCGGTTCGTCGTGCCGCGCAGGAAGCCGACCGCCTGGATCGCCTCCGGGACCCCGTCGTTGTCGAAGTCGGCGAAGCGCGCGTCCCACGCCCAGCCGCTGCGCGAGAGGCCGAGGTCCTCGCCGGCGTCGTGGTAGGGCGCGATCCCCTGCCGCAATCGCTCCGGCCGGCCGTCGCTCACCCAGACGAAGTGGCTCTCCTCCAGCGCCCAGCTCTGGGCGATGTTGCTCACGTAGAGGTCGGGCATGCCGTCGCCGTTCAGGTCCGCGAAGTCGAGTCCCATTCCTTTGAAGGAGTCGCGGCCGAGGACCTTGGACGCCGGATCGGTGAACCGCCGGACGCCCTGCACCGCGACCAGCCTCGGGTGTCCGGGGGTCGAGCGGTTGGAGAGCAGGCGGTCGCTGCCGAAGTCGTTGCTGAAATAGATCTCGGGCAGCAGGTCGCCGTCGAGGTCCGCCGCGCCCACGGCGAGGGTCCAGGACAGAGTGGTCTGCCGGTCGAAGGCGTTCGGGACGTCCTTGAAGGCGACGTCCCCGGCGCCCGCCCGCTGCCAGAGGAGGAGCCGGTCGGTGCCGCCGTTCTCCGAGCGCGACATCGAGCGGTGCATGTGCTCGCGGCCGCCGGCGCGGACGTCGAGGAGCCGCGCGCCGTCCGGGAAGTAGTTGCCGGCGATCAGGTCGAGATGGCCGTCGCCGTCGACGTCGGCGCTGGTCAGCGCGTTGGTGTACCAGCGATTCTCCGCCGGGACCGCCGGGGCCACGTCGACCGGCCGGAAGGCGTCCGCGGCCGGGCGGCTGCCGGGGATGCGCAGGAAGGCGACCGGCGGCCGGCCCCAGTAATAGACCAGGAGGTCGGTCCACCCGTCCTCGTTCCAGTCGCCGGGGAGGCAGCCCATGGGGGCCATGGTGGCGCGGTCGAAGCGGCCGGGTCCCGGATCGAGGGAGAAGAGCGGATAGCGGTCGCCGGTCCCCGGCACCGGAGCGACCAGGGGGAGGTCGACCCGCGTGTCGATCGTGCACGCGTCGTTCGGCAGGCCGTCGCCGTCCAGGTCGTGGAGGGCGACGCCGGCCCCGACCGCGGAGACCCAGCCCGCGATGTGGCGCAGGCTCGGGTGGACCGGCCGCACCGTGCGCCGCTCCGGACCCTGTCCCGCGGGCAGCTCGGGGAGCGCCGCGCGGGTGAAGGCGAAGCGGGCCGCGAGCTCCCGCCGCTCGCTCTCGGAGGCCTCCGGCAGGCGGGCGAAGCCATAGAAGAGGACGATCAGAGCCAGCGCCGCCAGGCGCGTGCTCCAGTTGCGGAAGGCCTCCACCGGGACAGTATAGCTAGATGCCTTCGATCTCGGTGCGGAAGGTGAAGAACCGCAGAAGGTCTTTCAAGGAGAGGATGCCGAGCAGGCGGTCGCCTTCGACCACCATCAGGCCGGAGACGCCGCCGCTCGTCATCAGCGAGAGGGCCGAGAGGGCGTTGGCCCCGGCCGGCACGGTGTTCTCGGGGCCGCACTGCTCGACGAAGGCGCCGACCGTCTGGCGGTCCCACTCCTCGCGCGGGATCTCGCGGAGCCGGCGGACCTTGATGCACCCGATCAGCCGGCCGCCGCCGTCCACCACCGGGAACATCTTGAAGGGATAGCGGTAGACGTATTCGCGGATCCAGTCGGCGAGCGCGAGCGAGCGCGGCACCGCGACCGGATGCGGGTGCATCAGGCGGGCGACCGGCTCGCTCTCCAGGACCTGGCGGAGGAGGAGCTGCTGGTAGGCGCCGGCCGCGGCGCCGCGCACGAAGAGCCCCAGGAGCACCCACCAGATCCCGCCGACGTAGTCGCCGGCCCACGCGGCCCGGAGGATCCCGAGGCCGATCAGCAGGAAGCCGAACCCGGCGCCGACCGCGGAGGAGATCCGGGTGGCGCGGCGCAGGTCGCCTCGCCAGCCCCAGAGGAGGGAGCGGAGGATGCGCCCGCCGTCGAGCGGGAAGGCCGGGATGAGGTTGAACGCGGCGAGGATCGCATTGGTGAGGGCCAGATAGCCGATCACCGCGGTGAGCGGCCCGGGCGCGCCGAGGGCCGTGGCGCCCAGCATCGCGCCCCACCCGGCGCCGGCCACCGCGAGGCTCGCCGCCGGGCCGGCCGCGGCCACCACGAATTCGGAGCGCGCGCTCGGCGGCTCTCCCACCATCTCGGCGACGCCGCCGAAGAAGAAGAGCGTGATCCCCCGGATCGTGATCCCGTAGCGCCGGGCCACCAGGGAATGGCCGAGCTCGTGGAGGATCACCGACGCGAAGAGGCCGAGCGAGGCGGCGGCGCCCATCCACCAGTACATGGGCGTGGAGATCCCCGGCGCGAGGGCCGGAAAGACCCCCGAGGCCAGCGACCAGGTCACCAGAGCGGCCACCGGGACCCAGCTCAGGTCGAGGCGGATGGGAAAGCCGAGGACGCGGAAGATCTCGAAGCTCTTGCTGAACACCGTGCACCCCCGCCGCGGCACGAATGCACGATGAATGCCCGCGAGCGGGCCAGAGATCCGCGACAGCCGGTCGAGAATCAACCGGGGGGAGTGAGCGCCCTTCAGGAATGGGTCGAGTATTCCGGATTCATTCTCGACTCCACCGCGCAATACAGGGCTCTCCGCTGCCTCGGAACCGCACAAGCCGGGGAATGGGTCGAGAACAGCTGTCTCTGGATCGAGATGAGTCGCGAATGAGTCGAGGATACCGGGAAACAGGTCGCGAATAACTCGGTCGAAGTCGAGAATCGGCCGCGGCAGGTCACGCTTTGCGGCATCCGGGAGCTCCGGAATCCGGAGCAGGTCGCGTATTGCTCAGTATTCTCGACCTGGAGACGGAGTGCGGTGAGCCGCCGCCCGGTCGCTTTCCGGCGTCACCGGGCAGTAGGTGTCCCGCCGCTTCTCCAGGTCCTGGGCGACGGCGCGGCGGAAGCCGCGGGGACCTCCTCCTTCTTCCATGCGCGCCGCGCGGTAGGCGCCGATGTCGATCACCTCCAGACGCATGCGGATGGTCCTGAACAGGCGCGGCAGCCGCTGCCCGGGGATCTGGACGTGGTGGAGGCCGCCGCTGTAGGCGAGCAGCATGCGCCCGTCGCCCAGGGTCTCCAGGATGTCCGCGATACCGCCGCGCACGGTCATCGTCTTGCCCTCGGAGTCGAGACCGTTGGCCCGCTTCATCCGCCCCTCGGGCAGGAGGAGGACCATGGCGTCGGGATCGATCTGCCGCAGCACCTGGCTCCAGGTCTCGTCCCGCTCGCGGGTGATCGAGATCACCCGCTTCGCCACCAGGCCGTAGAAACGGCCGACCAGCGCCCGGTCGGCGGTCTTCTTGGCGATCGGCACCACCCCGTGGCGGGCGATCCGCCAGAGGAAGCGGTTCGGGCAGACCCCGGCGAAGAGGGCCTCGTAGAGGCTGGTGTGGTTGAGGATCGCGACCAGACGGTGGCCGCGCCAGGGATCGGACGGCACGTCGCCGATGAACCCGTAGTCGAGCCGGTAGAAGGTCCGGGCCAGGACCTTCACCAGGAACAGGACCAGGAAGACCAGGTATTCGCGCACCGCCCCCGATTTCATCACGGAAGCCCCCGTCCCGGGTAGTGATAGTCTCAGCGGGTATGCCCCAGACCCGCCCAGCCATCTCGGCGATCATCACCACGTTCAATGAAGAGCAGAACATCGCCGGGTGCATCGAGTCGCTCCTCTGGTGCGACGAGATCCTGATCGTCGACTCCTTCTCGACCGACCGCACGCCGGAGATCGCGCAAGGCTATGAGAAGGTCCGCTTCTACCAGCGCACCTACTTCGGCTCGGCCTCGCAGAAGAACTGGGCGATGGACCAGGTCCCCAACGAGTGGATCCTCATCTTCGACGCGGACGAGCGCTGCACGCCGGCTCTCCAGAAGGAGATCGAGACGCTGGTCGCCGGCGCGCCGAAGCACGAGGCGTACACGATCCGGCGGCGCGTCTGGTTCCTCGGCAAGGTGATCCGCTTCTCCGGCTGGCAGCACGACCAGGTGGTGCGGCTGGTGCGGCGCGGCTCGGCCCGCTATCCCAACCGGCGGGTGCACGCCGACATGATCACCCGCG
>DASPXX010000110.1:0-18644 GCA_035637095.1 Thermoanaerobaculia bacterium
CGGTCGAACGTGTAGGTGGTGACGTACCCGAGAGCGTCGGTCTCGCTGGCCAGGCGTCCAGACGCGTCATAACTCATGGTGAGGGCGTTGCCCTCGGGGTCGGTTGCGGTCAGCGCGTTGCCACGGCTGTCGTAGGTATAGGTCGAGATTCTTCCGAGGGGACCTGTGGCTGTGGTGAGGTTGCCTTTGGCGTCGTAGGCATACTTGGTCAGCTTTCCCCGCGGATCGAGCGTCGTCAGGGCATCGCCGCGGCTGTTGTAGGTAAAGCTCGTCCGGTTGCCGGCGGGATCGGTGACGCTCGTCCGGTTGCCGTTCGCGTCGTAGGTATAGGTTGTAGTGTTGCCCAACGCGTCAGTCTCGGAGAGCAGGCGGTCATCGGCATCGAACGTCCGCAGCACCTCCTTGCCATCGGCATCCACCTCCCGCATCACGTTGCCACGCTGGTCGTATTCCAGGAGTCGGGTGTGGCCGAGACGATCGGTGACGAGCTCCTGCCGATCGCCGATGCGATGATCGAGCTCGATCGTCTTGCCAGCGGCGTCGGTGGTCCTGATCAGGCGGCCCGAGGCGTCGTACTCATTGCGGACCGGCGTCCGGCCCAGCGGATCCTCGATCTCCAAGAGGTGGTGATTGCTGTTGTACGTGAAGCGGGTCGTGTTGGCATCCCGGTCGGTGACCTTCACCAGGTCGCCGGCTGAGTCATAGCCGTAGGTGAGGCTCTTTCCCTCGGGATCGGTAATACTCGTGATCCTGCCGAGACTGTCGCGCTGAATTGCTACCGAGAGGCCGTCTGAGTGGGTGATCGAGCTCGGGGTGATGGACAAGGTGTTCCCGTCCCGATCCTGGATACGAGTGACCCCTTGCTGGAGGCTGAGGTCGAATACGCGGCCGTCCCGGGTCGTCAGCCGGACCTGGCCCGGCTCAAAGATCTCCAACTCGCCGGAGTCAACGACGTAATCGGTGCCGTTCTGGTAGAGGACCTCCCTGTTGCCGACGATCGCCAGGGTCGCTCCCGGTACAGGGCCGTCCACGAAGTCGAATCGCGCCTGGCCGAAACAGCCGCCGAGCGTGATCGCCGGGCTCGCGAGCCGCAGACGGAAACGGTAGACCTCGCGGTCTGAGAGGCGGATGGTCGTCACATGAGACTTCGTCTCTCCGATGTTCTGGCAGGGAAGGAAACCTGAAGAGAATTGCCAACCGTCCCCCGGCTTCCGGTTGTTCCGGTACGAACCCTGCTTCAGCGCCAAGGTCCAGCCGACGCCGAAGTCGCCCCGGCGCTTGTCGCGGCTGTCGTAGTTCCGATAGATCTGGACCGGCAGCCCCGCGAGCGGGATTTCCAGGTCGAGGAACGACAGCGTGAAGTTGCCGACCTTCATCTGGCCTTCGACGTCGACATCGACGGAAACCGTGCTGCTCTGGCCGTTGAAGTCCGTGGCGGTCAGCTCGACCGTGTAGCCGCCGTTCAGGAGGAGCGTCGGATCGAAGGTGGCCAGGGTGGCGTTCACGACCGGCGAGTTGCCCGTGGCGAAGACGGTCGCCCCGGCCTCGCCGTGGGCGCGGTAGGAGAGCGTCCAGCTCTGCAGGCGGTCGCTCTTCACCGTGCCCCGCACCTCGGTGGGGGAGGTGACCACCGCGAGATCCGCCGGCGCGGTGAGGGCCACCTCCGGCTCTGCCCCGGTATTGGAAATCGTGAGGTCGGTCTCGGCGGTGGCGAGTATCCAGTAGCCGCGGCCGGGCTGCATCAGCTCCAGGTCGTTCGCCCAGGCGGGAACCGCGACGTCATAGATCTCCCAGGGATCCGCCGGGTCCGCCGGGTCGTAGCCGAAGACGCGCGAGTACTTGCCTTCGATCGAGAAGAGCGCCGTGCGCACGGGCCGTTCCTGCTCGGCCGGAAAGCCGATGAGGTTCCAGCCCGGGCAGAGATGGATCGTCGTCGCGTCCGCCAGAGAGCCCGGGTTCGGTACCGCCGCGGGCGCCGTCATCTCGATCCAGAAGCCGATCTTCTGGTCGACGGCCGTGAGGTCGCTGGCCGCGGCATTGGCCGGGTCGTAGAGCTTCCAGGGAGCGCCCGGCGTGCAGGCGTCATAGGCCCAGACGCGGGTGAATTTGCCGGAGACCGGGGAGAAGACCCCCGCCGGGGCGGGGTCGACGGGCTCGTTCTGGACGGAGGCGAGGTTCCAACCGGGCACGAGGGAGACGGCCGCGAGAGGAGCGGTCTCCGGGGACGGGGCGCTCGGGCCGGCGGTCTCGATCCGCGAGGTCTCCGGGGGAGCGGGTGGCATCTCGCGAGGAACCGGGGCTGGCTGGGCCGCGCCGGCGGCCAGGGCAGGCAGGGTCTGGGCGAGGGTGATGCAGAGGACCCGGCTGGTCAGCCGGAAAAGGAAAGCGCGAGCCGGTCGACGCATGCTTGTCCCCTTTGGTAGCCGTACCCTATCACGATGGTTGCGTGGTGTCGATGCTTCTGAATGGCGGCAAGGTGCGATTCATTTCTTGCCCGCGGGGCGGCCTGAATAGGAGAATGCCCCCGTCATGAGCGCCGGACACTCCCACCACGGACACTCCCATGGGCATCACTCCCATGGCGGCTCTGTCCGCAACCGGCGCCGCCTGTTCTTCACGCTCGTGCTGGTGAGCCTCTACATGGTCGCCGAATTCGCCGGCGGGCTCGTCTCCGGCTCGCTCGCCCTGCTCGCCGACGCCGGGCACATGCTCTCGGACGCCGCGGCCCTCGGCCTGTCCCTCTTCGCCATCTGGATCTCACAGCGGCCGCCGACGCCGCGCCGGACCTGGGGGTACTACCGCATCGAGATCCTCGCGGCCCTGACCAACGGGGTGGCCCTCGTCGTCCTCTCGATCTTCATCCTGCGCGAGGCGGTGGAGCGCTTCCGCGCCCCGTCCCAGGTCCAGGCCCCCCTGATGATGGCGATCGCCGCGGGCGGCCTGCTGGTCAACCTGGTCAGCCTGCGCATCCTCTCCGGCGGCCGGGAGGAGAACCTGAACGTCCGCGGCGCCTGGCTGCACGTCCTCACCGACGCCCTGGGCAGCGTCCAGGCCATCCTCGCCGGCGCTTTCATCTGGGCCTTCGGCTGGACCTGGGCCGATTCCGTGGCCTCGGCGCTCATCTCCCTCCTCGTGATCTACTCGGCCTGGGACCTGCTGCGCGACACGGTCGGCGTGCTGATGGAGGGGGCGCCCCGGCACATCGACGTGGACGAGGTGCGCAACTGTCTGATGGACCTCCCCTGCGTCCTCGAGGTCCACGATCTCCACGTGTGGACCATCACCAGCGGGATGGAATCGCTCTCCTGCCACGTGGTGGTCGAGGACGGGCAGTCGTATTGCGATGCGCTGACCGAGGTCCGGGCGACCCTCCATGGCCGCTTCGGCATCGACCACCTGACCATCCAGGTCGAGCCGGTGGAGATGGAGGAGCACGGGGTCCACGTCTGAGGCGACAGGGATCGGCGATTTTCAGGCGGATCTGTGGTAGGAAGGGGGGACCGAAGGAGGTCCAGATGGCTGCAACCAAGACGCTGCGTGTGGGAGTGCTCACGCCGGTCAACACGCTCAACCCGCGCGAGGCGCAGGACTTCGTCAGCCAGACGGTGGTGACGCAGATCTATGAGGCGCCGTTCGCCCAGCCGGCCGGCGGCCGGCTCCCCGAGCCGGTGCTCTTCGAGGAGCGGCTGCGCCAGGACGGGCCGACCGAGCTTTCGGCCGCCGTCCGCCCGGGGGTCCGCTTCTCGGAGGGCACGCCGCTGACCGCCCGCCACGTCGCCGACTCGCTCTCCCGGGTCGCGATGCTGCGCCAGCACGCCGAGGTCGAGGCGCGCGGCGACCGGGTGGTCTTCCATCTCGGCCGGCCGAACGCGCGGCTCGACCTGGCGCTCGCCCAGCGCTACTGCGCGGTGACCCTGGAATCGCGCGGGACGCTCTTCGGCACCGGCCCCTACATGGTGGCGCCGGGCGCGACGCCGGACCGCACGCGGCTGGTGCGGAACCCCCACGCCCGCCGCAAGGCGGCGATCGACGAGGTGGTGATCCAGCTCTATCCGCCCGACGCCCAGGGGCGGCCCGAGACGCTCCTGGCGGCGCTGGAGGCGGGCGAGGTGGACTTCTCGAACGTCATCTCCCGCGAGGACATCATGCGCCTCAAGAACGTCCGGCGCCTCACCGAGCCGGGCAGCTCGACCGCCATCCTCTATATGAATACCGAACGGCCGGGGCTCGACGATCCGCGGGTGCGGCGGGCGATCGCGCTGTCGATCGACCGGCTGGAGATCGCCAAGCTCTTCTATGCGACGGCCACCGCCTTCGCCGCCACCAACCTGCTGCCGCCGATGCTCGGGCGCGGCAACGACGGCCTGACGCCCGATCCGGCCAAGGCCCGCGCCCTGCTCGCCGAGCCCGGTGTGCAGAAGCCGGCGCGGCTGGTGCTCCTCCTCATCTTCGCCCCCCGTCCCTACCTGCCCAACCCGCGCAAGGTCGGCGAGCTCATCGCCGCGCAGATCGACAAGCTGGGGATCGCTGTCGAGGTCGTCCCCACCGCGACCATGCAGGAGTACTTCGCCAGGGTGCAGCGCGGCGATTACGACCTCGCCCTCGCCGGCTTGATCGCCGATACGCTCGATCCGGTGGACTTCCTGGAGGCGAATCTCGATTCCGCATCCATCCTGGTGCCGGAGCGCAAGAGCGTCGGCGCCAACCTCAGCCGGTGGCGCAGCCGGGAGACGGACGAGGCCCTGGCCACCCTGCGCCAGGAGCCGCGCGAGGAGGTCCGCGCCGCGCTGCTCAAGCGGATCGCCGCCGAGGTGCCGCTCTTCCCCCTGATCTACGGCCCCACCATCTACGCCCACTCCTGGAAGGTGAAGGGCTTCACCGCCGCGCCGCTGGGGATCCCGGACTTCGCGGACCTGGATCTGCAGTAGGCCCTCATCCCCGACCAAGAATCTTCCAGAGACAGCGAAACCCCCTAACCCTCTCCCCTCTCCCACTCGTGGGAGAGGGGCCGGGGGTGAGGGTCCCATCCCGTCCGGAATGGTTTATCATCAGCCCGTTCCTGTCGAACTACAGCCCCGGAGGTCGAACCATGGCAGATCCGAAATGGGCGGACGATCGCTTTCTCGATGACCTGCGCCGCCAGACCGATGCGCTGGCCGATGCGGCGGTGGCGAGCTTCCTCACGACGCACAGCCTCGGCGAGATCAATTACATTTTCCAGAACATGCGCTCGGACGACCAGCCGATCGTCGCCGATGCGCCGGCCGCCTTTCAGGAGTTCGTCCGCCAGACGGAGGCGCTGCCGCCGGACCTCGATCTCGCCCGCCTGGACCGCGCGTCCGCGATCTTCCTGCGCTATGCGGCCACGTCCTGTCTGGTGCTGCTCGCCTCCAGCCTGCCGAGCGGCTACTCGGCTCCGTGCCTCACCCACATCCTGATGATCTCGCGCGATCTGCAGAAGGATCCCTTCAAGCGCCTGATGGGAGTCGTGCAGATGCTCGTCAACGTCACGGCGCGCAACGCCTACGCTCCGGGCGGGCTCGCGGTGGTCACCGCGCAGAAGCTGCGCCTGCTCCATGCCGGCGTGCGCGCCATCGTGCCGCACCGCCGCCCCGGCTACTCCGAACGGTTCGGCCCGCCGGTGAACCACGAGGACATGCTGGCCACGCTGATGGCGTTCTCCTCTCTGGTGATCGAGGGCTTGCGCAAGCTGGACCTCGGCCTCACCGACGAGGAGGCGGAGGACTATTACTACCTCTGGCGGGTCTACGCCCTGCTCATGGGCATCCATCCGGACGGAGCCCCGTTCGACGACAGCCTGATTCCCCGGACGGTGGACGACGCGGCGCAGTTCTACGCCTCCTACACGCGCCGGCAGTTCACCGGGCCGGAGGAGAACCCCAGCGGAGTCGTGCTGACCAAGGACAATCTGGACATGATGGTGAGCCTCCTCCCCAGGCCACTCCGGCATACCGACCTCGCGCTGGCGCCGCAGATCGCCATGGCCGATCTCCTGAGCCCCGAGGAGCTCGCACGGGTCGGCGTGGCGCCGGTCGAAGGGCATGAGCTGCTGCGGAAGTCCTTCTGTCTCGCGCTGACGGTCGAGCAGGGGCTGGCCGAGCTGGCCCCCTGCGGGCTGGTGGAAGTGCTCAGCCGGCACCTGTTCGACAAGATGATCGACAAGAGCCGCGGCGGGCCGGTGCAGTTCATCATCCCGGACTCGGTCGCGGACCTGCGCGGAACGGAGCTGGTTTGATTTGATCTAAAAAGGAGGAGACGGCGATGCTGAGCTCGGTCTACTGGAGCCAACGGATCAACTTCACGGACTACACACCGCTCGAGCTGTTCCTCTTCGTCGGCGGCTGCTTCCTGTGGGTCATCGTCTATTGCATCTTCATCAAGAACATCATCAAAAAGAAGTTCATCGAGATGCCGGTCTTCGCCGGCTGCGCCGACATCGGCTGGGAGTTCACCTGGAGCTTCCTGGCCGCCACCAACATGGGCCGCCTGCTGGAGCGGACCTATCAGGTCTGGTTCATCACGGATGTGGCCATTTTCGCGGGCCTCCTCTTGTATGGCTGGAAACAGCTCACGTTCGACAGGCGCCGCGGCTGGTACGTCCCGGCCTGCATCTTCACGACCGTCGCCTGGGTGGCCGGCGTCTACTCGATGCACGTTTCGGGGATTGACACGCCGATCGGGGCGACCTCGGCCTACCTCGACCAGCTGTGCATCTCGTTCCTTTACATTCCGCTCCTGCTGCGCCAGAAGAGCCTGGAGAACTTCTCGTTCGCCGCCGCCTGGCTGCGGACGATCGGCACCGGCATGAACACGGTGTTCATGAACATCCACTATCCGGACAACTACTTCCTGCGCTTCATCGCGATCCTCGCGACGACGCTCGACTGCACCTATGTCTATCTCTTCTGGTCGATGCGGCGCCAGCTCCGTCAGGCGGCGCTCCTGCCGGAGCGGATGTCCGCGAGCAGCGCGCAGGCCGCCTGAAGATCCGGAGTGTCCCGGCCCTCGGTGGTCCGGTCGTAGACCCCGGCGAGGAGGCGGGCGGCCTCCTCGCTCCGCCCCTCCCGGTGCCAGAGCCGGCTGAGGTCCATGGCGGCGCGCAGCTCCAGCGCCAGGCTGCCGTTGCGGCGGGCCATCGCGAGGGCGGTCTGGAGCTTCTCCGGAGACCCCTGGAGGACTCCCTGCAGGCGGTGGACCTCCGGCTCCCAGAAGCGCTCGTCCCGGCGGTCGAGAGATTCGAACGCTTCCGCGAGGAGCCGCTCCGCCTCCGCACACCGGCCGCGGGCGATCAGCACCTCGGCCACCCAGGCGAGGAAGAGCGGCGCGTGCAGCTCCTGCTCGTGGACCCGGCGGATCGTCGCGAGCCCTTCGAGGGCCTGCTCGATTCCGGCGTCCGCGGCTTCGCTCTCGCCCGCGCCCGCGGCCAGGGCGGCGCCGGTCAGGCCGAGGAAGAAGCTGCTGTGCGCCTGGAAGAAGTGGAAGCCCTGCGCCTGGCAGTGGTCGTAGAGGCTCTGGGCATAGTCGCGCGCAATGGCTTCCTCCCGCCGGAAGTGATGGAGGAACGCCAGGAGCAGGTAGGCGATCGCGAGGCTGGGAGGATGGCCCAGCCGGCGCGCGAAACCGAGAGCCGCGTTGGCGCGTTCGAGCCCCTGGTCCGGCAGGCCGTGGAACCAGAGGTTCTGGCCCAGCTCGCAGAGGGCGAGAACGCGGGGATCGAAACCCATCCAGTCGAGCAGCGGGTGCTCCAGGTCGGCCGGATAGAGCTCCAGCACCCGGTGGTGGGCGCGGAGAGCGGTCGCCAGGTCTCCCGAATAGAAGTGGGACGAGGCGACCGCCTGGACGGCATAGATCAGGAAGCCGAGATTTTCTCCGGCCTCCCCGGCCTCGACCATCTGCAGGGCCAGCTCGCGGGAGGTGCGGATCTCGCCGCGCGTGTTGTAGAAGCTCCAGAGGAGCAGCTGGATCTCCTTGGGCACCCCGCCGGCGTTCCGGCTGAGCTCCAAAACCCGGTCGAACGACGCCTTGACCTCGGCCTGCGAGTGCCCGCGGTCCATCACCAGGGCCGGCCCCAGGGCCACCTGCATCTCCAGCTCGCGGCGGTCGCGCTCCGCCGACGGAGGGAGCTCCCGCAGGCACGCGAGCCCCTCCTGGAGGTGCTCGATCCCTTCGATGTTGGCGAACCGCCGTAGCGCGCTCTGGCCCGCCCGCAGCCAGAGCGCGCTCGCCTTGTCGAGCTGCCGGGCCTCGGTGTAGTGGTGCGCCAGGAGCTCCGGCTGCGCGGCCGCGGTCTCGGGAAAGCGGTCCTCCAGAGCCTCGGCGACCTTCTGGTGCAGGCGCTGGAGGTCGCGCGCCAGCAGAAGCTCGCGCGCCGCGTCCTGGAGGAGAGCGTGCTTGAACAGATACTGGCTGCGCGCGCCGATCCCCTTGCGGTAGACCAGCTCGGCCTGCACCAGCCGGTCGAGCTCCCGCTGCAGCGTGGCCGGATCGAATGGCGAGACCGCCGAGATCAGCTCGAAGGAGAAGGCCCGGCCGATCACCGCCGCCAGCTGGGCGACCTCTTTGGCCTGCCCCAGACGGTCGAGGCGCGCGGTCAACGAATCGCGCAGCAGGCTGGGGATTCCCATTTCACCGGACGCCTGCCCGGACGCGTCGCTCGCCTCGACGGCGCTCTTGGTGAGCTCCTCGACGAACAGCGGGATGCCGTCGGACTTGGCGACGATCTGCCGCCGGATCTCCGCGGACAGCCCGCGGGTTCCCCCCATCCGGTCGATCAGCTGGCCGGCCTCGCCGTCGGTCAGCCGGCCCAGGTTGATCTGCGTCCAGTGGGAGCGCGAAGACCACGGGATCTGGAATTCCAGCCGGAAGGTGAGGATCAGGAGGAGCGGCGTGCGCGCCAGCGCTTCGAGCAGGGAGCCGATCCAGGCGAGCGTCGACGGATCGAGCCACTGGAGGTCCTCGACGATCAGGACGCCGGGGTGGCTCTCCGCGGCCTGGAGGAAGAGCTGGACGAGGGCGTCGAGCGTCTTCCTCCTCTGCGTCTCCGGCGTGAGTGGGGGAGGCGCGATGTCCTCAGGCAGGGCGGGAAGCGGCAGGGAGAGCAGGGTGGCGAAGAGCGGCAGGGTCTCCGCGAGCGGCAGGTCGTGCCGGAGCAGGAGGTCCTCCAGGCGCGCGAGCTCGCCCTCCGGGGACGCGGCCGGCTGCAGCCACTGCCGCCGCAGCAGCTCGATGACCGGGAAGAACGGCGAGCTCCGCGCATAGGGCGAGCCGTAGCAGACCAGCCACCAGGGTCCGCGGTCCGCCAGGCGCTCATGGAACGTGCGCACCAGGCGGGACTTGCCGATCCCGGCCTCGCCGCCGATCAGGATCGCCTGCCCCTCCCCGCCCTCGACCATCTGCCAGCGCTGCACGACGAGATCGACCTCGCGCTCCCGTCCCACCAGCGGGGTGAGGCCGAGCGGCATCTCGTCGGACATCTCGAGCGGAGCCGCCACCAGCCAGGCGGCGACGGGCGCGGCGAACCCCGGCAGGCGGACGGCGGGCAGGCTTTCGGTCGCGAAGCTCTTGGCGATCATCCGCTGCGTCGGCTCGCTCGCCAGCACGCCGTGCGCCGGAGCCACGCTCTGCAGACCGGTCGCGAGGTCGAGGGTCGGCCCGAGCGCCAGGTGCTCCGACTGCCGCGGGTCTTTCGAGACGATCGCCGGGCCGCTGTGGACGCCGGCGCGCAGGGCCAGGCGCGAGGACCTCCCCTGCGCCCAGACGGAGCGCTCGACCCGGGCCACCAGCTCCCTCGCCGCCCGGATCGCCCGTTGCGCGTCGTCGCCGTGCGCCTTGGGATAGCCGAAATAGATCCACAGGAGATGCCCGAGCGTCGTCCCCAGATGCCCCTCGAAGCGGGTGGCCACCTCGTGCGCGAGGCTGCGCAGGTCCGGCATCGCCTCGGAGAGGCTTTCGAGGCCGGGCGAGCCCATCTCCCCGGAGGCCTCGCGCACCTCGACGAGCCCGCAGCAGACCACGCTCACCTGGCGCCGCTCGCTGGTCCCCAGGGGGTACTCCAGAGGGAGCGCGGTGGGCTCGGTCCACGATCGCGAGGCGGCAGGGCGCCGCAGACCCTCGGCGACCGTCACCCCGAGCTCGTCCTCGGCGGCGCTCGCCGGCAGCATGGACGAGGCGCCGCTCTCGCGGCCGAACCGGAGCGCCAGGGCGGCGAGCGCCTCGGCGACCTCCCCGGTCGACTGCGGGCGCTGCTGCGGGTCCTTCTGCAGCAACCGGTCGACGAGCTGCGAGAGCTCCGCCGGCGCCCCGGGCTGCACCTCGGAGACCGGCGGCTGCCGGAGCCCGCAGATCCGGCTCACCGTCGCCGGGATGCTGTCGCCGCGGAACGGAGAGATCCCGGTGACCATCTCATAGAGCAGGGCACCGAACGAGAAGAGGTCGGAGCGGTGATCGACCGGCTGCCCGAGCACCTGCTCCGGCGACATGGCATAGGGAGTGCCGAGGATCATGCCGGGCTGCGAGATCGTCGGATCGTCCGCCTCGTGGACGATCTTGGCGAGGCCGAAGTCGAGGATCTTCGCATGGCCGCCCGCGGTCACCATGATGTTGCCGCTCTTCAGGTCGCGGTGGACGATGCCGCGCGCATGCGCCTCGGAGAGCCCGCCGGCGATCTCCTGCGCCAGGCGGAGAGCCCGGGCGAGATCGAGCGGGCCTTCGTCGAGAAAGCTGCGGAGCGTCCGGCCGAGGACGAGCTCCATGACGATCCAGTCGCCTTCCGTGTCCTCGACGATGTCGTAGATGTGGACGATGGCCGGATGGTTGAGCCGGGCGCCGGCCGTGGCCTCCTGCCGGAAGCGCTCGCGGATGCGCGGATTGATCAGCGCCTCCGCAAGGATCTGCTTGATCGCCACCGGCCGCTTGAGACGCTCGTCCCAGGCCCGCCAGACCCTGCCCATCCCCCCGGCGCCGAGAAGCTGCTCCAGCCGGTACGGGCCAACCCGCCGGGTCTCCCCATGATGGATATCCTGCGAGCTCATTGACGAATTCGATCCGAGAGGGGTGCATTCTACACCCTCACCCCCGGCCCCTCTCCCGCAAGCGGGAGAGGGGTGTAGGTTAGTCGGGCCACGGCATCCCGAGCTTGCGCGGCTAACCCTCTCCCCTCTCCCGCTCGCGGGAGAGGGGCCGGGGGTGAGGGGCCATAGCCGCTCAGGAATAAGCGCAGGCTTGCTATAGTTTCCTGTCACAGGCTCCTGGAAATCTGTCGTTTCCGGCCGAGGAGGGGAAGCATGCCCTATCGCCGTCGTTTCATCGTTTCGCTGCTGCTTCTTGCGTTCTGCTGCGCCCTGCCCGCTTTCGGCGCAACGCGCAAGGCCAAGGTGATCAGCGTCCCCAAGGACGCCAAGGACCTTCCGACGGCGATCCGCCTGGTCAAGGACGGCGACGTCATCGAGCTGGCGGCGGGGACCTATACGTCGGCGAGCGGCTTCAGCATCTCGAACCTCGGCAAGGCGTTCACCATCCGACCCAAGCTGGGCGCGGCCGTGATCCTCGACGGCAAGGGGAAGGGGCCGATCCTGCGCTTCAAGAACGGCAACCGCTCCCGCGGCAAGCGGGTGACCTTCCAGGGGCTCACGTTCCAGAACGGCGTCACGACCACCGAGGGGGAAGGCGGCGCCGTCACCCTGAGCGCCGCCGACGCGCGCTTCGTCGACTGCCATTTCCTCAGGAGCTCGGCCACGGGCCGCACCACCGGAGGCGGCGCCGTGCGCGTCCTCGCCGGCAGCGACGCCACCTTCGTGCACAGCGATTGGCAGGGCAACTCGTCCGGCAACCGCGGGGGGGCGTTGGAGATCAACTTCTCCACGGTGACGATCGAGGGCGGCTCCTTCGTCGAGAACCGGACCAACCTGCCGGGGAGCAAGCCGAATTCCTCGGGAGGCGCCATCTATCTCCTCGACGGCGTTCTGCGCATCTCCGACGCCCGCTTCGAGCACAACCAGGCGGGCTTCGTCGGCGGCGCGATCTATGCCTTCGGCCACTGGACCGATCCGGTGGACGTGCCGAAATCGGACTTGACCGTGGTGCGCTCGACGTTCCTCGAGAACCAGGCCTGCTGCAGCACGGCGAGCCAGGGGGGCGCCATCCACGTCGAGAACCAGACGACGCTCCGCCTGCAGCACTCGCAGCTCATCGGCAACCGCGCGCAGCTCGGCGGCGCCATCAGCGACTACCGCGCCGTGGTCGAGCTGACCGGCTCGCAGCTCCAGGGGAACCAGGCCTTCCAGGGGACGGCTCTCGGTGGAGGAGGAGCCATCTTCGCCTCCTCGAACGACGCCGCCGCTGACGGAGTGACCAACTTCCGGCCGATCACCCTCACGATCACCGACTCGCTGCTCCTGGGGGCCCAGCCGGCGGCTCACACGGGCGGCTGCGTGCTGGCCGGCGGCGACGCCTCGCGGGCCTACGGCGACAACGGAGTCGTCCAGATGGGCACGGTTGACGAGAACCGCGCGCGGGTCGAGGTGCGGCGGTCGGTCTTCCTGGATTGCGACGTGCAGCGGGACGCCGTCGTGGGCGGCGGCTTCGGCGGAGCGATCCAGGTCAACCTGGCCAACTTCCTCCTGGAAGACTCCATGGTCCTGATCTCCGACGCCCGCGGCGAGGGAGCCGGGGGCGGCGGCGTGTCGATCCAGGGAGAGACGCTGGCCGCGCTCACGCGCACCACCTTCGCCCGCAACACGGCCGAGCGCTGGGGAGGTGCCCTCTTCGTGAGCGGCTCCACGCTCCAGGCGAGCCAGTGCCGGTTCTTCGCCAACGACGTCCGCCCGGGAATCTCCAAGTCGCCGCGGACCTCGCAGGGAGCCGGCGTCTACGCGACTCCGTACAAGCCGGAGACGAAGCCGCCGGAGCGGTGGCGCAATGTCGGAGGAGTCGTCGCCGACTCCATCTTCAGCGAGGACCTCGGGCTGGCGATCTGGGACGCGGAAGTCTCCGGGCCGCTCAACCAGATGCGCTACGACAACAACCAGTTCTTCGAGACGGTCTTCGGTGACAAGGTCTACGGCGACTCGGCGGTCGCGCTCGATGGTCTGAACACCGCCGCGCTGAACCGCTTGGTGGTCGGAGCCACCGACAAGAGCGTCGTGGACAACCAGCGCCTCTTCGCACCCCCTGTGGCAGGGACCTTGCTCGCAGCCCCGGGAGCAGTGGGCACGGGAGCGCCGGCAGCGGCCGCGACGCTCCTCCACTACGCGTGGAGCGGCCGGTCGGCCACCCTCGACGGGCAGGCGCTCACGGCCCGCAACGGCTTGGTGCCGGCCGGCCCCGGGACTCACGCGCTGGTCGTCGACGGCATCCCGGCCGCGACCGTGTTCCTGGGCACCACCACCTGCGCGAACGGCGCGGTCTGCCTCGCGTCCGGCCGGTTCGAGGTCCGCGTCGAAGGAGCCTCCCTCCTGGCCCGGGAGGCAGACACGGCCTTCTTCTCCCTGCCTGGCGGAGAGACCCTCGCCGTCCAGGTTCTCGACCAGCGTGACAAAAACAGTCACTTCTGGGTCGTCCGTGGTGTGTCAAATGTGTCAGGTCTGTCAGAGGATCTGTCCGGACACACCCTGGAGATCACTGACACAGCCACCGGAACGACCCGGACGTGGGCGGACCTGCCCGATGGAGAGGACGTCGAGGTGGATTCCGAGGCGTTTTCCGGGGGGTGAGTGGGGCCGGGGGGAACGCTCGGACGGCCGCAGCTTTCCCCCTCCCAAAGACCCTCACCCCCCAGCCCCCTCTCCCACCCGCACTGCCCCCTCCCGGGAGAGGGGGAGCCCTCCTGACCTTTACCTACTCAAGCTTTTGGGCGGGGGCGCCCTCTCCCGGGCGGGTGTGAGTGCGGGTGGGAGAGGGTCGGGGTGAGGGTCGGGCGGGGGAAGCTCCAGCGCCCATCAAAGGCAACGTCAGCGCCTATGCTCCTGCTCCGGGGGTGGGCCGCTCCGGCATGCTTCTTGCTAATAATTCCCTTCCGGCAGGACGAGATGTGCTCGCCAGGAGGAAAGTCAATGAATCATCCCGTCTCGGAAGACAGCTTGAAGCGATTTGCCGCGGGAATTTCGACACGGCAGGAGAACCGGACCATCGTCGCCCATCTGCTCCGGGGGTGCGCCGGTTGCGCGCAGCAGATCCGGGAGAACGTGCGGCCGGAGGTTCCGGAGGACGCTTACGAGACCGTCCTGTCCAGGATGAGTGGCGAACGGACGCTGCGCCGCGGCAGCTGGGCCAAGCTGCTGCCGTTCGAAAAGCCCGAGCCGACCGCGCCGCCGGAAGTTCCGCAGCGCACACGCGCCCGCCGCTGAGCCCGGGCGTGAGCCTGGCGACGGACCTGCCCTCCGGGGTGGGTCCGTGTCCCGGTTCCCCCTCTCCCGGGCGGGTGTGAGTGCGTGTGGGAGAGGGGGCCAGGGGGTGAGGGTTCTGCGGTAGGATGGGGCCTGTATGGCCCATCTGGTCCTGAACGACGTCGATCCCGTCATCATCGAAGAGCTGCGCCGCCGCGCCGATCTGCGCGGCCGCACGATCGAGGACGAAGCGAAGGTCGTCCTCGAGGAGTCGCTCGGCCTGTCGCGGGCGCGTGCCCTGCGCGAGGCGCAGCGCATCCGGGCCGAGCTGGGCGGCCCGTTCACGGACAGCGCGGAGATCCTGCGCGAGGGGCGGGACGGCTGAATGATCAAGCGCTACGTGGTCGACGCGAGCGTTGCGGCCAAGTGGTACTTCCGCGAGGAGCACACCGAGCGCGCCGACGCCCTGCTCGAGCAGGACAACGAGATCCTCGCGCCGGCTCTGCTGGTGGTGGAGATCGCCACGCTCGCCTGGAAGCGGGCACGCCGCGGCGAGATCAGCGAGGCGGCGGCCGACCGCATCATCGCCGCCCTGCGCCAGGTCCCCTTGGAGATCCGGCCGACCGCCGAGCTGGTCACCGCCGCCCTGCCGCTGGCCCTGCAAGGGGGGCTCACGCTCTACGACGCCTTCTACGTGGCCCTGGCGGTGAAGTCCGGCTGTCCCCTGGTCACCGTCGATCGAACGCTCTACGACGTCCTCCGCAGCGGCCACCTCGCCGACCACGCCCTCTGGCTCGGCGATTTCGCCTGAAGCCGCTGCACCGCGGCGGATGACTTCCGCCCATGCCCTGAGTCACCTGACCCTCGGCGTACACCGGCGGACCTTTCCCGCGGACGGTTCGACCCATCTCGTGCGCGGGTTGACCCGTGGGTCGAGACACCTGGCCCGAGGGGCGGGCGGTTCGACCTTCGACGGAAGCGAATCGACCCGTGGGGCGAGCCCTTGGACCTTCGGGTCAAGTCGTTCGACCTTCGGGGCGAGCCCCTCGACCTCCCGGGTGAGCGGTTTGCCCCGTGGGTCAGACCTTCCGCCCCTTAGGTCGAGGCCTTGGACCTTCGGGGCGAGTGGCTTGACCCGCGGGTCAGACCGCTCGCCCCTCGGGTCAAACCGTCCGCCCCTCGGGTCAAACCGTCCGCCCCTCGGGTCAAGCCGTCCGCCCTTCGAGCCAGGCCCCTCGCCCCACGGGGCGACCCGCTCGCCCCGGAGGTCAGGTCGCTGGACCTTCAGGTCGAACCGCTCGCCCTTCGGGTCAGACCGCTCGCCCTTCGGGGCGAACCTCCCCCGGAGCGGAGCGTCTGGCTCACCCCCGAGGACGCGCCTGCTGGAGCAGGGCAGAGAGATGCCGGATCATCTCCAGAGCACTTCCGCCTGGACGCGGCGATTCTGATCCCCAATCTTCTGGAGATATTCTTCGGCGCGGGCGAAAGCATGCTCGGCCGCTTTCAGCTCTCCCAGCACCCTGCGGGCGTTGCCGAGCCCGGCATAGGCCCGAGCCCGCAGACTCGCGACGGAGTCCGGATGATAGGCCTCTCCGAGATGAGCGGAGAGGCGGACGGCGAGATGGGCCATGTCCACCGCCCGGGCCGGGTCCTGGAACACGGCCTCCTGGCTGATCTTCAAGAAGTATTGGCAGAGACCCCACGTGTGCAGGCTCTCGTCCTCGGCGGCGAGCCGCACCTGCTCCTCGGGTGGGCGGCCGAGGAGAACCGCGGCGAGCTCGGGAGCCTCTCTGGTCTCGAGCACAGCCACCACCTCGCTCCAGTGCCCGCTCTCCTCCTGAAGACGCCGGATCTCGTCCCGGAGGCCCCGGCAGACCGGGCAACTCGCCACGAGGTGGGGCGCCACCTCCCGCAGGACCTCCTCATGTTCCATCTCGCCAGCCAGCCAGCGCGCCAACGTTTCCAGCGACGGATGATCGTCCATGGCTCTCCTCTCCTGTTCCCTGCGAGCAAGTATATGATGCCTGGAGGAGACATGAAAGATCCCGACCCGGGAAATTACTGGCCTGGATCGGCTGGATCGGCAATCACGACGGGAGAACCCCCGGGAGCGCCGCCGCCGTCGGGGTCGATGGTCATCCCGTTGGCGCCGACTGCGGTCATGAGATCTCCCCGGCTGCTCCATTCCCGGAGATCGGGCAGGAAGGGAGAGGCGAGGAAGCCGAGGAAGGCGAGAGCAGGGAGGAGGCGCAGGACGAAGCTGGGCATGGTCCAGACTCCTGGCGGCAAGGTCCCGAGCAGCGTCCATCGCCGGCGAGCCTGCCGCCCGTGTTCTGCTCATCCTAGGCCGACTGCCGCCTGCTTTGCTCCTGGAAGAAATCGCCGATCTGCTCAGCGTTACCCTCGGAGCAGGGGAGCGCTCCTCATCTACGCGACTGATTGAGAGGGACAAGCCCTCCGCCGCTGGGGGGTGGAGGCGTGATGACCGGCCGTACATCGTTCTGCGCCCCTCTTTGCGTGCTCGATGGGCGGCCGTTCAACACCCTGAGACTTTGGCAGAACTTGAGCCAGACCAGGAGTTTAGGTCTCCGGGAAGGAGTGCATGACTCTCTCGGGCTGCCGTGTCGGCCGCTTTCGCAGAACCGACGTCACGGCATGATGAGAGACACTCCAGCCAGGCATTGACGTGCATACGTAACAGGCGTACGATCGACGAAAGCTAGGCACATGAGAACTTTACGACCCTCTCCCGCTCCACCTCTGCGCCCGCCGAGCGCAGGCGGGTGGTCGTTGAGGCGGTTGACGGTGAATCCGTAAGGCAGAGGTTGGGCGGCACTCATGACGCGCTTCGTTCTAGGCCGTGCTTTGCTCCTCACTCTCACGCTTTGCATGGGCGTTGCCGCAGCCGAGCCGCGAGCAGACCTACAACTCTCGTTCTCGGCCGCTCGCGATCCGCGACGCGTTTCGTACATGGATTCGAAGAGTCACTTTCATGTGCTGCTCCAGAACCGAAGCGATCACGAGAAGCGAATCTGGGAGGACTGGAACTCCTGGGGATACTTCAACCTGTCGTTCGAAGTGATCGATAGCTCGGGCAAGAAGTGGGTGGTTAAAAAGCGCGACACTGGCTTCACGCGCAACTTCCCGAGCTTCTTGGCGATTTTGCCTGGCCAGACTCATGTCTTTGATGTCTATTTCGGGGACGACCGTGAGTGGGAGGGATTTCCACTTCGGCGCGGCGCAGAACAAACCGTTCATATTCGAGCGCTGTACGATGTGTCGGAAACGGCCGAGTCCAAGACCAATGAGGTGTGGGCTGGGCATCTCAAGTCCGAGAGCATTCAGGTAACGTTCGTCAGATAACCGTCAGATAACAGCCGCGACGTTGTGCCGCCTAACAAATCGCTGGAGCGCACGCGTGGATAATAAAGTGCCCCAGTAAGGAGCCACCCTCTTCCCAGTAAGGAGCCACCCTCTTCCTGAGGATCGCCAACCGCCAGAGGCCCTCGACGCCGGTTTCCAGCAAGAGATCGGTTCCAGACGGGCGATCGACCGGTCTCTCGCTGTTTCTATGAGCAGTTTTACTGGCCTCGGCTGGCCGGCGGGCTGCTACCTACCCAACTGCTGGTGAGTGGGAACACGCGTCTTCGACGACTCCCTGCTCAGGAGCCGATCAAAAGAGCGTAATTGTCAGATTGTGTCTGTAGCTCGGGCGGTGGCTCAGGTCAATGCGTCTGAAACGAAGGGCAGGTGAGGTGGAAAGCTTCCGACCGGAAATTTCGCAGCAAGATTTCCGGCCCGGAGTTTCTCGGCTGCCTCCCGAAAGGCCGCCACAAACCAGGCATATGCCTCCCAAAGCACCTTGCGTGCTTCCCGCCTGAAGACATGGAAGAGAGGGGCTGGCGACTTCTTCGGCGCTTCGGGGCGATCGAAGGGATCCTGCGCGAGAATGGCCTTGGACCCGAGCGGCTTGATACCCTTGGCTTCTCGCTCCTGACGAGCGGTGCCGTTGATCTCTCGAAGGAGTTGCGCAATCCTGGAGCGGTACGACTCCGGGTCCAGATGCTTCCAGCAGGGCAGTTGGCTCAGAATGACTTTTTGGGGAAACGCGTATTTTCTCGCGTCAAAGTCCTCGCGCCGCAGCCGCGCATTGTACTCGAAAGTGCGGTCGAACCAGGTCCCTTCGACCGTGGCACCGGTCAACAGGGGGATGGCGCAATGTACGCCAGGCCACTCCTCGGCCTTCGCCACCAGGAATTCCTTGGCGCCGTGCGCAAGAATGTATTTGAGGCGCGCGATCTG
>DASPXX010000111.1:0-43409 GCA_035637095.1 Thermoanaerobaculia bacterium
AAGGGAGAGGGGTGTACCTCGAAGGGAGAGGGGTGTACCTCGAAGGGAGAGGGGTGTACCTCGAAGGGAGAGGGGTGTACCTCGAAGGGAGAGGCCTGTACCTCGAAGGGAGAGGCCTGTACCTCGAAGGGAGAGACCTGTACCTAGAAGGGAGAGGCCTATACCTCGAAGGGAGAGGCCTGTACCTCGAAGGGAGAGGCCTATACCTCGAAGGGAGAGGCCTGTACCTCGAAGGGAGAGGCCTGTACCTCGAAGGGAGAGGGGTGTACCTCGAAGGGAGAGGCCTGTACCTGGGAGGGAGAGGGGTGTACCTCGAAGGGAGAGGGGGTGTACCTGCGAGTTACATGAAAAAGGGGCGTGCCTGGCGGCACGCCCCTGGTGTTGGTTGAGTAGGATCAGGTGGTGGTCGTCGTGGTAGGGGGCTCGGCGGCGGGATCGGCGGGGTTCCCGGTCCCCGCCTCGACCTTCGGGCCGGGCGGGATGCGCCGCCGGGTCAGCGGCCGCAGATGGAACTCCGTGAGCTTCTCGCTCCGCGTCGTGTACTTCGCCTTGACCGCGGACCGGAGTTGTGCGAACAGCACGAGCCCGCGATCCAGCCTCTCGTTGAGGTCCTTCGTCTTCTGCTGGGTCTGCGCGTTGAGGGCTGCCTGCTCGGCGCTCATGGCGATGAGCGCCGGGAGCAGCGCCTGGAGCTCCTGCCGCTCGGCATCCACGTGAGTGAAGTCGGCGGCGTTCGTGTCCAGAGCCGCCAGCAGCTGCGCGAAGCTGGTGGCGATCGTCCCCAAATTCTTTCTAGGCATGGTGCTCTCCTTTCTTGCTGCTGTTGGTGAGGCCTTCACGGTTTCCGGCCGTGGGGTCCTCGTTGTTGACGTTCACACTCTCTACCGTGCTCATCTTTCCTCTCCTTCTAGGTGCTGCGTTGAGTTTCCCGGAACCACCATGGCGCCGGGGGTGCTGCCATCACCGTGATGGTGGAGGGATCATAGGGAGGTCTGATGTCGCTGTCAACACCCTTGACCAACATTTGTTCGGATGGTCCTGAAAACTTCCCCTGGGGCGTGGGTGTGTGCTTTCTGGGGGGTGAATGTGTTCCCGGGATGCGCGAGATACCGATTCCTGCGACACTAGAGGACATAATCGTGCTCGTCTGTGATCCGCGGACCCTTCGGGCGTGGAGGTCCCAGGGTCCGTTTTCGCGGTAAAAAAGGAGGAACCGAGATGTCTCGATCTGCAATCCGCTCTGCCATCGCTGTCCTTGCCCTCGTCGCGGGGCTCGCCCTGGCGGCGCCGAATGCCGAAGCCGCCGAACGAGCGGCCACCCAGGAGCCCGGGGTCTGGAGCCTCGCTCTGCACTGGGCCGCCCAGCTGTGGGAAGAGAATGTGGTCAACGTCTGGGAGACGGAGGGCTGGGGGATCGACCCCAACGGGAACCATGCTACGGCGCCGCCCGACGGGTCGACCGACGAGGGCGATTCCAACGGATAGGGGACCCTGAGCCGGCATCGCCGGGACCCTCATCCCTGACCCCCCTCTCCCCACACGCCCTCACACCCCGCCCGGGAGAGGGGAAATCGCGGGCTCGTTCTCCGTCGAAGGGGAGCGATTGGGGCAGCTTTGTGGTACACCTATAAGGGCATTCCGTCGCACATGCCAGCCGCGGCTCTGTTGCAGCGAGCGCGGATCGTGATTCTGGATAGCAGCAATCCCGATTCGGGTGTGAGAGAATATACTCGTGGAAGACATCGACGACCACTACTCTCGTGAGGAGCTGTGGGAAGCATTCCTGGGACTCCTGTCCCCGGAGCGCACGGCCGCCGTGTGGCGGCATTTCGAGAGCGGCTGCTCGGTCTGCGCGCGGGCCGTGTTCGGGTTGCTCGCAGAGCTGATGGGAGAGCCGCCGGAGCCCATCGAGGAAGCTCGAGCCGGGCTCGCCGTGTGTGAAGGGGAGGAGCTCGATGCCTACGACCTGGCGATCGATCGCGCGCTGGAACGCGCGCTGCAGGTGGCGGGGCATCTGAAGAAGGAGACGGCCAGGGTGCCCGAGGCCCTGGAGCTGCTGGCCGAGAAGGGGGGCCAGGCTTTCGGGCGGGAGGCGCCGGTCCGGCTGCGGGGCCTCGCCGGGGTCGAGGCCCTGCTTCAGAAGAGCTGGGAGATCCGCTACGACGATCCGCGCGAGATGGTCTTCCAGGCCGGGCTCGCCTCAGCCTGGGCGCAGCGGCTGGATCCGGCGCGGTATGGGGCCGGCTTCGTCCGGGACGTGCAGTGTCGCGCTCTCATCGAGCTCGGCAACGCCTATCGCGTGGCGGACGAGCTCGGGATGGCTCAGAAGACCCTCGATGAGGCGGCCCGGCTGATCCTGGAAGGCACTGGAGACGAGTTGCTGGAAGCGCGGCTCTGCGATGTCCAGGCGTCCCTTTATGCTGCGCGCCGGTTCTTTACGGAGTCCTGTGAGGCCCTGGACACGGTCCATGCCGTCCACGAGCGTCGCGGCGACCGTCACCTCGCAGGCCGAGCCCTGATCAGCAAGAGTCTCTACAGGTCATACCAAGGACGCACCGAAGAGGCGGAGAGATTGAATCGCCGTGGCTTGGATCTCATCGACCCCGATCGGGAGCCGGCTCTGTATTGGACCGCGGTATACAACCTCCTCTATCTAATGGTCGATCAGGGCCGTTTCCGGGAGGCCCGGAACCTGCTCTTCCGGCACCGCTCCCATTGCGTGGCGATCCGCGGGAAGATCGCCCTTCTGAAGAACCGGGCGATTGAGGGGCGCATTGCGGCGGGAATGGGAAATCTCGTCCAGGCGGAGACGATCTTCCGGGAGGTACGACAGGGTTTCCAAGTCGAGGGCCTCGGCTACAAGGCGGCGCTGGCCTCGCTGGAGCTTGCCGTAGTCCTCGATGAGGCGGGCCGGACCGCGGAGGCCCGGCAGGTGATCCTGGAGGCTGCGGACATCTTCCTGTCGTTGGGCGTACATCGTGAGGCACTGGCGGCCATGCTGGTGCTGCGCAAGGCTTCCGAGCAGGGGATCGCCACGCCGGCGCTCCTGCGGTCGACGATCCAGTTCCTCATCCGTGCGGAGGACAACCCGGGGCTCGCGGCCGAAGACTTCCTGGTGCCTTGAGCCCCGGCGTGGTCATCTCCGCCCGCGGGCCGGGGGGGGCGGCGGCTCCTCTTCGCTGAAGAGGAGCTTGCGTAGCGTCTTCTTCATCATCTCCTCGATCTGCTGCTCGGTGAGCGCGCCGACGCTCATCTCCTCGGCCTCGCCGTGTGCTCCCGGCTTCGCCTGTTCGGCGTGGGCGTGCGCGAGGATGCGCTCCAGACGGAGCACTTCGGGGGATTCGTCTGCCTCGGCGAAGGCAGCGCGGAAGAAGTTCGCCGGCGGCAGCCCGACGACGTCGAGGACGTCGAGGATCTGGCGCAGCTTCAGCTCGCGCGTTCCGGCGAAGAGGCGGCTCAGATAGCCACTGTTGGCGCTGACGCCGAGGCGGCGCTCCACCTCCCGGTTCGACAGGTTGGAGTAGCGGACCGCATCCCGCAGCATGGAGATGATCCGGACAACGTCGTGGTCGGTTTTTTTGCGTGCCATGGTGGTGCAAGCATACACCAAAGTGGGCCGGAGATGCGAGTGTCTTGCAATGCGGAGCCCCTGTTGACATGACGGACCAGATCCGCTAGAAAGGCGGTGTCGCGTGGATCATTGGAGTCCACGCTATTTTTCCGTCGTGGCGCGCCCTGTCGAGGGGCGGCACCGCCGGGGAGAGGAGTCTGCCATGTCCGAAATGGAAGCAGCTGTGGCGTTGGGCAACGTGTTCACCGAGGAGTATCTCCAGGCGCTGGCGAGGAGCGACGAGCCGGCGGGGGCCGGGGAGGGGGAGCTGGCCGGGCCCTGGCGGGTGGTCGAGGCGGGTCCGGGGCAGTGGGAGGTGGTGCGCCTGTGGGAAGAGCGCGGAGAGTGTGCGCCGCGGGTGTCCGCGACGGATGAGGAGACGGCGCTGCTCTTCGCGGCGACGCTGCCGGCCGTGGGCCGGGCGCGGCTCTTTCGTCTGCACGAGCCGGCGGAGGGCGGCCGGCTGGGCGTCGAGAGCGAAGGGCAGACCGTGGGCGAGCTGGCGGGCATCGGGGAAGAGGCGGTCGCGGCGGCGCATGTGGCGGCCTGTCTCGCGCGTTCGCCCTGGGCGCTCGCCCTGCTGTTCCGAGCCGCCGGCGCCGCGGTGCAGCGGGAGGTGGGGGAGATTTTGTTTCTGCGGATGGGGGGCTGAACAAAGGACCTCAAGGACGAAAAGGACTCAAAGGACGAAAAGGACCTCGAGCCGAGCAAGCCCGCGGCCTCGGCGGTTTTCTCCTGTCCCTTAGGTCCTTTAAGTCCTTTAGGTCCTTTGGCTCACCGCCAGCCGCTCCCCACCAGCTCGACCCTCTGCTCGCGCACCTCGTCCAGCAGCTTGCGGACGGTTTTGCCGTCGGGGGGGATCGGGTGGTCGGGGAGGAGGGCGGCGAGGGGCTCGAGGACGAAGCGGCGGGTGCGCAGGCGGGGGTGGGGGAGGGTCAGCTCGGGGCGCGTGGAGAGCAGGTCGTCCCAGAGGAGGAGGTCGATGTCGAGGGGGCGGGGTGCGAAGCGCGGTCCGGCGCGCCGGCCGGCGGCGCGCTCGAGCCGCTTGGCCAGGGCGAGGACCGCGTCCGCGGAGAGGGAGGTCCTGCCCACGGCTGCGGTGTTCAGATAGTCGGGCTGCGGGGTGGGAGCGACGGCGGCGGTGCGGTAGAGAGGAGCGATCCGGAGGGGTCCCAGCACGGCTTCCAGGTGGCGGAGGGCCTGCCGCAGAGTCTCTGCGACCGGTCCCAGATTGCCGCCGAGGGCGAGCGCCACCGGAACCGGCCGCTGCACCGGCTCACTCCTCGTCGTCGAAGTCCTCTTCCGCTTCCTCTTCGTCATCGCCGAGGGCCACGCTGATATCCCCATCGGGAACGATCTCCTCGTCGATGTCGGCGACCGGCTCCTCTTCCTCGACCTCGATCGTCTTGGCGACGATCTCGGCCTTGCGCCGCCGCCGCGAGGCCTGGCCCGCCGCCGGAGCCTCGCTGGAGGAGGCGTCCTTCTGATTGGCGCCGCACTTGGGACAGATCGCCTCGTTCTTGCCGAGGTCGTAGAACTTCGTCCCGCAGCTGAAGCACTCGTGTTTCGTTCCCAATTTGAGCTCGGGCATCGCTAGGCTCCCGTCGAACGCGGACGCTGTGGTGTCCGGAGGGCGGGAACCTAGCATCCGCTCAGGAGCCTGTCAACCGCCGGCCGGCCCTGATAGAGTCAGGGGTTGCCGAGGCCGTCCGCGGGTGGAATATCCGGCCGTCCCCACTTGTCATTGTTCGCGACCATGAAACGACTCACCCTCACCTTCGTCCTGCTCTCCTTCGCTCTGCCTGCGCTGGCTGCGCCGCGGGCAGCGGCGCCCGGCGATCCGCGCACCGCGCCGGCCACCCAGCGCCTGCACGTGCTCGTCGAGCGCGTCAAGACCGAGCAGAAGAAGCTCACGACCCTGGAGGCCCGGTTCGTCCAGCTCCAGGAGAGCTCGCTCCTCGCCGCTCCGGAAAAGGCCACCGGCCACTTCTCGTACTCCGCCCCCGACAAGGTGCGCTGGGAGTACGAGGCGCCCAATCCGATCTCGGTGGTCATCCGCGGCGAGGAGATGACCACCTGGTATCACGACCTCCAGCGCGCCGACCTGATCAAGATCGGACGCTACTCGAACCAGGTGTTCAAGTACCTGGGAGCGAGCGGCAACATGCAGACGCTCCTGGAGTACTTCGACGTCAGGCTCGGCACCTCGAGCAAGCAGGGCGAGCCGTACCGCATGGAGCTGACTCCCCGCTTCCAGCGCATCGCGAAGCGCCTCAAGTCGATGACCCTGTGGATCGACGACGCGACCTTCCTCCCCGTGCGCCTGCGCTATGTCGAGGCCGACGGCGATACCACGGAGTACCGCTTCGAGGATTTGAAGAGGAATGGCCGCATCCCCGAGGACCGCTATGTGCTCCAGCTCCCCAAGGGGGTCCAGACCCGGGTGGTCGACTTGGGCCACGAGTCGAAGTCGAAGCCGTGAGTCCTCACCCTGACCCCTCTTCCGCCCCTGTTTCCGGCGGCCCGGGCGCCCCACCCCGGGTTGAAACCCGGGGCTATGAATGGCTGTCCCTTCTGGACAGAGGGGGCGATGCCTCGAATCCTCCGTCCCGTCAGGGACGGCCATTCATAGCCCCGGGTTTCAACCCGGGGCGGGAGGGCGCATGCCGCTAGGGTTCGAGGTGGTCACCACCTGCGGCGCAGCCCGCCGCGGACGGCTGTCCACGCCGCACGGGGTGGTGGAGACGCCGGCTTTCATGCCGGTGGGCACTCTGGGAGCGGTCAAGGGGATGCCTCCCGGAGAGCTGGCGGCCGCCGGGGCCTCGATCATGCTGGCCAACCTCTATCATCTGGCGCTGCGCCCGGGGATCGACACGGTCGAGCGGCTGGGCGGTCTGCACACCTTCACCGGCTGGCCCGGACCCATCATCACCGACAGCGGCGGCTTCCAGGTGTTCAGCTTGAAGACGCTGCGCAAGGTGGACGAGGGGGGCGTGACCTTCCGCAGCCATCTCGACGGCTCGCCCCTGCGCTTCACTCCCGAGTCGGTCGTCGCAGAGCAGGAGCGGATGGGGGTGGACGTCGCCATGGTGCTCGACGAGTGCCCGCCCTGGCCGATCGACGAGCGGGCGGCGGCGGAGTCGTGGCGGCGGACGCTCGGATGGGCGCGCCGGGCGCGGGCCGCCTGGACGGGCAGGAGCGGCGGCGGTCTCTTCGGGATCGTCCAGGGGAGCGCGTTCCGTGGCCTCCGCGAGCAGGCGGCGGCCGAGCTGGCCGAGCTCGGCTTCGCCGGCCATGCGATCGGCGGGGTCAGCGTGGGGGAGCCGGCGGGCGACCGCCATGCCGTGGTCGAATGGACCGCTCCCGTCCTGCCGGCGGACCGGCCGCGCTACCTGATGGGCGTGGGCTATCCGGAAGACATCCTCCATGCGGTGCGGCACGGGGTCGACCTGTTCGACTGCGTGCTGCCGGCGCGCAACGCCCGCCACGGGGTGCTGTTCACCCGAGCCGGCGTGCTCAAGATCAGGAACGCCGGGTACCGCGACGACCCGCGGCCGGTCGATCCGGAGTGCGGCTGTGCGGCGTGCGCGCCGGGGCCGCGGCAGATCTCGCGCGCCTTCCTGCACCACCTGGCGCGGGCGGGCGAGCTGACCGCGGCGGTCCTCGCCACCGGGCACAACCTGCGCTTTTACCTTGACTTCATGGGAGCGCTCCGGCAAGCTATCACGCTCGGTACGCTTTCGGACCCTTTCCCCTGGAGCCAGGAAGCTTTTGACGCGGGTACCCGCGAGGTTATGCACGTATGATGCTCACCAATTTCTGGACGTTGCTGGCCTTCCAGCTGCCGGGTGGCGGGCTCGCCAACTGGGGAGGGTTCGTCCTCCCGCTCGGTTTCCTGCTCATCTTCTACTTCATCGTCTGGGTCCCGTCGCGCCGCCGGCAGAAGGACTTCCAGACGATGGTGGAGGCGCTCAAGAAGGGGGACCGGGTGGTGACGACAGGAGGGTTGTACGGCGAGGTCGTATCGGTCGACAACACGACAGTGATTTTGAAGATCGCCGACACCGTCAAGGTGAAGGTCGCCAAGTCGGCGATCGGCTCCCTCGAAGGCCAAGAGGGTGACAAAGGGGACAACCGATGAAACGCAATCTGCTCTGGCGCGGGCTGCTGATCCTGGGCATTCTGGCGATCTTTGTGGCGGGCGCCTATCCGCTGAACAAGAAGATCAATCTCGGCCTCGACCTCCGGGGGGGCATGCACATGGTGCTCCAGGTGCACACCGAGGACGCCCTGCGGGCCGAGACCGACGGCGACCTGGGGCTGCTGCAGCAGCAGGCCCAGAAAGAGGGTATCCCGGCTCTCCCGGGCCACCGGGTGTCCGATACGGAGTTCGAGGTCACCGGATTGACGCCCGAGACGCGCGACAAGGTCACGAACGTCTACAACCGGTATCTCAAGGGGACCTGGGAGGCCGACATCTCCGCCGACCGGGCGCGGTTCACCATGCGGTCCCAGTACGTCTCCCAGACCCGGGAGATGGCGGTCACCCAGGCGAAGCAGACGATCGACAACCGCATCAACGCCTTCGGCGTGACCGAGCCGGTGATCCAGGAGGCCTCGAACAACCGGATCCTGGTCGAGCTCCCGGGCGTCGACGATCCGGAGCGCGTGAAGAACCTGATCAAGAACACGGCGTTCCTGGAGTTCCGCATCGTGCGCGACGGACCGTTCCCCAACCCCCAGGCGGCGGCCGCCAAGCTCACACCCGAGTTGGAGATCCTGCCGCAGGACACGCACGACAAGACCGATCCGGCGGTCTCCACCGGGACGGAGTACTGGCTGGTGGACAAGTTGCGGACCGTCACCGGCCGCGACCTGAAGACCGCGCGGCCGAGCCGGGGCCGGCTCAACGAGCCGATCGTCGAGTTCAGCCTGAACCCCGACGGAGCCGAGAAGTTCGCCACCCTGACCGGCAGCAACCTCGGCAAGCCGCTCGCCATCGTCCTCGACGGCCGCATCATGTCGGCGCCGCGGATCAACGCGCGCATCCGCGACAGCGGCATCATCGAGGGCGGCTTCACCGAGGACAGCGCGCAGGACCTGGCCACGGTGCTCCGCTCGGGCGCGCTGCCGGCCTCGATCACCTATCTCGAGGAGCGCACGGTCGGCCCGTCGCTCGGCAGCGACTCGATCCGCAGCGGCGTCCGCGCGAGCGTGGTGGGCACCGCGCTGGTCGTCGTCGCCATGCTGGTCATCTACTCGCTGACCGGCGTCAACGCGATCACCGCGCTGATCCTGAACATCATCATCCTGTTCGGCAGCATGGGCTTCCTGGGCTCGACGCTGACCCTCCCCGGAATCGCCGGGGTGATCCTCACCATCGGCATGGCGGTCGATGCCAACGTGCTCGTCTTCGAGCGCATCCGGGAGGAGATGCACGCCGGCCGCACCGTGCGCTCCGCGATCGACCAGGGGTTCAGCCACGCCTTACCCTCGATCATCGACACGCACGTCACGACCGTGGTCTCGGCGCTGTTCCTGTTCCAGTTCGGCACCGGGCCCATCAAGGGGTTCGCGGTCACACTGATTTTCGGCCTGCTGGCCTCCATCTTCACGGCGGTGTTCGTGAGCCACTGGTTGTTCGACTTCGAGCTTTCTCGCCGCAAGGTGCCGAAGCTGTCGATCGGCTGAGGCGAGGACCTAGATCAAGGAGCAAGCCATGGAGCTGTTGCGAAATACGAACATCGACTTCATGAAGTACCGGAAGTTCTGGATCGCGGTGTCGTTCATCCTGGTGCTCGCCGGCGTCGCCGCCATCATCGGCGGCATAATCGGCAAGTTCACGATCAACTTCGGCATCGACTTCGCCGGCGGCACGCAGATGACCCTGCGGTTCCGGCAGAAGCCGCAGACCGACCAGCTGCGCCAGCTGCTCGAAGGGGCGGGGCTGGGCGATGCGTCGGTCCAGAGCATCGGCGAGCGGGGCAGCAACGACATCATGATCAAGACCCCGGTCGCCAAGGGGTCGGAGGAAGGGAGCCGCCAGCGCATCGAAGGCGCCCTCAGCCGGTCCTACAACCAGGGCGTCGCCGGCAAGCCGGACCTGAACCGGATCGATGCGGGGGAGATCGCCGCGCTGCTCGCGAGGTCCGACCCCGACCATGTACGGGCGCAGGGGGATGCCGCGGCGGCCGCGCACTACAAGGCGGCGGCGGACGCCTTGATCAAGGAGCGCCACAAGGAGGGGATCTTCATCGGTTGGGACCGCCTGCGCAGCGCCGCCGGCGTCAGCCCGGCGGTGACCGCGGCGCTCAGCGAGCAGGCCACGATCGGCGACTACGCGGTGCTGGGGGTCGAGAACGTCGGCCCGCAGATCGGGAGCGAGCTGCGCGCCCAGGGCTTCTGGGCGGTCGCGCTGTCGCTCCTCGGCATGCTCGCCTACATCTGGTTCCGCTTCGAGCTGCGCTTCGGCATCGGCGCGGTGATGGCGGGCCTGCACGACGTTCTGGTCACCTTCGCCTTCTTCGTCCTCTCCGGCTACGAGTTCAACCTGACGACGGTGGCGGCCTTCCTGACCTTGATCGGCTACTCGATGAACGACACGGTGGTCATCTTCGACCGCATCCGCGAGAACATGCGGAAGAACCGCCGCAAGCCGCTGATCGAGACGATGAACGAGAGCATCAACCAGACGCTGTCGCGGACGATCATGACCTCGGGCTTGACGATGCTGACCGTCGCCTCGCTGCTCGTCCTGGGCGGCGACGTGCTGCGCGGCTTCGCGCTCGTGATGACCATCGGCATCATCGTCGGCACCTACTCGTCGATCTACGTGGCGAGCCCGTTCGCCCTCCTCTGGGAGCACTACTTCGGCAAGGGAAAGGACACCCGCGCCTCCGGCGGCTCCCCACCTCCTCCTCCCCGCGAGCGGGAGAAGGGAGAACGGCAGCGCACTCAGAGCGAAGCCCGCGCGGCCCGGCGGTAGGGACCCGCGGGAACACTCCTGGCCTTATAATCTGTTGATCCGTCCAGCCGCCGTCCCTGTCGACTGCCTGGACGGCGTCTCTCTCGAGGCCCATGCCACAAGCTGCCAAGAAAATCGCTCCCCCGGTGTCTGCTCCGGGGGTGGCGCGCTTCGACGAGATCCTCGAGCGCCTGGCCGCGCATCGGCGCCAGTTCGAGCCGGACTATCTGCGCGCGGTGCACGACTTCTCGGCCGAGATGCACAAGAACCAGGTCCGCCGCTCGGGCGAGCCGTACATGGTGCATCCGCTCAACGTGGCCTATCTCCTCGCCGATCTCAACTTCGATCAGACCTGCGTGGCGGTCGGGCTGCTCCACGACGTGCTCGAGGACACGCTGACCACGCGCGAGGTCCTGGTCAAGGAGTTCGGTGAGGAGATCGCCGGGCTGGTCGACGGCGTCACCAAGATCGGCCGCCATGCCTACGTCCGCCGCGACGAGGCCCAGGCCGAGACCTTCCGCAAGATGATCCTGGCCTCGGCCAAGGACATCCGGGTCATCGTGGTCAAGCTCGCGGACCGGCTGCACAACATGCAGACGCTGGAGCACCTGGCGCCCGAGGCGCGCCGCCGCATCTCGCGCGAGACGCTGGAGATCTACTCGCCGATCGCGCACCGGCTCGGCATGGCCAAGGTCAAGGGCGATCTCGAGGACCTCGCCTTCTACCACCTCTATCCCCACCAGTTCACCGAGCTCTTCTTGAAGATCGCGGAGAAGATGAAGGTGGGGCAGATCGCGGTGGAGCGCATCCGCGAGCGCCTCGTCGAGAGCCTGGAGCAGGCGGGCATCGAGGCCGAGATCAGCTTCCGCGTCAAGCGCTACTACTCGATCTACGAGAAGCTGCGCCGCCAGGGGATCGACATCTCCCAGCTCTACGACTACCTGGCCTTTCGCATCGTCACCGGGAGCCTCAAGGACACCTATGCCGCCTTGGGCGTAGTGCACCAGGCCTGGCGCCCGATCCCGGGCCGCTTCAAGGACTACATCGCGATGCCGAAGCCGAACGGCTACCAGTCGCTCCACACGACCGTCGTGGGCGACAAGGGGCAGCCGTTCGAGGTGCAGATTCGTTCCCGCGAGATGGACCTGATCGCGGAGGAGGGGATCGCGGCCCACTGGCGCTACAAGGAGGGGAAGGTCCAGGGGGACCACGATCCCAACATCCTCTGGCTGCGCCAGCTCCTGGAGTGGCAGAAGGAGGTGCAGGACCCCCGCACCTTCCTGACCACGCTCAAGGTCGACCTCTATCCGGACGAGGTCTACGTCTTCACCCCCAAGGGGGATGCTCTCGCCTTCCCGCGCGGCGCCACGCCGCTCGACTTCGCCTACCGGGTGCACACGGACCTCGGCCATCACTGCGCCGGCGCGCGGGTCAACGGCCGTCTGGTGCCGCTGCGCACCTCGCTCCAGAACGGCGACATGGTGGAGATCCTGACCAATCCGGTGCGCAATCCGAGCCGCGACTGGCTGTCGCTGGTCGCCACCTCGCGCGCCAAGAACAAGATCCGGCAGTGGCTCAACACGCAGCAGAAGCAGCGGGCCACCGAGATCGGCCGGCGCCTGTTCGAGAAGGAGATCCGCAAGTACGGCGCCTCCCTGCGGAAGGTGCAGGAAGCGCCCGAGATGGCGACCCTCCTCCACGACGAAGGGCTGTCGAAGATCGACGACCTCTACAGCCGGATCGGTTTCGGCAAGGCCGAAGCGAAGAACATCCTGGAGCGGGTGCTGGGGGCGGACAAGGTGGCGGAGGCGACGGCCGAGAAGCCGAGCCGGCTCAAGGAGGCGGTCAGCCGGATCCTGCCGTTCGGCGGCCCGAAGGGTCCGATCGAGGTCAAGGGGCACGGCGACCTGCTGGCCTACCTGGCCAAGTGCTGCAATCCGCTGCCCGGCGAGGAGATCGTGGGGTACGTGACGCGCGGGCGCGGCGTCTCGGTGCACTCGGTCGACTGTCCGAACGTGCGCAACCTGCTGTACAACCCGGAGCGGGAGATCGAGGTCGAGTGGGCGCGGCAGAAGGACGACGTCTATCAGATCTCGCTGCTGATCGAGACCGCCGACCAGCCGGGCATGCTGGCGCGCCTGACCGAGGTGATCACCAAGATCGGGAGCAACATCACGCAGATCGAGGCGGAGACCCACGAGACAGGCCGCGCCTCGATCGGAGTCTCCTGCCAGCTGCGCGACAGAAAGCAGCTCGACAAGCTGATGCAGGAGGTGCGGTCGATCCCCGGGGTTTTCCGCGTCGACCGCCGGATGAACGTGGGCAAGGCCGCGGAGGCGTAGCCCTCAGCCCTTGGCCGCGCCGCCTTCTTCGGGGGTCCACTTGCGGGCCGGCGCCTTGACGATCTTGCCGCTGCGCAGGCAGCGGGTGCAGACCCGGACGTGCTTCACGCGGCCGTCGATGAGCGCGCGCACGCTCTGCAGGTTGGGCTCCCAGGTGCGCGACGTCACGTTGTGCGCGTGGCTGACATTGCGGCCGAAGACGGTTCCCTTGCCGCAGATCTCACATTGCTTGGCCATGATGGGTGGTTCTCCTCGTTCGACAGACTGAGATGCTCGCCCCAGAGGGCAGGGTAAGATACCAGAATCGGCCGGGCGGGGCAACCCTGCCTCAGCTCAACGCCACCGGCGCCTCGGGGGCCGGCGCAGCCGCCACGGTGACCACCCAGTCGCCTTCGCGCCTCCACCAGCCGCGGAAGGTCTCTCCGGTCACGGCGCGGTGGACGGCGAGCTCGCGCCAGCCGCGGCAGGCTCCGTTGCCCAGGGTCACCTCGACTTCCCAGGTGTCGAGCCGCAGGCCGGTGCGCAGAGCTTTCAAGGCGCTCTCCTTGGCGCTCCAGATCAGGTTGGCGATGAGCGGGCGGTCCGCCTCGGGGGCTGCCGCGACCAGGTTGCACTCGGCGGGGGTGAAGAAGTCCTGCAGGAAGGCGGCGCTGCGCGGCTCGATCAGCTCCAGGTCGCAGCCGAGGGCGGTGCCTTCAGGCGCCACGGCACAGGCGGCGCGGCCGGCGCGGTGACCGAAGGAGATCGCCACCGGCACCCGCGCGCCGTCTCGGAACACCTCGGGCGCGCCTTCGGGCGAGGGGCGGACGGCGAAGAGCGGGTGGGCCGGGTCCTCGCCGAGCCAGAGGGCCACGGCGCGCTTGGCGGTCCACCGGCCGAGCCGCCAGTCGTCGCGGCGTCCGGGAAGGCGGAGGCCTTCGCAGACGCCGCTCTCGTCCGGCGTCAGCCAGTCGGAGCCTTCCGGCACCTCGCCGAGGTCCGCCAGCAGGAATCCGGTCCTCATGTCACTTCGACGAGCTCCGCCTGCCGGCTGCCCAGGCGCGCGAGCTCTTTGTCCATCCCCCGCTCGACGGCGTCGATCAGGTACGGCCGCAGCTCGGCCGGTGGCAGGATGCGGTGGACCGATCCCATCTTCAAGGCGCGCTGCACGCTGTGGATGCGGTCGAACTCCTCCGCCACATCGCCGAGCTTCTCGGAGCGGACCGCCGCGAGCGCCTCGTCGAGACGGGCGCGTAGCTCGGCCTTGTTGCCTTCGCTCGCCGCGAGGGCCGCCTCGAGCTCCGTCACCCGCGGATCGCGGCGCGTCCGCTGATCCACCTCGCGGGCGAAGACCACGGCCGCGGCCGGCGCGCCGCCGATCACCGAGGCGTGGGTCCCTTCGAGGGCGGCCACTTCCATGTTGTCGTGGAGCGCGGCCGAGAAGACCACGAAGGCGCCGCCGTGGTAGCGCGAGACCACGCAGAAGACGATCGGGCCGCGGAAGTTCACCACCGCCCGGCCGATCTCGGCGCCGAACTCGAGCTGCCAGTTGCGCATCGACTCGGGCGAGCCGTCGAACCCCGAAAGGTTCGCCAGCACCACCAGCGGCCGGTTCCCGCTCGCCGCGTTGATCGCCCGCGCCATCTTCTTGGACGACAACGGGAAGAGGGTGCCGCCGGTCCACTGGTCCGGGCCGTAGACCGGCACCCAGCCGAGGCGCGGCAGCGGCTTGGACTCGAAGCCCAGCATGCAGACCGGCCAGCCGCCCAGATGAGCGTCCCAGACCACCGCCACCTCGGCGTCGCGCATGCCATACCAGCGTTCGAGCGGCTTGTGGTCCTGGTCGGCGACCGCCTGCATCACACGCCGGATCTCGAACGGCTGCTTGCGCCCCGGATTGGTGGCCTCCGAGAAGACCTCCCCGACGGTGCGGAAGGCGCCGCCGTGCGGGAAGTCGCGGACGTCGCGCTCGCGCGGGTCGCGGGTCGCCGCCGGCCGCGGGAAGCGCTCGCCGGGCGCCACCCAGGCGTGCTCGTAGTGGCGGATCAGGATCTGGCAGGCCTCCCCGAGGTCGCGCGCGAAGTACTGCGCCTGCCCGTTCGGTCCCATGATCCGCTCGTAGCCGCCGATCCCCAGGTTGTCTTCCGCCGAGACGCCGCCGGAGTAGTCGAGGGCCTGTTTGCCGGTGAGCACCATCGACCCCTCGGGCGTCATGATCAGGATGCCCTTGGTGTGCATCAGCATGGTGGCTTCGGCGTTCCAGTAGGGCTGGGCGCCGACGGTGATGCCCGGCACCACGATGTTGACCTCCAGCCCCTCCTGGGTCCGCTCGATGATCTTGCGCAGGACGCGGGAGATCCAGTCCATGTTCTCGGTGCCGCTGTCCATGGCGATCTTCGCGCCGGCCGAGAGGGCGAACCACTCCAGGGGGACCCGCTTCTCCGCGGCCAGGTCGAGAGCGGCCAGGATGCGCCGGCACTCGGGCTCGGCGAGGGCGCCCATGCCGCGGCTGGCGTCGCCGAGCAGGATCACCCGCTCCATCCCCTCGGGGTAGCGGTCGGTGTAGCTGCGGATCACGCCGGCCACGACGTTCGCCGTGTTCCGTCCCAGCGGGCGGTCCACTGGGACCAGACGCGTCTGGCCGGTGATTTGATGGGATCGATCGTCGAGGTCGTGCTCGCGGAACTCGCCGGCGGGGATCCCCTCCTGCGGCTCGGGCGGTGCGAGCATGCGGGCGATCTCGTAGGCGTAGACGATCCCCCGCCGCTTCAGCTCGACGATCTTCTGGGCGTATTCGCGGAGCGGCTTCAGAGGATCTTCCCGCGGCGGCCGGAAGCGCAGAACCATGCCCGCCTCGCCCGGATTGGAGATCTCCAGGACCCGGTCGCGGAGCGCGCCGGTCTGCGGATCGACCACCCGGCCGCGCACCGCGACCTTTTCGAGCCCGAGCCCTTCGGTCAGCGGCGCCAGCCGGTGGACCAGCCCGTTCAGCTCGTCCGGCCGCAGGTCGACCGGCGGCCAGAGGTAGAGGAGCACGCGGTTCCACTGCAGCCGCTCGCCGGCCGCGCGGCGCGACTGGAAGCGGCGAATGCCGGCCAGCGCCTCCATCAGCGTGTGCTCCAGCTGCGGCAGGTGGATGACCCGGCCGTGCTCGTCGCGCACCGGCGTCAGGTCGCGCACCTCGGCCACGGCGAGCAGCCGCTCGTCGCGCGGATTGGTGAGGGCCATCCCCTTGAACAGCCAGACCCCTTCGGGAGCCGGGAGCCGGTGCAGGTGGAAGTTGCGGAAGCGCCAGATCTGGAGCCGCTGGACCATCATCGGGTGCAGGCCGCGGTAGACCCGATCCTCGGGATAGCCGCCGTCCGCCACCAGCCGGTAGGTGAAGTGCCGCACGCCGCCGGGATCGCCCAGGGCCACGGCGAGACGCCGCATGCGGGCCGGAAAGCCGGCCGCTTCGACCAGCCGGCCGATCTCGGCGGCGGTCGCGTCGTCGTCCTCCGCGGGCCGGTCCTGCCACGAGTAGAGATCGATCACGACCTCCCGATCTTCATCCGATTGACCGTCGGGGGTTGCGGCAGCGAGGCGCCGGGCCGTCGAGAGGGCCGCGGCGAGCCCGTCCGGCACGGCGTGTGTGGCGAAGAGATGGACCCGGCCGCCCTCCCAGAGATATTCGGCCTCGGCGAAGCTCAGCCCGTCGGTCTCGAAGGTGCTCACGGTGGCCAGCTCGCGGATGCGGTAGTAGCGGCGGACCATCGCTTCCAGCATCGAGCGCTGGAGGGCGGGCGGGGCCGTGGCATAGCGTTGCGAGAGGCGGCCGTGGAGCGGTTGGGTGCACTCCACCAGGGCCTGGATGCGCGCTTCCCGCTCGGTCGCCGGTGGGTCGGTCGAGAGATGGGCCAGATCGCTTTCGGCCGCGGCGTAGATCCGCTCGTGGGCGGCCAGGAGGAACGGCCGGTCGAAGACGCGCCAGCGCACCTCGCGGGCCAGATCGTGGACGGCGTGCTCGCGCCCCTGGGTTTCGGCGACGACACGGTCGAGGAGCGAGCGCAGCTCGTTGTCTCCTGTCATTTCGCGGTCGAGGAGCCGTTCGAGCACGGCGAGCACCGGGGGCGCCTGCTGCGCCTGCCGCTGATGCGAGACGGCGATGCGGAAGAGGCTCTCCTCGAGCTCCGGAGAGCGGTCCAGGCTGTCGACGCCGTAATGGGCGAGGGCGCGGCGGAGCTTGTGCAGGAAGGCCGGCGGCAGCCCGGCGCCCCGCGTCTCGAGGTCGCGCAGGAAGGTGAAGAGGTACTCCTCTGCGCTGTGGCGGCCGTCGTCCTCCTCGATCGGGAGCTCCCAACCCGGCTGGCGGCGGAACAGGGAGGAGAGATCCACGAAGGTCTCGAGGATCTGGCGCTCGCGCCGGCGCGTCGCAGAGTCATTGGCGTCGGCCGTTTCGGCGCCGGAGCCGGCTTTGCCCACCAGCTTGCGCAGGGCCGCGGGATCGACGTCGTAGCCGAGCAGCAGCCGGTACGACTCTTCGAGCGCGTCGCCGGCGGCGGCCGCGGCGAGCGGGGCGAGGCGGGCGCGCTGGCCCGAGGAGACCTCGGGGGCCGCTTGCGCGGGATCGAGGACGAGGAGCGGCACGCCGACTCCCACCTGGGCATGGCGCCGCGCCAGGAGCTTGCGGACCCGGCCGGCCATCGGGGCGAGCACCGAGGTCTCCACCTTCATCGTTTCCAGCACGGCGAGGGTCTCGCCGCGGGCCACCTCGGCCCCTTCGGCAGCCAGGGAGACCACGACCGCCGGGACCGGGGAGCGCACCAGGCTGCCGGTGTCGCGGCCGATGCGGTGGGGCACGCCGTCGACCTCCAGAGACAGGCCGTCGTCCAGCGCCTCGAGGAGCACGTGCCAGGTCCGCCGGCCGCAGGTGATCCGGCGGCCGGTCTTGCGGGTGGGACCGACGCGGACCTCCAGGCAGTCGCCGTCCACCTCCAGCCGGTAGAGGTCGGGAGAGAGGCGGCTGACGCGGAAGCTGTAGAGGTGACCGCGATGGCGCAGCTCGATCGTCCGGACGACTTCTTTGGGCGCTTCAGGCCGGCCGCGCCGCGCCGCGGTATAGAAGCCGGCCTTGGCCTGGTCGAGCTCGGCGTCATAGCCGGCGACGGCGGCGGCGATGAGGGCGCCCCGGATGCCGCGCCGCGACAGGTGCTCGCCCCGTTCGACGAGGCGGTCGATCCATCCCGGCTCGGCCTTGGCGAGGCTGACCTCGGGCCGGTCGAGGATCTCGGTCAGGAACGCCTTGTCCGTGGCGCCGCCGCGCACCACGGCGATCGTGCGGGCGAGACCCTTCTGCAGGCGGCTGAGCGCCTCGGGGCGCGAGCGGGCCGTCGCGGTGAGGCGCACCAGGACCGGATCGGTCTCCGCGTGGAGGCTTTCTCCCTCCTCGACCGCGGCATCCGCGCGCAGCCCGGGACCGGCGGCGAGGCGGAGCACCTCGACCACGCCGGGTCGCGGCACGAAGCCGTCCTCGGGATCGCGCGCGGAGAGGCCGATCTGGAACGCATGGCCGCGCGGCTCGGGAGGCTCGCCGGAGAGAACACCGCCGCGCGTCAGGTGGTGCTGCAGCGAGACGAGGTCGAGACCCGTGAGGGCTTCGGCGACAGCGTGCTCGGCGGGGAGGCCGGCGGTCTTTTCGAGGAAGCGCACCTCGCCGGTCTGCGGGTCGGCCGCGAACCGGACGGTCAGAGCACCCGCGGTGTCGCTCCCCTGGGCGAGGCCGGCCGCGGTGGAGCGCACGTACCTCTCGGTCTCGGGCGAAAGGCCGTGCGGCGGCGCCTCGGCGAGCAGGACCCGCCCGCGATGGCGGAGCGTGACGTCGATGACCCCCGCGGCCCAGGCCGTGCCGCGGACGTCGACCAGGACCGGGACTTCGAGGCGGCGGAGGGATGAGACTTCATCGGCATACGTCATGGCAGCACCTTACCCCATCGCATTTCTGAGCGGCACCAGCGTCTCCGGCGTCACGCCGCCGGGCAGCTCGACCGTCCGATAACCGGACAGGGTGACGTAGACGTTCCCCTTCCCGTCCACCACCCAGGCATCCACACACCCGTCACCATTGGGGTGCTTCGTGACCGCGAAGAGCGGCTCTCCGTTCGGGTGGCGCAGGGTCCGCACGCGATCGACGGAGAGCGGCAGGGCCATGCGGCCGCTGGCACCGAGCTCGCCGATGCCGGCGGTCTGGAAGCACAGCTCGATGAGCCGCGGCTCCATCAGCGTCGGCTCGGCCTCGGGCCGGTGGTTCGGCGGCAGGTCATGAGCCATCCGGCCCTCCACCTGATCGCCGTCCTTCCAGGCTTCGTCCATCACCTGGTAGGCCGGCCCGTGGAAGTAGACCTTATAGATGTCGTCCGCATGGACCGCGGGGCTCTCCGCCACGTGGACGGAAGGACCGGTGTCGTCCATCACCGGCGGCGCCTCGGGGGCGAGACGGACGCGCGCCCGGAAGTGCTCGGTCACCTGCGGCGCCGTCTGGCCCGGCAGCGTGCGGCTGCCGAGCAGGCTGCACTCGGCGAGGAGGTCTTCGCCGTCCGGCCGGACCTGGACACGGATGGTCAGCGTCCGCGCGGCGCCGCGGTAGAACTTGAACGGCGCCAGGAACTCGACGTCCTCGACGCCCAGGACCGAAAGGTCCGGGAAGAGGAAGGACGCGGCCTCGGCGAAGGCTTCGACGCCCATCACCCCCGGCAGCACCGGGGTGCCGTCGATCCGGTGATGGTCGAGGAACGGCTGCTCCGCGGGGTCGAGCGTCGTCTCGATCTCCAGCCCGGAGAAGACGCCCATGCCCACCGGCTTGCCGACCATGACGCCGGTGTGGAGCCGGGCCAGGGCCTCGTCCGACACGTCGAGGCCGCCGGTTGCGTCGCGCTCCTGGAGCATGAAGCCCAGGCGGCCGGCCACCACCACCTCGCCGCGCGTGCCGGCGGAGAGCTCCTCACGGACCCAGCGGACGCCGATCTCCGGCGGCAGCATGTCGATGCCGGCGGCCTCCATGATCTGGGGGATCGAGCCGCGGGTGGCCATGCCGATGCCGCCCCAGGCCGTCCAGTCGAGGGCGATCCCCAGGGTGCCGGGCCGGCTGTGGCGGAAGGCCGAGACCTCTTTGCACAGGAGGTCGTTGGCCGCGCTGTAGTCGGTCTGGCCCTGGTTGCCGAAGCGGCCGGCGATCGAGCTGAACACCACGGCGGCGCCGAGCGGCGCGTCGCCGATCGCGGACATCAAATTGAACCAGCCGTCCGCCTTGACGTCGAATACCAGGTCGTACTCCGCGGGCGTCTTGTCGGCCAGCCGCCGGCTGATCTCCAGGCCGCCGGCGTGGATCAGGACGTCGATCCGCCCATTCTCCCCGCGCGCCAGATCAATTGCCTGGCGGACGGCCTCGCCGTCGCGCAGGTCGAGCCGGTGCCAGACGGCCCGGCCGCCCGCCGCCTGGATGGCGGAGAGGGCGTCCAAGGCGGCCCGGCCGCGCTCCAGGCGGGCGAGCTCCTTCTCGACCAGGGCGGGTGTGGCGCGCTCGCCGCGTGCCTTGATGCGCTCGAAGAGGTCGCGCTTCAACCCTTCGCGGTCCGTGACGAACCGGTCCAGGTCCGGATCGGCCGGATCGGGCGCGGGCGCCAGGTCGAGCAGATGGAAGATGCCGCCGTGCGCCGCCGCGGTCAGATCCTGGAGGATGGCCGAGACGATGCTGCCGGCCGCGCCGGTCACCACGAAGACCGTGTCCGGCGTGAGAGACAGCCCCGGCCCGGCCGCCAGCGGCTCCTCGGCGAGGCCGATCGTCCACCGGCGGCCGTTCTCCAGCCCGATCTCGACCGTGCCGGGATCGCGCAGCGTCTCGTCGATCAGCTGGCCGGCGAGAGCCGCGGTCTGCCGGCCCGGTCCGAAGTCGACGGCCTTGACCAGGGCGGAGGGCTGCTCGCGCTGAAACGCCTTGGCGAGGCCGGTGACCGCGCCGCCGAGCGGAGCGACCGCGCCCGTCTCGTCATAGCCGTGCCGTCCGCCGAGGCGGGTGGCGGCGACCACGAACGAGCCGGGCCGGCCGAGGTCCTCGTCGAGGGTCCGCAGGGTGTGGGAGAAGAGCTTGACCCGGCGCCGGACGGCCTCGCGCCAGGCGGCCAGATCCATTGCAGCGATTTCCTGCTCGCGGTCGAGGGCGGTGAGCCAGTAGACCCCCTGGACGGGTCCCGCGGAGCGCCACGCCTGGAGGAGGGCCACGAGGTCGTCAGCTTCCGGGGCATCTTCGAGGGCCAGGACCTCGACGCCCATCTTGGCGAGGCGTCCGGCGAGGGCCTTGCCCACTCCGCCCTGATCGAAGGCCACGACCACGCGGCTGCCCGGCCCGAGGGTCACGCCCGTGGGCTTGCAGAGGTCGAGGCCGGGCCGGAGGACGGGAGTGGGGACGCGGCGGGGGATCGCGACGGTGCTCAACGTCATCGTGGCCGGGGCCTCCGCCCGCCCGACCTCACCCCCCCGGCCCCCCTCTCCCATCTCCCCCCCTTCCACCGGGAGAGGGGGGAGCTGTTCTTGGCAGCCAGCGGGCTTCAAGTCGGGCCGCCGGTCGTAGACGAACTGGATGGTGTGCGCCAGGGTCGGGAAGTCGCGCAGCTTGAGGTCCTCATCGCGCGGGATGCTGTACTCCTGGCGGATGGCGGCGAACATCTCGGCCTGCTTGACGGTGTCGATGCCAAGGTCGGCCTCCAGATCGAGGTCGAGGTCCAGCATCTCGACGGGATAGCCGGTCTTGCCGGCGATCAAAGCCAGCACTCTCTCCTTCACGGCATCGCTGGCCGGCTCCACCCTCACCTCCACGGGAGTGGGCGGTGGTGGGAGCTGAGACGGGCTGGGTGCTGCGGGACGCAGATCGGGGCGTTTGTCGTAGACGAACTGGATGGTGTGCGCCAGGGTGGGGAAGTCGCGCAGCTTGAGGTTCTCGTCGCGCGGGATGCTGTACTCCTGGCGGATGGCGGCGAATACCTCAGCCTGCTTGACGGTGTCGATGCCAAGGTCGGCCTCCAGATCGAGGTCGAGGTCGAGCATCTCGATCGGATAGCCGGTCTTGCCGGCGATCAGGGTGAGAACCTTCTCGCGGACCGCATCGTTGGCCGGCTCCGCCGGGACCCTCACCTCCGCGGGAGAGGGCGGTGGTGGGAGCTGAGACGGGCTGGGTGCGGTGGGACGCAGATCGGGCCGCCGGTCGTAGACGAACTGAATCGTATGGCCCAGGGTCGGGAAGTCGCGCAGCTTGAGGTTCTCCTCGCGCGGGATGTCCCAGGCCTGGCGGATCGCCGCGAAGGTCTCGGCCTGCTTGACCGTGTCGATCCCGAGATCCGCTTCCAGATCCAGGTCGAGGTCGAGCATCTCCATCGGATAGCCCGTCTTCTCGGCCACGATCGCCAGCACCTTTTCGCGGACCCTGTCCGGTTCCCCCTCTCCCGGGGGCAGGGAGTGCGGGTGGGAGAGGGGGTCAGGGGGTGAGGGTACGGCCACCACCACCGGCTCCTCTACACGCAGAACCGGTTGAGGGCTTGGCCGCGAGAGCGAGGTCCGGTCCACCACCCGCAGCGTCCTGTGCACCACCTCCACCTCCGCTTGCGGGTCGCCGCTCACCCGGGCGAGCCAGCCGCGCCAGGCGGCCGGGTCCGCGATGCGGTAGGCGTAGCCGAGCGCGTCGGGCGGGCGGTGCATGCCGTCCGGATTCGGGATCCAGCGCAGCAGCGACATGCCGATCTGCGAGCCGAAGCCGGCTCCCAGACGCAGGGCGTAGCGCACGGGATAGGCGCCGCCCGCCGACAGGTTGAGCCCTCCCAGGTCGGGATCGGGCTCGCGCAGGTTCGGCACCGGCGGCACCAGACCGGTCTCCAGCGACTTGACGGCCATCACGTCCTCGATCCCCACCGCCATCGGATGGCCGGTGTACCCCTTCGTGTTGGCCACCACCACCTGGTCCGCCTGGGCGCCGAAGACGTGGCGCAGCGCGTCCACCTCGGCCTGGGCGCTGCCGCCGCGGGCCGGCGTGTAGGTCTCGTGCGAGACGAACACCGTCTGCGGCGCGATCTCCTTGCGGTCGATCCCCCAGCGCTTCTCGGCTTCGGCCACCAGCTTCTCCATGACCTCGCCGATGTGGCGGACGTCCAGCCGGCTGCCGTGGAAGGCGCTGTTCGCGGTCTGCACCGAGAGAACCTGGCAGATCGGCCTCAAGCCCCGCTCTTGCGCCGCCTCGGGAGTCTCGATCACCACCGCCGCCGCGCCCATGCCGATGATCAGGCCGTGCCGCCGGCGGTCGAAGGGGAGGGCGGCGTCCTCGACCAGCTCGTCGGTGGCCGCGGCGCCGCTCGCCAGGAAGCCGGCGCCCCACCAGCCGAGCATCCGGTCGGTCGTGATGTCGTCCGCCGCCACCACCACCACGCGGCGGCAGCGGCCGGCGCGGATCCAGTCCTCGGCCAGCGCGAAGGCCTGGGTCGTGCTGGCGCACGCAGCGTTGATCTGGGTGTTGGGGCCGCGGGCGCCGATCAGCTCGGCGAACTGCGAGTGCCCCATGGAGAGCACCCGGAAGAGGAACCGGCGGTCGAAGACGTAGGGATCGCGCGCCAGCTCAGCTTCGACCTCGTGGCTGCGCCGGTCGAGCTCCACGGCCATCGGGTCTCCCGGCGCGCAACGCGCCCGCAGGGACTGGAGCTCGGCCAGCCGCTCGCGGCGCGCCTTGTCGCGGTGCTGCCCTTCCATGATCTCGATCAGCGAGTCGTAACCGGGGAAGGCCGAGGCGAAGATCACCCCGGTGTCGTCCCGCATCTCGTCGGGCAGACCCCAGCGGTCGGGGAGCCGGGCGCCGGTGGTCGCCGTCTTGTAGCGCATCACCAGCGGGATGCCGGCGTCGCGCAGGGCCTCCAGGCCGGCGCCCACCGCCAGGTGGGTCGTGTGGTCCCAGGCGGCCAGGCGCTCCTCCGGGATGCCGAAGTCGCGCGCCAGGTCGAGCTCGCCGCAGCGGGCGGCCAGCTTGATCACCTCGGCCGGGCTCTCGATCGTCTCGAACCGCGCCCCTCCCTCCTCGCTCTTGACCAGGCGGGTGATGTGCTTGTCCACCATCGCCCGGCGGAAGCGCAGCGAGACCACGTCGATCGCCTGCTCGCCGTGCAGCAGCCGGCTGACGTTGACGTCGTCGAACACCTTCCAGGGGCCGGGCAGCCCCACCGCGCCACCGGTGACCACCACGGGGGCCTCTGCGCTTCGGACCGATCGGTCGGATCGCTCGATCCCGTTCCCCCGCCCGGCCGCGTAGAGGCCGCACAGGGCGTGGTTGAGCGAGGCCACATCGCCGGTCTTCGGGTGGTTCGTGAACAGGGCCAGGACGTCGTCCTGCTTGCCGAACGCGTCCTCGACGAAGCCGTGGAGCGCCCGCTTCGGGCCGACCTCCACGAACACGCGCACCCCCTCGTCATACAGGGTATGCAGGCCCTGGACGAAGCGCACCGGCGAGGCGATCTGCCGGCCGAGCAGGTCGATCATCTCGGGGACGGCGCCCGCGCCCATGGGGTAGAGCCCGCCCGTGGCGTTGGAGACGACCGGGATCTCGGGCGGCCGCAGGTCGAGCCGGGCGAGCACCTGCTTCATGGGCTCGCTCGCCGGCGCCACGATCGAGGTATGGAAGGCGTGGCTCACCGGCAGCGGACGCACCTCGCGCCCGGCCTGGCGGAAGATCTCCTCCGCCCGCGTCACCGCGTCGGTCGCGCCGCCCACCACGGCCTGGGCCGTGCTGTTGATGTTGGCCACCACGGCATAGCCGTCGATCGAGGCGAGCACCTGCTCGATCTCCTCGAGCGGAGCCATCACCGCGATCATGCGGCCGGTGTCTGCCACCGACACCTTGGTCATCTCGCGGCCGCGCGCCGCCACCGCCTCCAGGGCCTCGGCGAACGACAGGGCGCCGGCGGCGACCAGCGCGCCGTACTCGCCCAGGCTGTGGCCCATCACCAGGTCGGGAGCGATGCCGTGCTCGGCGAGCACGCGGGTCAGGGCGATGTCCACGGCCAGCACGGCCGGCTGGGTGATCGCGGTCTGCCGCAGCTCCTCTTCGGCCCTCTGCACCGCCTCGGGGTCTGCAGCATCTATATAAAGGAATGAGGACAGGGGCCGGCCGAGGATGGGCGCCATCACCCGGTCCGCCTCGGCGAACGTCTCGGCGACCACCGGCTCGCTCTGCCGCAGGTTGGCGAGCATGCCCAGGTACTGCGAGCCCTGGCCGGTATAGAGGAAGGCCACCTTGGAGGGACCGGCGTTCCCCGTCTGGAAGAAGATTCCCTGCGAGCGCAGGGCGCGCCACATGCCGGGATGGCTCCCCGGGAGCGCCTGCAGGACCTTGTCCGCCTTGGCGGCCAGCTCGGCGGCGTCCCCGTAGTCGATGGCGAGGCGCAGCGGCGCGTGGAGATCGGCCGTCCGCGGCGGTGCCGGCTCCGGAGCCCGGCCGGCCCGGGCGGCGTCGCGGGCCGCGCGCACTTTTTCGGCGACCTCCTCGGGGCGTGAGGCGCCGGCGAGGAAGATGCCGCGCGGCGGCACCCGCGGCTCGGCCGCGGCCCGCACCGCCGCCGGACCTTTCCCATTCGTCCGGCTCACCGCGATGGTCTTCCTGCCGTTTCCCGAGAGCGATCCCGGGACGTGCTCCTCGAGGACCACGTGGAAGTTGGTGCCGCCGAAGCCGAAGGCGCTGACGCCGGCCCGGCGCACCGTCCCGGCCGGGACGTCCCAGTTGCGCAGCTCCGTGTTCACCCGGAACGGCAGGTGGGCGAAATCGATGTTCGGGTTCAGCCGGTCGCAGTGGAGGCTGGGCGGCAGCACCTTGTCTCGGAGCGCCAGGGCCGTCTTGAGGATGCCGGCCGCGCCGGCCGCACCCTTGAGATGGCCGATGTTCGACTTGACCGAGCCCAGAGGGACCGCGCCGGCCGGGAGACCGCAGCGGCCGAAGACGCCGTTCAGGCTCTCCACCTCGGCCACGTCCCCCACGCGGGTCGACGTGCCGTGCCCTTCGAGGAGGCCGACGGTGGCCGGCGCGAGGCCGGCGTTCTCCCAGGCGCGCTCCACGGCGAGCTTCTGCCCGGCCGGGTTCGGCGCCGTGATCCCCTTGCCGCGGCCGTCGCTCGCACCGCCGACGCCGCGGATCACCGCATAGACCTTGTCGCCGTCGCGCTCCGCATCGGTCAGGCGCTTCAATACGAAGAGCGCCGACCCCTCGCCCATGACGAAGCCGTCGGCGCCGTCGGCGTAGGGGCGCGTGCCGGTGGCGGACAGCGCTCCAATCTTGCAGAACTTGATGAAGGTGTGGGCGCTCATGTTGGCGTCCACGCCGCCGGTGAGGACGACGTCGTAGTCCTCCTCCTCCAGCCCTTCGATCGCCGCGCCGATGGCCGCCATGGCGGAGGCGCAGGCGGCGTCCACCACATAGTTCGGACCATTGAAATTGAACAGGTTGGCGATGCGGCCGGCGATGATGTTGGAGAGCTCGCCGGGCATGGTGTCCTCGTTGATCTCGGGCATGTGCCGCCCGACGCCGGCCCGGAACTCGCGCTCGATCTCGGCGCGGAGCTCCGCGGGCAGCTCCGCGAAGCTGGGGGCGGACTCGAGCTCCCGCGCGTACTCGGGGAAGGACAGGCGGAGCGCCGTCTGGTAGTGATGCTCGCCGGCCATGGCATTGCCCAGGATGACCGCCGTGCGCTCGGGATTGAACGTCCGCTCGGGCCAGCCGTAGTCGGCGAGGGCCTCGCGGGCGGCCATGATCGCCCACTTCTGGGTGCGGTCCATGTTGTCGCTCACCCGCGGCGGGATCGGCAGCTTCCATGCGATGGGGTCCCACGTCCAGTCGCGGACCCAGCCGCCGATCTTCGAATAGGTCTTGTCCGGGACCTTGGGGTCCGGATCCCAATAGGCGCCGGTGTCCCAGCGGTCAGCCGGGGTCTCGGTGATGCTGTACTTCCCGGTGCGCAGGTTGCTCCAGAAGGTCGGAACGTCGGGCGCGTCGGGCATCACGGCCCCCACGCCCACGATGGCGATCGCCTTGTGCGCTGTATCTCTCATGTCTGTGGCTCCTCAAGCTGCTGCGGCGGCAAGGGTTGCGGTGCGGCCGTACAGAGCGTCGGCGGCCCGGTCCATGTCAGCGACGAGACCGGCCTGGGCGCGATAGATGGCGGTGAGGCTCAAGGCCGTCGAGAGGGACGCCGCGTCCCCTTCGAGGCCATCGGCGGCTCCGGCGACCCAGCGCAGCCCCTCGCTGGCGACCTTCAAAGCCGCCTCGCGGGCGAACACGCGGCAGAGGGTGGCGAGGGCCGCGGGCTCGAAGCGGCGGTCCGCTTTCTCGCTGAGCTTGCCGTCGAGCGCGCGGGCGGCGCGGCGGACGAAGCTGGCGGCCCCTTCGGCATGGGCGATCAGCTCGCCCAGGCGGAGGAGGACGTGCTGGTTGCGGGTGAGCCGGCCGGTGCGCGAGCGCTCCAGGATCTCGGCCAGGGCGTGGAGGGCCAGGGCGGCCGTGCCCGCGCCGGTTTCCGGGCGTCGCAGGGCGAGCGCCTCCATCTCGCGAGCCTGGGCGTGGTACCAGTCGCCGCGGGTCTTCAAATGGAGCTGCCAGCGGTCGCGGGCGATGGTCATCTCCATGATCTCCGAGGTCCCCTCGTAGATCGTGGTGATCCGCACGTCCCGCTTGATCTTCTCGACCATGTATTCGCGGGTGTAGCCATAGCCGCCGAGGGCCTGGATGGCGGCATCGGCGGCGCCGTTGCCGGCCTCGGTGGACAGGTACTTGGCGATCGCGCCCTCGGTGTTCAGTCCCCCCTCGCCGTCGTCGAGGCGCGCGGCCGTCTCCTCGATCAGCGCGCGGCCGGCCTCCAGGCGGGCGGCCCAGGGGACGATCAGCTTGTGGGTGTACCCCTGCTTCTCGGAAAGCGGCCCGCCGGCCTGGATGCGTTCCATGGAATAAGGAATGGCGCGGTCGAGAGCGGCCCAGCCGGCGCCGAGCCCGAAGGCGGCGACCATCAGGCGGGTGTAGCCGAAGACCGCCTGGGCCTGGACGAGCCCCTGGCCCTCGACGCCCCCCACCAGGGCGGAGGTGTCCACGCGTACGTCGGCGAGCGAGACCTCGGCCGTATTGCTGATGCGGATGCCGTGCTTGTCCTCGGGCTTGCCCCAGGAAAGGCCCGGGGCGCCGCGCTCCACCACGAACCAGCTCGGTCCGCCGGGGGCGAGGGCGAGGACGGAATAGAGGTCGGCGAAGCCGCCGTTGCTGATCCACTGCTTGTTGCCGTTGATCCGGTAGCCGGTGATCCGGCCGTCCTCCTCGATGCGCTCGGCCGTGGTGCGCAGGGCGCCGAGATCGCTGCCGGCCTCGGGCTCGGTGGCGGCATAGGCCATCAGGAGCCCTTCCTCGGCGATGCGGGAGAGCCAGAGCTTCTTCTGCTCCGGCGTGCCGCCGAAGACGATCGGATCGGAGCCGAGGAACGTGGCGAAGACGCCGGTCGCGACCCCGAGGTCGCAGCGGGCGAGGATCTCACAGACGCGATAGACGTCGAACGAGCCGCCGCCCATGCCGCCGTACTCCTCCTCGAAGAAGAGGAGCTGGACGCCGAGCTCGGAGCCGCACATGGCGCGGACGAGCTCGACGGGGAACTCGTCGCGGGCGTCGAGGTCGAGGAGAGTCGCTTCGGGGAGGCGGTCTTTCGCGAAGTCGCGGATGGCCTCCAGCGTCAGATCGAGAGATTCACGATCCAGTCCGTGTGTCATTGATGTCCCCCCTGCAGGAAGCTCAAGCCAACTGCGAGGCTACCGTCCGCGGCCGGGTCGGGCGCCATGCCGGGGGGCGGGGCCGTGTCGCCCAGGACCGGCTGGGAAACCACCCGCTGGAGGGTGGAAGGTCCTGCCCGGCGGGACGGGCGCACCCGGGGTAGACTTCGACCGTCCATGCCGAAACCGAGCCTCACCCCCGCCGAAACGATCTATGCCGTCGTGCGGCAAATCCCACCCGGCCGGGTGGCGACCTACGGACAGGTGGCGGCGCTCGCCGGCCTGCCGGGCCATGCGCGCCAGGCCGGCCAGGCCCTCCGCGACACGCCGGAAGGTCTGGAGCTGCCCTGGCAGCGGGTGATCAACGCCAAAGGAGAGATCAGCCCGCGCGGCTTCGGCCTCGAAGCGGGCCTGCAGCGCCACCTCCTCGAAGAGGAGGGAGTCGTCTTCGACCGCCACGGCCGCATCGACCTCGACCGGTTCGGCTGGGACCCCGATGCGCGGCCGGCGCGGAAGAGGACGAAGGCCAGGCAGGCGCCATCCGACCGGTAGCGAGGAAGGACCGCGAGGGCTACACTTGTCTCCTTATGAGCGCCGTTCACCTGGAGATCCCGGAAGAGACCCTGATCAGCCTCAAGACCGATGCCGAGTCGTTCGCTCGGGATCTGAAGCTCCTGGGCGCGGTCAAGCTCTTCGAGATGGGAAAGCTCTCGTCGGGGCGTGCCGCCCAACTCGCCGGCGTCTCGCGCGTCGAGTTCCTGATGATGTTGGGCCGCTACGGCGTTTCCCCCTTCCAGACCACGGAAGAGGAGCTCCAGCAGGACATCTTGAATGCCTGAGCGGGAGGTTGTCTCCAACACCTCTCCTCTTCTGTATTTGCACCAGGTCGGTCAGCTCGACCTTCTCCACAGACTGTATGAGCAGGTAATCGTCCCTGCGGCTGTCCGGGATGAGCTTCGTGCCGGCGCCGTGCGCGGCGTTTCGACTCCCGAGGTCGACCGGATTCCCTGGCTGATCTCCCTGTCGTCAAACCGGTGCTCGAAGCTCTTCGTGACCGGACGACCATGTACATGACCCGCAATCTGATCGCCCTGGTTCTCCGTGAAGCCGGAGAGGCGTGAGATGAGCCTCCTCACCCGAGCCCTGCTGGCGCTCAACCCGCGACGGCGGATCCGCGCCGCTTTCGCGCAGCACTACCGACTGAACGGCTGGCTGGATCCGGAGACCGTGTCGGGCCCCGGTTCCTCTCTCGAGCGCACCGCCACGATCCGCCGCGAGCTGCCCGCTCTCTTCCGGGAGCTCCGCATCCGCAGCGTTCTGGATGCGGGCTGTGGCGACTTCAACTGGTTCCGCGCCATGGACATCGCGCTGGACAGCTACCTGGGAATTGAGGTCGTCGAGGAGCTCGCGGCAATCGATCAAAAACGCTATGGCACCGATCGGTGCCGCTTCGTCTCGCTCGACGTCACCCGCGACGACCTGCCGTGCGTCGATCTGATCCTGTGCCGCGACTGCCTCGTGCACCTGAAGACCGCGCACGTGCAGGCGGCGCTCCGGAACTTCCGGCGCAGCGGATCGTCCTACCTCCTCGCCACCACCTTTACCGGAGACCGCCCCAATGAGGACGTTCCGCTGGGCGGCTGGCGTCCTCTGAACCTGGAGCGCCGTCCGTTCAACCTGGGGCCGCCGCTGCGGCTGATCAGCGAGCAGGAGTCGATCGAGGACCCGCGGTACTCCGACAAGAGCCTCGGGCTGTGGTCCCTGAGGTAGCGAATGGAGTACGGGTTATACGCTCTGCGCTAGACTCTGCGTATAACTGCGGAGGCTGCGCCTCATGCCCTTCGAGCACCTGCCCGAATCCGTCCAGACCCTCTACGCCGAGTTCCTCGAGCAGACGATCCACGCCGAGGCGGAGGCCGCGGTCCTGGGGGCTCCGCAGGGCTCGTTCGTTTCCAAGACGATCAAGGGCGGGACCTACTGGTATTTTCAGCGTATGGAGGGGGACCGCAAGCGCCAGGTCTACCTGGGGAAGGAGTCTCCCTCCCTCCTCGCCTGGATGGAGGAGGTCCGCCAGGCGCGGGCCCGGTCGGCGGCCGACGAGGCGCAGCGGAGCCGGCTCGGCAGCATGTTGGCGGCAGGGGGCGCGACACCGGTCAGCCCGGGGATGGCCAAGGTGCTCCAGCTGCTCGGCGAGTCCGGGATCTTCCGGATGGGGGGAGTCCTCGTGGGGACCCAGGCGTTCGTGGCCTACGGCAACATGCTCGGCGTCCGCTTCGACCAGCAGACGCTCCGCACCCAGGACGTCGACCTCGCCCAGGACCGGGCGATCGGCATCGCGCTCTCCGAGGAGACCGCCCCGGTGAACGTCGAGCGGACCCTGTCCGGCTCGGGGCTCGGCTTCTTCCCGGTCCCCGCCCTCGATCCGCGGCAGCCGAGCACCTCGTTCAAGATCCGGGGGCGCGAGATGCGCGTCGACTTCCTGACTCCCCTGGTGGGACCGGAGTCGAACGATCCGGTGTTCCTGCCCTCCCTCGGGGTTTCCGCCCATCCGCTCCGCTTCCTCGACTATCTGATCGAGCGGCCGGCGCAGGCGGTCCTCGTCACCGGGGCCGGAATCCTGGTCAACGTCCCGGACCCGGCGCGGTTCGCGTTCCACAAGCTCTGGATCTCGCAGCGCCGGCCGGTCTCGGAACAGACGAAGGCGGTCAAGGATCTCCGGCAGGCGGGTGATCTCCTGGAGGCGCTCCTCGCCGACCGTCCCGGAGACCTGCTGGTCGCCTGGGAGGCTCTGGGCCGTACCCCGGCTCCCTTGCGGACCGTCACATCCGCGGTCCGCGGTCTGCCGGCGGAGCTCCAGGGCAGCCTGGCGGCTCTCCTACGGCTCCCGCGGTGAAGGAATCCGTACCCGGAGCACCCTGGGCTCCTGCCGCATCGGATCGCTCCACTCCTTCTCCCAGCCGGGGTGCCAGGCCGCCGGCATCAGGTAATAGCCTTCGGTGTCCCCCTCGGCTCCGACCAGGGCGGCGGCTCCGGCCAGGGCGAGGACACCCTGGAAGGCCGCGACGAAGGCGCGCAGGGGCTCGCGGCGGGAGTAGGGCCGGCGGATGCGGGTGATGCGCTCGGCCTCCAGGAGCGTCTCCGGCGCGAGGCGGAGACCGGGCGCGAGCTTCTCCAGGATGCGCTCGACCGGCGCCGGCTCCCCGGGCGACCGGCGCAGGAAGAGCTGCGGGAAGAGCCAGTCGTCGATCTGGCCCAGGAACTCGCCCACCATCGGGCGGTTTTCGAGCGAATCCGGCGGCACGAGCACGGTGAGCGTCCCCTTGGTGAAGACCTCGGCGCAGCAGCGCGCGGGAAGCTCAAGGGCCACGCCCTCCGGCGGCATGGCGAGCAGCGGCAGGCCCCGCCCAGCGAGGATGTCCTGGAGCGTCGCGGCTTCCAGGTAGCGCAGCCAGCCCGAGCGGCCGGCCGAGATCCACAGGGGGTGCGGCCCCCGGGAGGAGCCCGCGAAGCTCCCGCGCGAGAGCCGGATCTCCACCTGCCGCGCGCGCAACGGCTTGCGTTCCAGCCGGACGGGCGTGAGCGGGCCGTTGATCGCCGCGAGGCGCAGGCGCTCGTCGGCGAGGAGCGGATCGTCCCGCAGGAACGCGGCGAGATCGGCCTTCTTCAGAGCTTCGGATCTCCCGGCGATACCGATCGTGGGTCCCTCATCGCGCGGCTCGATCGTGAGGACCGAACAGGCCGCCGCCGCCTTCGCCCGCGGTATCCCGGGATCGATCCCGATCGCGAGGACGGCCCCGCTCGCCGCGGGCAGGCTTCTTTCACCTCTCCAATGGTCTCGGCGTGGCAAATTCCCTCCATCCGGCGCCAGGTCGCGCCCGAAGGAAAAAGGTCCGCTGTGGACGGCCGCAATTGTGTCAGAAAGACGCTACTGGAAGGAAGAGGGGATTTGCGTCCGGAGAGAACAAGACGGTCCGGGGTACAATCAGGCGGCCATGCGCACGCTTTTCGACGACCAGGAGCCGCCCCGGGAGGCCGCGGCGGCACGCAGTGAGGAGACGCCGTCGGCCGCGTCGCCTCTCGCCGAGCGGATGCGCCCGCACTCGCTCGGCGAGGTCGTCGGGCACGAGAAGCTCGTCGGCCCCGACGGGTTCCTCCGCCGCGCCATCGCCGCCGACCGCGTGCCGTCGCTCATCTTCTGGGGGCCTCCGGGCACGGGGAAGACGACGCTCGCCCGGGTGATCGCCGCCGAGACGTCGTCGCATTTCGTCCCGTTCTCGGCCGTGACCTCGGGGATCAAGGAGGTCAAGGAGGTGATGGCCGAGGCGGTGCGCCTGCGCCGCGCCCAGGGGCGGCGGACGCTCCTCTTCGTCGACGAGATCCACCGCTTCAACCGGGCGCAGCAGGATGCGTTCCTTCCTTATGTCGAGCGCGGTGACGTGGTGCTGGTGGGGGCGACGACCGAGAACCCGTCCTTCGAGCTCAACGCGGCGCTCCTCTCCCGCTGCCGGGTGGTGGTCTTGGAGCCGCTCGCTCCGGCGGACCTGATCGGGCTGATGGGCCGCGCGCTCTCCGACGCGGAGCGCGGGCTCGGCTCGGCCGGCGTCGAGGCCGCGGACGACGCCCTGGAGTCGCTCGCCCAGCTCGCCTCGGGAGACGCCCGCAAGGCCCTGAACCTCCTCGAGCTGGCGGTGGCCGACGCGCTGGAGGCAGGCGGTTCGACGATCGACGCCGCGGCCGTGGAGCGGCTGGCCCAGCGCAAGATCCTGCTCTACGACAAGTCGGGGGAAGAGCACTTCAACCTGATCTCGGCGCTCCACAAGGCGCTGCGCGAGAGCGATGCGGACGCGTCCCTGTACTGGCTGGCGCGCATGCTGGCGGCGGGGGAGGACCCGCTCTACGTGGCGCGGCGGATGATCCGCTTCGCCAGCGAGGACGTGGGGCTGGCCGATCCGCAGGCGCTGCCGCAGGCCCTGGCCGCCTGGGAGTCCTATCGCCGGCTCGGCTCGCCGGAGGGAGAGCTGGCGCTCGCCCAGGCAGTCGTCTACCTCGCCCTGGCGCCCAAGAGCATCGGCGTCTACCGCGCCTGGGGAGCCGCCCGGCGCACCGTGGAGGAGCGGCCGGCCGATCCGGTCCCGCTGGTCATCCGCAACGCGCCGACCCGCCTGATGAAGCAGGTGGGCTACGGCGCCGGCTATATCTATGCGCCCGACACCGAAGAGGGGGTGGGAGGGCTCGACTGCCTCCCGGAGTCGCTCCAGGGGACGCGCTTCTACGAGCCGAAAGGCGAGGGGTTCGAGGCGGAGCTCAAGGCGCGGCTGGAGAGGTGGCGGGGGGTGCGGGAGAAGGTGAAGAAGAGGACCTGAAGGACGACAAGGACACCCCTACCGCTCTGCCACCGCCGCCACCGCCTCCTGCACCGCGGTCTGGACGCTCTCCTTGGTCAGCAGCTCGCTGAACACGTGGGGCTCGTGGCCGGGGCGGTAGAGGAGATAGAAAGGAATGCCGTAGCGGCCGTGCTCGGCCAGGAACCGGCCGATCTCGTCGTTGCGGTTGGTCCAGTCCGCCTTCATCGGCACCACCCGGTGCTCCTCGAAGGCCCCGGCCACCTCGGGACTGTTCAAGACCAGCCTCTCGTTCACCTTGCAGGTGAAGCACCAGTCGGCGGTGACGTCGACGAAGACGAGCTGGCCGCCGGCGGCCAGCTGCTCCGCCTTGGCGCGGTCGAAGGGCTCCCAGCGGATCAGACCCGAGGCGGTCTCGGTCGCGTGCGCCGGGGTGTCGCTGCCGGTCCAGACCGGCAGGGCGAGGGTGGCTGCCACGGCCGCCGCCATGCCGAAGCCCGCGGCCGTGCGCAGGGTCTCGCCGGTGAAGCCGCGGTGCCGCAGCCAGGTGAAGAGGGCGAGCCCGAGGAGGCCGAGCTGGACCGCCGCCACCCGCTCCGGGCTGAGCTGCGAGGAAAGGACGTAGAACAGCCAGACCGCGGCGGCGGCAAGGAGGAAGCCCATGATGCCGCGTACCGTCTCCATCCAGGCCCCCGGCCGGGGCAGGAAGCGGGCCGTGCCCGGCGCCGCCGCGAGGAGGAGGTAGGGGAGCGCCATGCCGATGCCCACGGCGGCGAAGATCGCCAGGATCACCGGCGCCTCCTGCGCCAGGGCGAAGCCGATGGCGGTGCCCAGGAAGGGCGCCGAGCAGGGGGTCGCCATCAGGGTGGCGAAGAGGCCGGAGGCGAAGTGGCCCGCCGCGCCTTCGCGCGGACCGGTTGCTCCGAAGCGGGCCAGCCGCTCCGGCAGGGGGATCTCGAACAAGCCCCAGAGGTTCAGGCAGAAGAGGACGACCACCACGGCGAGGAAAGCCACGAAGCCGGGGCGCTGGAACTGCACCCCCCAGCCGACCGCGGCGCCGGCGGAGCGCGCCGCCACCGCCGCCAGGGCCAGAGCCAGGAAGGAGACCACGATGCCCGTCGCGGTGGCCAGCGCGCCGCGCACGACCTCCGCCCGGCCATGTCCGGCGCTGCGCACCAGGCCGAACACTTTGAGCGACAGGACCGGCAGAACGCACGGCATGGCGTTGAGGATCAGCCCGCCGAGCAGCGCGAGAGCCAGCATCCAGGCGAGGCTCGCCCCGGCCGGACCCACGCTCCCGGAACCTTTCGTCCGGGCTCCGCCGCCAGGGGGGGCGGCGGTGAACGCCGCGTTGTCCACCGGCCGGCCGCCGGGGCCGACGGTGAGCTGCACGTCGGCCGTGGTGGTCACCGGCGGCAGGCACTGCGAATCGTTGCAGGCCTGGTAGCGCAGGGAGGCGTGGACGGGGAAGGCGCCCTGCGGCGCCTCCTTGGGGATCCGCACCTCGGAGAGGATCACCACGTCCCCCTCATAGACCGCCAGCGGCTGGTCCGCGAAGGCGAACGTCCGCATCTCGGCCTTGGGGTACTCGACGGTCTCCTCCGGCCAGCCCGCCGGCACCTGCAGGTCGAGCACCGTAGGAATCAGATAGTCGAAAGTCGGCTTATGACTATTGACGTGCCATCCGTGCTCGATCGAGACGAGGGCGGCGACGCGGGCCGTGGAGCCTCCTTCGTAGGCTGTGCGGTCCACGGCGAGATGGACGTTCGCCTTCTCCGGGTGGGGAGGCTGGGCATGGATCGTGCCCGAGCCGCAGGCCAAGGCTGCGAGCGCGAGAGGGATCGAAAGACGAAAATGAGTCGGGGGTCTGGTCATGCGGGCGCCACCTCGGTAAGATCGGATGATCTTCGAAGCCCTGAACAAGGACGGGACTCCGGCGATTCCTGCCGCCTCCGTCCGAGGCCGTGAAGATACCACGGCCGTTCAGCGGCTCCGAGCTTCGTGGTTGGGCGTCTCGTTTTTGGCCGCGGAGCGCACTAGATGGGGATGATGATTTTTCGTTTGGGTGCTGAAAGGAGAGTCCAGAGATGACCAGGAAGGCGACGGGGTGGCTTGTGGCAATGGCCGTTCTCGCGCCCCTCGCGGCCAGGGCCCAGGACGAGGGTTCCTGGACGCTCCAGGCGATGGATCTGACCAACGGCGTGCTCAAGGCGCAGTGGATGGACATCCGCATCGAGCAGGTCGAGGTGCTTCCGATCCGGCAGGCCCGCGCCACCTATCGCCTGCACCGGCAGCCGTCCCGCTGGGTCCTCGGGGATGCGCGGCGGTCGGCGGAAGGCGACGCTCTGACCTATCTGGTCGACGAGAAGGACGGCCCCAAGGGGGAGGAGGTCCCGCCGGGTTTCGAAGCGGCGATCGACCAGGGGATCGCGACCTGGATCGCCGAGCCCTGCCTGAGCAAGATCCAGATCGTCAAGCAGCCCTATACGGGGGAGGACGCGGACATCTTCGACGCCCAGTTCGGCTACGGCGAGCTCGGCGACTGGAAGGCCGCCGACATCGTCTTCGGCGGCTGGATGCCGCCATCCTTCTTCGACGCGGTGATCGGGAAGGGGGGCGGCGAGACCGTCCTCGCCCTGTCGGTGACGTTCATCTTCGTCGGACCCGACGGGAAGCCGACCGACGTCGACGGAGACCACTACTTCGACGTCGCCACCAACGAGATCTACTTCAACGACGGCTTCGCCTGGGCGGTCGGCGGCGACGTCGACGTGGCGACGGTGGTCCTGCACGAGATCGGGCATACTCTGGGGATCGGCCACTTCGGGCCTCCGCCGCTGGCCACCATGAATCCGGTGTATGCGGGACCCTCTCCGCGGCTGAGCTCCTGGGATCGGGCCGCGGCGTGCTCCATCTGGTCCTCCTGGCACTGCGACGAAGAGCCATGATCGCCGACCGTCTGATACGATCCGCGCCCGTGAAGCTCTCGACACGGGTCTCCCGGATCGGCGAATCGGCCACGCTGCGCGTCTCGCGCCGCGCCGCCGAGCTCAAGGCGCGCGGGATCGCGGTCGCCGACTTCGGGGCCGGCGAGCCCGACTTCAACTCGCCGGCGGCGGCGGTTGCCGGGGCCTCCCGCGCTCTCGCGGAAGGGTTCACCCGCTACACGCCGGGCAGCGGTCTGCCGGAGCTGCGCGCCGAGATCGCCGCCTGGTATCACGGCCGCTACGGCTCCCCCTGGTCCGGCGCCCAGTCGGTGATCACGGTCGGCGGCAAGGCGGCCCTCTTCGAGCTGGCGCTGGCCGTCTTCGAGGAGGGGCAGGAGGTGATCCTCCCCTCTCCGGCCTGGGTCAGCCTGCCGGAGCAGGTGCGCTTCGCCGGGGCCCGCCCGGTCGAGGTCCCGACCTCGGTGGACGACGGCTTCCGCATCCACGCCGATCCGCTCCTCGCCGCGGTGACCGGCCGCACGCGCGCCTTCCTGATCAACGCCCCGTGCAATCCGACCGGCGGGATCATCTCCGCCGAGGACCTGCGCCGGGTCGTCGAGCTCGCGGCCGAGCGCGGCATCCTGGTGATCTCGGACGAGACCTATGCCCGCTTCGTCTACGACGGGGCCGACCACGCCAGCGTGGCGGCGCTCGCCGCCGAGTTCCCCGAGACGGTCGTGCTGGTCGGCTCGTTCTCCAAGACCTACGCGATGACGGGCTGGCGCATCGGCTATCTGCTCGGGCCGCCGGAGGTGGTCCGCGCCGTCGAGATCATCCAGAGCCATGCGACCTCGAACCCCACCTCGTTCGCCATGGTCGGCGCCCTGGAGGCGCTGCGACACTCGGAGGCGGACGTGGAGATGATGATCGCCGAGTACGCGGCGCGCCGGGAGATGCTCATTCCGCGGCTCAACACGATCCCCGGCGTCCGCTGCCGGCCGCCGGCCGGGACCTTCTATGCGTTCCCGCGGGTGGCGGACCTCTATGGTCCCGGCCGCCAGGGCTCGGTCGAATTCTCCGAGCTCCTGCTGGAGGAGGCGCGGGTCGTGGTCGTGCCCGGGGCCGCGTTCGGCGCCGACGACCACATCCGCCTCTCGTTCGCCTGCTCGCGCGCCACCCTCGCCGAAGGTCTCGAGCGGATGGCGGCGCTGCTGGCGGACTAGCCCCGGTCCCTCTACAATCCTCGATGGGAATCCGCGCGTCGCGACGGCCCGCGGATCAGCGGACATCTACGGAGGTAACCGGATGACACGCATGTTCCGACGCTCCCGCCGGACGCTGCTCGCGGCTGGCGCTCTGGCTCTGATGATCGGTGCCGCTCCGGCCCGGGCCCAGACGGTCGAAGAGGCGAAGAAGCTCATCGAAGGGGCCGAGGCACGCCTGCGCGAGCTGAGTGTCAACCAGCAGCGCGCCAGCTGGGTGCAGTCCACCTACATCACCCCGGACACCGAGGCCATCTCCGCCCAGGCGACCGAGGCGCTCACCGCCGCCGGTGTCGAGTACGCCAAGGCGGCCGCCCGCTTCGACGGCGTCAAGCTCCCGGACGACCTGCGGCGCCGCATGAACCTGCTCAAGCAGACGCTGACCCTGGCCGCGCCCGGCGATCCCCAGAAGGGAGCGGAGCTCAGCCGCATCTCGGTCGGCCTGGAGAGCGCCTACGGCGCCGCCAAGTATTGCCGCAAGGACGGCGAGTGTCTCGACCTCGAGCAGCTCTCCGACATCATCGAGCAGAGCCGCGATCCCAAGGAGCTCCTGGACGTCTGGGTCGGCTGGCACAACACGGCCCGGCCGATGCGCGCCGACTACGTCCGCCTGGTGGAGCTCGCCAACGAGGGGGCCCGCGAGCTCGGCTACAAGGACACCGGCGCCATGTGGCGCTCCAAGTACGACATGGACCCGGACGCCTTCGCCAAGGAGGTCGACCGCCTCTGGGGTCAGGTCAAGCCGCTCTACGACGCGCTCCACTGCCACGTCCGCGCCAAGCTCAATGAGAAGTACGGAGACCAGCTCGTGCCGCTCGACCAGCCGATCCCGGCGCACCTCCTGGGCAACATGTGGGCGCAGAGCTGGGACAACCTCTACGATCTGGTCGCTCCGCCGGCTGCCGACCCCGGCTACGACCTGACCGAGCTGCTCAAGGCGAAGAAGGCCGACGCCGTCGAGATGACGCGCTACGGCGAGCATTTCTTCACCTCGCTCGGCTTCGCGCCGCTGCCCCAGACGTTCTGGGAGCGCTCGATGCTCACCAAGCCGCGCGACCGCGAGGTCGTCTGCCATGCCAGCGCGTGGGACATCGACGCGAAAGACGATCTGCGCATCAAGCTGTGCATCCAGCCCAACGAGGAGGACTTCCGCACCATCCACCACGAGCTGGGGCACAACTTCTACCAGCGGGCCTACAAAGACCAGCCCTTCCTCTATGAGGACAGCGCCAACGACGGCTTCCACGAGGCGGTGGGGGACACGATCGCGCTGTCGATCACGCCCGAGTACCTGAAGCAGATCGGGCTGATCCAGCAGGTGCCGGACCCTTCGAAGGACCTCGGCCTGCTGATGCGCCAGGCGCTGGACAAGGTCGCCTTCCTCCCCTTCGGGGTGATGATCGACCAGTGGCGCTGGCAGGTCTTCTCCGGCCAGATCAAGCCGGCAGACTACAACAAGGCCTGGTGGGACCTGCGCGTGAAGTACCAGGGGGTGCGGCCGCCGTTGGCGCGCACCGAAGAGGACTTCGACCCCGGTGCGAAGTACCACGTCCCCGGCAATACGCCGTACACGCGCTACTTCCTCGCCGACCTCCTGCAGTACCAGTTCCACGAGGGGCTGTGCAAGGCGGCGGGGAACAAGGGACCGCTCCACCGCTGCACGATCTACGGCAACAAGGAGGCCGGCCAGCGCCTGGAGAAGATGCTGGCGCTCGGGCTCTCCCGCCCCTGGCCGGACGCTCTGGAGGTGGTCACCGGCACCCGGCAGATGGACGGCACGGCGATCGTCAACTACTTCGCTCCGCTCAAGAAGTGGCTCGACCAGCAGAACCAGGGGAGGACGTGCGGCTGGTAGGAGGTTCCCGATGAGATCTCTCCTTGCGATTGTCGTTCTCGGATTCCTGGCCGTGCCGGTCGCGGCTGCGCCGGCCGGCTTCGACCAGGATCCGCTCCTGGTGGTCCGCTTCGACACCGTCACCATCGCAGGGCAGCAGATCAGGACCCAGGTGGTCCTCCATACCGGCGGCGCCGTGGAGATCGTGGACGTCGCCGGGACCGGGCCGGCGATCACCAGCCGCGCGGCGGCCTCTGAGGGGAGGCTCGCCGCGCTCCAGCAGGCCCTCTCCGCGGGGCGGGTCGGCTCCGTGCGGGGCGGCTGCGGCCGGCCGATCCCCGACGGACCGGTCGAATACCACATCACCTGGTACGGGAGAGGCGGGGTGCGCTTCAACAGCTTCCGCGTGGGCGCCGACCCGACGGGGTGCCCGGCGGGCACCGAGCGGATCGTCGACGCTCTCGCCGCCCTGCTCCTGGAGGTTTACACCTCGCCGGACACCCAGGTCTTCCCGCGCTTTTCCCGGTAGCATTGAGACCGAGGAGGTGGAGATGGCCAAGGACGGCGAGCGCGACGATCCTCCCCGCGGATTCTCCCGCCGCGATTTCCTGCGCGGCGGCGCCGCGGTAGGGGTCCTCGGCACAGGCCTGCTGCGCGGCGTGCCCCCCGTGGAGCCGGCCGTCGCGGCAAAGACGGAAGCCGGAGCGAAGATCGTCGGCCCCGGCGCGGTCCCGATGAGCTTCCGGATCAACGGCAAGACGTTGTCCGCCCAGCTCGAGCCGCGCGTGACGCTGCTCGACGCTCTGCGCACCCGCTTCGAGCTCACCGGCGCCAAGCGGGTCTGCGACCGCGGCACGTGCGGCGCCTGCACCGTCCTCCTGGACGGCAGGACGGTCTACGCCTGCAGCATCCTGGCGATCGAGGCCCAGCACGCCGGGATCGAGACCGTCGAGGGTCTCGGCTCGGTCGACAAGCTCCATCCTCTCCAGGCCGCCTTCGTCGAGAACGACGCACAGCAGTGCGGCTTCTGTACCCCGGGCTTCGTCGTGGCCGCCAAGGCCCTGCTCGACAAGAACCCCAACCCGACGCTGGCCGAGGTCCATCACGGCCTCTCGGGGAACTTCTGCCGCTGCGGTACCTACGCCGGCATCCGCGGTGCGGTTCTCCAGGTGGCCCAGGCGGGAGCGGCCAATCCGGACTACGCCCCCGGCCTGCCCGGCGCCCCCGGCGTCGAAAAGAAGCGCGACGAGGAGCCGGGGGAGCCCGAGGAGCCCAGGAAGAAGCACAAGCATCCGAAGAAGCACAGGAGAGGGGGCGGCGATGGTGGACTATAGCTGGCCCAAGGCTGAAGAGCGGCGCCTCATCGGCACGCGCGCCTCGCGGCTGGACGGTCCCGCCAAGGTGACCGGCACGGCCAAGTACACCTACGACATCGTCCGGCCGGGCATGCTGTACGCGAAGATGGTGCATTGCCCGCACGCCCACGCGCGCATCACCCGGCTCGACACCGCCGCCGCCGCGGCCATGCCCGGCGTCAAGGCGGTGCGGATCGTCCAGGACGTCGGCACCGAGGTCCAGTGGGCCCTCGACGAGATCGCCATCGTCGCCGCGGTCACCGAGGAGCAGGCGGAGGACGCGGCGCGGGCGGTGGTCGTCGAGTACGAGGTCCTGCCGCACCACGTCGACGACATGCACCTGGACCAGGCGCCGGGCACCCGGCCGGGCGAGGAGGAGACGGTGGGCGAGCCCGAGAAAGCCATGGCCGCGGCCGCGGTCCGCTCCAAGGGCACCTACGGCATGCCCCTCGTCGCCCACAACTGCCTGGAGGCCCACGGCCAGATCTGCGAGTGGAACGACGCCAGGGACACCATGACCGCCTACTGCTCGACGCAGGCGGTCTCCGCCCTGGCGCCGCAGTTCTCCGAACGGATCGGCATCCCCGCCTCGAACGTCCACGTCATCTGCCAGTACATGGGGGGCGGCTTCGGTAGCAAGTTCAGCGCCGACCGCTGGGGCATCGAATGCGCGGAGATCTCGCGGCAGGCCGGCGGCGTTCCGGTCAAGCTGATGCTCGATCGCGACGCCGAGCTGACCATCGCCGGCGACCGCCCCTCGGCCTACGCCGAGATCGAGGTGGGCGCGGCGGCCGACGGCACCCTGACCGCCTGGATCTCCAAGTCCTGGGGCTCGGGCGGCCTGGGCGGCTCCGGCAGCCCGCCGATGCCGTACGTCTTCCAGATCCCCAACCGCCGGCATGTGAACACCGCCATCCCCACCAACACGGCCAGCTCCCGCGCCTGGCGCGCGCCGAACCACCCGCAGGGGTGCTACCTGAGCATGTCGGCGCTCGACGACCTGTGCGCCAAGCTGGGCATGGACCCTCTGGCGTTCTACCGCAAGAACCAGGGCATCCTCGGGGCTCTCGCCAAGACCTATCTGGAGGAGCTCACGATCGCCGACCAGCTGATGGGGTGGAGCCAGCGCTGGACGCCGCGGGGCGCCGGCGCCAAGGGGCCGGTCCGCCACGGGCTGGGCCTCTCCCTCCACACCTGGGGAGGGCGCGGCCACCGCAGCAGCTGCGAGGTCACCATCCAGCCGGACGGCTCGGTGGAGGCGAAGATCGCCTCGCAGGACATCGGCACCGGCACCCGCACCGTCATCGCCCTGGTCCTCGCCGACAGCCTCGGCCTCCCGCTTGAAGCGGTCCGCGTGCAGCTCGGGGACAGCCGCTATCCGGCCTCCGGCGGCTCGGGAGGCAGCACCACGGTGGGCGGGGTCACCTCCGCGACCCGCCGGGCGGCCGTCAACGCCCTGCGCATGATCTTCGACAAGGCCGCGCCCGCGCTCGGCACCACGGCGGACAACCTGGAGGCGGCGGACGGCCAGATCCGCGTCAAGGGCGAGCCCGGCCACAAGCTCACCTGGCGGCAGGCGGCGGCCCTCTTCGGACGCGCCCCGATCACCGCCACCGGCGGTAATCCAGGGGAGGGGGAGCTGACCAACAGCGGCGTCGGCGGCGTCCAGATGGCGGACGTCGCCGTCGACGTGGAGACCGGCATCGTCAAGGTCCAGAAGATGGTGGCGGTCCAGGACTGCGGCCTGGTGGTGAACCTGAAGACGGCCGAGAGCCAGGTCTACGGCGCCCTCATCATGGGCGTCTCCTACGCCCTCTCCGAGGAGAAGGTCATCGATCCGGTGACCGGCACCATGCTGAACGTCGACTTCGAGTCCTACAAGCTGGCGGGCATCGGCGACGTGGGCGAGCTGGTGGTCCACATGATGACCGGTCCCGGCTACGACGAGCGGGGCGTGATCGGCCTCGGCGAGCCGCCGGTGATCTCGCCGGGCGCGGCC
>DASPXX010000112.1:0-17505 GCA_035637095.1 Thermoanaerobaculia bacterium
CCCCAGTGGACCTCGACGCAGTCCGTCCAGGGCGCCAGGGCGTAGTGGCGCCTCACGCCGAAGCGGCGGAAGGCTCCGGGCCCCTTCTCCAGCCCGGCCCAGCGGCGGACCTTGGAGAGCAGGCCGTCGGCTCCGACGATCCAGCGGGCGCGGATCAATCCCTGGTCGGTCTCGACCCCCGCATAGCCTCCGGCGGGATCGGGCGCGAGCCCCCGCGCTCCCCTCCCCCAGAGGAGCTGGACGCCGGCCTCCTCGGCCCGCCGGACGAGCGCCCGGTGGAGGGCGAGGCGCCGCACCCCCAGCCCTCCGGCTCCGGGAAAGGTCCCCTCGGCGCTGACCTCGCCGTCGACGTAGCGGATGCCACGGAAGGGGAAGGAGTCGCCGGGGCCGAGCTCCACCCCGAGGCTGCGCAGATGCGCCGCGGCGTCGGGCATCAATCCCTCGCCGCACGCCTTGTCGATCACTGGTTGGAAACGCTCGAGGACGGTGACGTCGAAGCCGGCGAGGCGGGCGCCGAGCGCGGTGGCCAGACCCGCCGGCCCGCCGCCCACGATGACCAGGCCGGCGCCCGCGCTCACTCCTCGTCGGCTCACCCCTCCTCACCTCCCCAGCGGAGCCGCGCGTAGGCGAGACCCGAGCGGGCGACCGCTTTGGCCATGCGGAAGGCGGTCACCGGCTCGGGCGGCGTCAGCTCGCCGGCCAGCCAGAGCCGCAGAGCCTCGCCGCGCCGGAGCTTGCCGGACGAGGTCCGCGGCAGCGTCCCCGGCGGCAGGACCTCGACCGCGTCGACCGCCAGGCCGGTCGCCCCCAGCACCGCCGCGCGGCAGGCTTCGGGCAGCTCGGCCAGCTCCTCGGCTCCCGCGCTCCGCGCCGCCTCGACGAAGAGCGCCAGCCGCTCCCCCTCGGCGTCCTCCGGCAGCCAGCTCGCCGCCACCACACAGCCGGTCCGCACGCCCGGGATCCCCTCGACGGAGCGCTCGATCTCCTCCGGCGCATAGTTGCGGCCGCGCAGGATGACCACGTCCTTGGCCCGCCCGGTCAGGTACAGCTCGCCGGCGTTCAGGAAGCCCAGGTCTCCGGTGTCGAGCCAGCCGTCCTGCAGGGCGCGGGCGGTGGCCTCCGGGTCGTCGAGATAGCCCTCCATGAGCGACGGCCCCTGGATCCAGACCCGTCCGATCCGTCCGTCCGGCAGATCGTCCCCGTTCTCGTCCAGGATGCGCAGCCGGAACCCGGGCACCGGACGGCCGACCGAGACGATCTCGCGCCCCTCCGGCGCCTCGCGGGCGACCCCCTCGCGCGACAGGTCCTCACGGTCGAACCGGCGGCTCCGGAACGGCCGGCCCAGCCCCGAGAAGGTGACGGCCAGGGCCGCTTCCGAGAGGCCGTAGACCGGGGTCATGGCCTCGGGCCGGAACCCCCAGCGCGCGAACCGCTCGATGAACGCCCGGGCGACCGGCGGCGCCACCGCCTCGGCGCCGTTCAGCGCCGTCCGCCACTGCGACAGGTCGGCCCCTTCCATCTCGGCGTCGGAGATCCGGTGGAGGCAGAGGCTGTAGGCGAAGTTGGGCGCTGGCGAGACGGTGCCGCGGTAACGGGAGAGGGTTCGCAGCCAGAGGGCCGGCCGCGCCACGAACAGCTCCGGGCCGATCAGGGTGAGCTGCGCCTCGCGGGTGAGCGCCGGGAAGACGCAGCCGATCAGCCCCATGTCGTGGTAGAGGGGGAGCCAGGAGACGCAGCTGTGGCGGAGCTCCGGCGTGTCGCGCCAGAAGCTGTTGAGGGCCTCCACCTGGCCGACGATCCCGCGATGGCTGAGCGCCACCGGCTTGGGATCGACCGTGGTGCCGGAGGAGAACTGGACCAGCGCCAGGTCCTCCGGCCCGATCCGCACCGCTTCGCCCTTCTCGCGCGGCAGCTCGCCGAGCGTCCGGCAGCCCAGGGGCGGGCGCGCCATGGCAACGGCCTCGCCGAGAATACGCTTGACCCGCGGATCGGCGAGGACCAGGCGGGCGCGCGTCCGCCCGATCATCCGCGCCGTGCCGCGCAAGTACTGGCCGAGGCGGCCCAGGCGGACCGGCGGGTAGAGCGGGACCGGGACGGCTCCGGCGAGCAGCACTCCGAAGAAGGCCTCGAAGAACTCGATTCCGGTGGGGTATATCAGAGGAATGCGGTCGCCCCGCTCGATGCCCAGTGCGCGCAGGCCGCCGCAGACGGCGAGAGCCCGCTCGCGCACTTCGGTCCAGGGATACCAGGTCGCCCGCTCGGCGCGGTCCACGAAGCGCAGCCCGCCGTCGGCACCCTCAGGACGGCGCCCGATCTCTTCCATGTAGTCGAGGAGGGTCTCAGCGCCCAAGCTTCCTCCGCACGATGGCGACGAGGTCCGCCACCGTCTCGATCGCCAGCTCGTCCGCCTCGTCCAGGAAGATGCGGAAGCGGTTCTCCACCTCGGCCGCCAGGGTGAGCAGGCGGACGGAGTCGAGCCGCAGGTCCTCGATGAGCCGCATCTCGGGAGAAAGGTCGGCTCCCTCCCAGCCCAGATGGGCCCGGGCCACCTCGGAAATGCCGTGGAGGATCATCTCGTCTCTCATCGTCGTCCCATTCCGAAGGCGGTCTGGTAGTCCGAGACGCCGCCGAGCGCCGCCTCCTCCGCCCGGATGCGCACTCTCAACAACCAGGCGTTCAGCACACTGAATGCCAGGGCGGTGATCCAGGCGGTGTGCACGAGGGGGAGAGCGGCGATCTCGGCCGCCACCGCCAGGTAGTTCGGGTGGCGGAGGACCCGGTACGGCCCGCCGGTGACCGGAGGCGCTCCCGGCAGGACCAGGATGCGGGTGGTCCAGCGCTCGCCGAGGGTGGCGATGACCCACCAGCGCAGGGCCACGGCGCCGACGAGGAGGACCAGCATGGCGGCGGCCAGGAGCGGAATGAACGGCCGGCCGAGCAGCCAGACCTCCAGCGGGCAGGAGATGAGGAAAGCCGTATGGAGAGCCACCATCCAAGGATAGTGACCCGCCCCCGCCTCGAACCCCCCGCGGGCCCGGAGACTCCGCCGGTGCCGCTCCGCGATCCGCAGCTCGATCAACCGCCCGGCGGCGACCGCGGCGACCAGGAGCGTGTAGAGGAGGCGGGTGTCCATACCCTCACCACCGCAGCAGGACCAGCTCCGAGCAGAACCCGGGGCCCATGGCGAGGAGCATCCCCCAGCTGCCGGGGACGGGGCGGTGGTGTTCCAGGGTCTCGGCGAGGACCAGGAGGACGGAGGTCGAGGAGAGGTTCCCCACCCGGCGCAGGCTGTCCCAGGTGACCGCCAGGGCCTCCTCCGGGACTTCCAGGGCCTCCTGCATGGCTTCGAGGACCTTCGGACCTCCCGGATGGCAGACCCAGGAGGAGATGTCGCCCCGGGTCAGGCCGTGGTCGGCGAGGAAGGCGTCCACGTCCTGGCGCAGGAAGCGGCGCGCCACCTCCGGGACGTCCGCGGAGAGGACGATCTTGAACCCCTTCTCCGAGATGTCCCACCCCATCACCCGCTCGGAGTCGGGATAGAAGATCGAGCGCGTGGCTACGATCCGCGGCCCCGGCTCCGGGCGGTCCTCGCCGACCACCAGAACCGCGGCCGCGCCGTCGCCGAAGAGGCCCGAGGCGATCAGGTTGGGGATCGACAGGTCCTCCTCCTGGAGGGTGAGGGAGCAGAGCTCGACCGAGAGGAGCAGGGCCACCTGGTCGGGAAAGCCGCGGACGTAGTCGGCGGCCCGCGCGATGCCCGCCGCTCCAGCCACGCAGCCGAGGCCGAAGATGGGCAGCCGCTTGATCCGCGACGGCAGGCCCAGGCGGTTGATCAGCCGCGCGTCGATCGAGGGGGTGGCGACCCCGGTGACGGTCACGAAGAAGATGGCATCGAGGTCCGCGGGGGTGAGGCCGGCGCGGTTCAGGGCGTCGAGCACCGCCTGCGCGCCGACCTCCTGGGCGACCCTGATCCAGGCGTCGTTGGCCTTTCCCCAGGTGGTGAGCCCCTCATACTCCTCGATCGGCAGGGCGAGATGGCGCCCGCCCACCAGGACGTTCCGGTGCAGCCGCTCCAGACGCTCCGGGTTGAAGAACCGGTCGCCCCAGCGCCGGCGCAACGCCTCCAGCAAGGTGTCCTGATCGTAGTAGTGCGGCGGGAGCGCCCGCCCGACGGCGGCGATCCTCATGGCTGGAGGTTGGACGCCGCCGCGGCGCCTCCGAGAAGCAGCCCGCACAGGGTATAGAGTATCCACCAGCCGAAGGCGAGGCCCCACCACGGTCCGGCCGGCAGACCGGCGAGCCCCACCACCGTGACCACCAGGAGGGGGCCGCGGAAGACCCAGGCGATCCAGCCGGAGAGGAGACCCGAGAGCCAGCGCAGGCCGTTGCGGCCGTAGATCAGAAGGAAGAGCGCCGAGAGCGACAAGGCCTCCAGGCCCCAGGTGGCCAGCATCACCCAGCCGGGGAGGCTCCGGCCGTCGGACGGCGACAGAACAGCCGGATCGGGGGCTCGACCCAGGGCCTCCAGCGCAAAGTGGAAGAGCGCCATGGCGAGGATCAGGAGCGGGATCGAAAAGATCAGAAACCGTCTCAAGGGAGGCCGATCATAACGCAAGCGCTCTCGGAACGAGGACAAGCCATCCCCGCACATCCCCGCCGACCGCGGGATCGTATAAGCTTGGGGACCTTCGATTCGTCCCGCGAAGCAGCTCATGAGCGCCCCCCTGATCGAGAAGACCCTGGCAGCACCGAGCGTCGAGCTGCGCGCCCTGGACACCCTCTGGTTCCAGGTGGGCGGGACGGTCTGCAACCTGGCGTGCACCCACTGCTTCGTCTCCTGTTCGCCGACCAACCACACGCACGAGATGATGCGGCTTGCCGAGGTGAGGCGGTACCTCGCCGAAGCGGTGGCGCTGGGGGTCCGCGAGTACTACTTCACCGGCGGCGAGCCATTCCTCAATCCGGACATGGAGGCAATCCTCGCGGAGACCCTGCAGGTCGGTCCGGCCACGGTGCTGACCAACGGGCTCCTCCTCGACCCCGGCCGCTCTGCCCGCCTCAAGGCCTTGGCCGACGGCTCCGAGTACTCCCTCGATCTACGGGTGTCGGTCGACGGCTGGGACGCGGAGACGAACGATCCGATCCGCGGCACCGGGACGTTCGACCGCATCCTCGCCGGAGTGCGCAATCTCGTCCAGGCAGGGCTCAATCCGGTGCTGACCGTCACCGCGGTCTGGCAGGAGGCCGACTCGGACGCCGGGAAGGAGAAGTTTTTCGCCCTCCTCCGCTCGCTGGGGGTCGACCGGCCGCGCCTCAAGATCCTGCCGGTCTTCCAGATCGGCGCCGAGGCCGAGCGCGCCGGAACCTACGAACGCTGGCAGCGGCTCTCGGCCGGCGAGGCCCCGGAGGAGGGGTGGGACCACCTCCAGTGCAGCTCGTGCCGCATGGTCACCGACCAGGGGGTCTGGGTCTGTCCGATCCTGGTCAACGAGCCGTCCGCCAAAATGGGGGAGAGCCTCGCCGACACCCTCGGCCCGTTCCCCCTGGAGCACCCGGCCTGCTGGACCTGTCATGTCTACGGCGTGACCTGCAAGACCTGAAGGCGATGCCATGAGAGAGCGGATGATCCTCCATCGCGGCCTCGCCACCTGGGGGGAGAAGCTGGTCCCGCTGGAGGAGTTCCGCCGTGCGACCGCCGCGACCGGCCGCGGGTTCCAGCCCCGGGAGCTGCCGGTGCCGCCCCCCGACTCCACTCCGGTCGAGGGTCCGTTTTCGCGCATCGCGGTCTTCGGCGGCATCTACAACAACCACCACGGCCTCCTTGCGGTGCTCGAAGACGCCGCCCGCCGCGGCGCCGAGGCGGTCTACTGCCTGGGCGACCTCGGCGGCTTCGGCCCCAGCCCGGAGAAGGTCTGGCCGCTCCTCCTGCAGGGAGGGGTGCGGACGATCCAGGGGAACTACGAGGAGTCGCTCGCCTCCGGCCGCGAGGACTGCAACTGCGGCTACACCGACCCGCGCGACAACCACTTCGCCGCCCTCTCCTACGGCTATACGGCGCGGCATTGCTCGTCGGAATTCAAGGCCTGGATGGGCCGCCTGCCGAAGCGCCGGCGCGTGCGGATAGGAGGCCGCGAGCTGCTCCTGATCCACGGCTCGCCGCGGCGGATCAACGAGTTCCTGTTCGCCTCGACCTCTCCGGTCGCGTTCTTGGAGCGGCTGCTCGACCGGCACGCCTGCGACGGCCTCCTCTGCACCCACACCGGGCTCCACTGGCACCGGCGGCTGCCGTCGGGCCGCGACGTGGTGAACGTGGGGGTGATCGGCCGGCCGGCCAACGACGGCGCCACGCACGTCCGGTACGCGCTCCTGGAGGCCCGGGAGGCCCCGGAAAACACCCTGGCGGTCGAGCTCGTCCCGCTCGTCTACGACCACCAGGCCCTCGCCGGCGAGATGCGCGCGGAGAGGCTGCCCGAGGAGTTCGTCGCGACGATCCTCACCGGCTGGTGGACCACCTGTCTCGAAATCCTGCCCGCGCGCGAGCGGGCTGCGTCCCGTTTCTGAGGAGGTTGATCATGTCCAAGCCGCACATCGCCATCCTGGGCGCCGGCCCGACCGGGCTCGAAGCCGCTCTCGCCGCCGCCGAGAGCGGCTTCCCGTTCACCGTCTTCGAGGCCGCGCCGGGCGCCGCCGGCCACCTGCGCAAGTGGGGTCACGTCCGGCTGTTCACCCCCTGGGACCTGAGCGTCTCGTCCCGCGTGCGCCGCCGGCTCGCGGAGGCCGGAGCGGAGATTCCCGCGGGAGCCGACTGCCCGACCGGCCACGAGCTCGCCGGCGTGCTCGACCGCGTGGCGGCCCTTCCGGACATCGCGCCGCACGTCCGGTTCGGCACCCGGGTCGTGGCCATCGGCCGCGAGGGGCTGCTCAAGCACGAGGAGATCGCCACGCCGGAGCGCGGCCGGCACCCCTTCCGCCTCCTCGTGACCGACCCATCGGGCGGCGAGCACATTGACCGGGCGGACGTGGTGATCGACGCCACCGGCACCTACGGCAACCCGAACCGCCTCGGCGACGGCGGGATCCCGGCGGCTGGCGAGGGGGCCTTCGACGGCGAGATCCGGCGCGACATCCCGGACTTCGCCCGCGAGGCCTCCGCATGGGCGGGGCGGACCATCCTCCTCGCCGGCTCCGGCCACTCGGCGCAGACCGCCGTCCGCGATCTCGCCGAGCTGGCGCGCCAGGCGCCGGGAACGCGGGTGATCTGGGCGTTCCGCGCCGCGGCGCCGGACTGGGGGACCCACCCGGGAGATCCGCTCCCCGAGCGCGCCCGCCTCGCCGCGACGGCCGCGGAGATCGCCGCCGGCGCCTCGCCCGCCGTGGAGGCGCGCCCCGGCGTGGCCATCGAGGAGATCGCACGGCCGAACGGCAAGCTGCGGGTGACGCTGCGCCATGGCGGAGACGCTGCCGGCACCGAAGAGGTCGAGGTCGACCGCATCCTCTCTCTGACCGGCTACGTCGGGGACGCCGGGATCTACCGCCAGCTCCAAGTGCACGAGTGCTACGCCACCTGCGGGCCGATCAAGCTGTCGGCGGCGCTCTTGGGCGCCGGGGGCGGCGACTGCCTGGCCCAGACGACGCACGGCGTCGACACCCTGACCAACCCAGAGCCCGGCCTGTTCATCCTGGGGAGCAAGTCCTACGGACGGAACAACACCTTCCTGATGCGGGTGGGCTGGGAGCAGGTCGCCGAGGTCTTCGGACAGCTCGCGTGATGGGTGAAGTACACTGACGCGGCAATGTACTACGGCCGTCCCGACTTTCAGCACACCGAGGTGCCGGCGGTGGGCGTCCTCCTGGCCAACCTGGGGACGCCCGACGCTCCGGACACGCCGGCGCTCCGGCGCTATCTGCGCGAGTTCCTCCTCGATCCGCGCGTCATCGAGATGCCGCGCCTCCTGTGGTGGCTCATCCTCCATCTCTTCATCCTCCCCTTCCGGCCGGCCAAGTCGGCGGCGCTCTACCGGAAGGTCTGGACAGAGGAGGGGTCTCCGCTCCTCGTCATCAGCCGCCGCCAGACCGCGGCCCTCCAGGAGATCCTCCGCCAGGAGCTGGGCAACCCGCTGCACGTGGCCCTCGCCATGCGCTACGGCAATCCGTCGGTCCGCACCGGACTGCGCGAGCTGGAGGAGAAGGGGTGCCGCCGCATCCTGATCCTGCCGCTCTATCCGCAGTACGCCAGCGTCACCCTGGGCTCCACCTTCGACGCGGTCGCCGCCGAGCTCTCCGGCTGGCGATGGGTGCCGGAGATCCGCACGATCAACGGCTACCACGACAATCCCGGCTACATCCGGTCCCTGGCGGCGAGCATCCGCGAGGCCTGGGCGGAAGGCGGGCCGGGGGAGAAGCTCCTCTTCTCCTTCCATGGGATCCCGCAGCGCTATTTCGAGGCGGGCGACCCTTATTTCTGCCAGTGCCACAAGCTCGCCCGGCTCGCCGCCGAGGAGCTCGGCCTGCCGCGCGACCGCTGGGAGGTCTCGTTCCAGTCGCTGTTCGGCAAGGAGGAGTGGCTCAAGCCGTACACGGACAAGACGGTCGCGGCGATGGCCCGTTCCGGCATCCGCACGCTCGACGTGATCTGTCCAGGCTTCTCGGCCGACTGCCTGGAGACGCTGGAGGAGATGGACGAGCAGAACCGCGAGATCTTCCTCCATGCCGGCGGCGAGCGCTTCCGCTTCATCCCCTGCCTCAACGACCGGCCCGACCACATGCAGGCCATTGCGGACGTGACCCTGCGCCACCTCCAGGGGTGGGTCGAGGCACCGGGCGCCTGGAGCGAGGAGCGGGCGCGCGCCGCGGCCGGTTTCGCCGCCGCGCGCGCGGCACAATTCAACCGAAAAGGAGAGCACCGATGAGAAAGCACATGGCTCGCGTAGCCGTTCCGGCGGCCGCCCTGCTGGCCCTCCAGCTCGCCGCGGCGGCCTCGGCGCAGCAGCAGCTCGCTCTGCCCCGGCCCAGCCCCAACGCGAACGTCGCGCAGACGATCGGCGTCACCGACGTCTCCATCCACTACAGCCGTCCGGGCGTCAAGGGGCGGACCATCTGGGGCGGGCTCGTCCCCTACAGCCAGGTCTGGCGGACCGGCGCCAACGAGAACACGACGATCACCTTCAGCACGCCGGTCAAGATCGGCGGCACCGAGCTGCCGGCCGGTACCTACGGCCTGCAGACGATCCCCACCCAGGACCAGTGGACCGTCATCTTCAGCAAGGACGCCGAGCTCTGGGGGGCGTTCGACTACAAGCAGGAGCACGACGCGCTACGCATCCAGGCGACGCCGCGGCCTGCCCCGGCGCCGGTCGAGCGGATGCGCTTCACGTTCGAGAACGTCACCGACAACGCGGCCGAGGTCGTGCTGGCCTGGGAGAAGCTGGAGGTCCCCTTCACCGTCGAGGTCGACACGCCGAAGCTCGCCGCCGCGGCCGCCGGCAAGGCCATCGGCTGGCAGACCCCGTATCAGGCGGCCAACTGGTGCATCCAAAACGACTCCTGCCTCGACGACGCCGGCCGCTGGCTGGAGGCCTCGATCGCGCTCTCGCCCAACTTCGCCAACCAGCGGGCCAAGGCGACGCTGCTCGCCAAGCGGAATGACTATCCGGGAGCGGTGAGCTGGGGTGAGAAGGCGCTGGCCGCGGCGAAGACCGCCGAGCAGCCGCCGCAGCAGCAGGCCGTCGCCGATCTCGAGAAGCTGGTCGGCGAATGGAAGGGGAAGGGCGGGAAGTAGCCCCTCTGCGGGGCGGTCCTCAAAGGGTGAGCGCCGCCCCGACCAGCCACTCCCGGAGCTGGACGACCCCGGACAGACAGGCGAGCGGGCCGAGCCGTTCGAGCTCCTCGCGGCCGTGCGAGCCCGAGCAGACGCCGACCGATGCCGTGCCGGCGCTCCGCGCCATCTCCAGATCGTAGGTCGTGTCGCCGATCATCACCGCGGAGCACGCCGGCACGCCCAGCTCGTCCAGGATGTCGAGGAGCATCTGCGGGTGCGGCTTCGAGAACGCCTCGTCGACCGTGCGCGTGGCGTGGAAGACCTCTGACAGGCCGGTTTCGGCGAGGACGTGGTCGAGCCCGCGGCGGCTCTTGCCGGTCGCGACCGCCAGCAGATAGCCGTCCCGGGCCAGCTCCTGCAGCATCTCGCTCACGCCGTCGAACAGCACCGGCAGGTCGCGGTAGGTGGCCAGCCAGTGCTTCCGGTAGCTTTCGAGGACGCGTCCGTACATCTCGTCGCCGCCTCCCGGACAGAGGACGTCCAGCGTCTCGCGCATCCCGAGGCCGATGGTGTCGCGGATCGTCTGGTCCGGCAAGGGAGACTGGCCCAGATCGGCGAGCGTCGCGCGCGTGCAGGCCACGATCGACCCGATCGAGTCCATCAGCGTGCCGTCCCAGTCGAAGACGAGGAGGCGGAAATAGCTGACCGGAGGAGACATCCGGCGGCGATGATGACAGAGGGGTCTGGCCGGTTCAACTCGCGATCGGGGTGAACACCGCTCCGCCGACGACCGAGTCGTCCATCCCGGGCGCGACGCCCGCGCCCTGCGGCATCACGATGCGGCGCTCCACCCAGGTGCCGGGCGGCACCGCGGCGCCGAAGCCCAGAATCGACTCCTTCACCACACTCCCCTTGCCGACGCGCGCACCGGGGAGGAGCACCGAGCGCTCCACCTGCGCACCGTCCCCCACCTGGGCGCCCGCCTCGACCGCCGACCGGCGCACCTTCGCGCCGCTGCCGATCCCCGCTTCGGGCGAGCTCCACGAGCGGCGCCACAGCCGTTCCGGCCAGCCGGCCCGCGACCAGTCGACCACCGCCTCGAGGAAACGCTGGGGTGTCCCGAGATCGTGCCATCGCCGCGCGGTGACCACCGCCTGCAGGGGAACCCCCTCGTCGAGCAGGGGGAGGTAGAGGTTGCGCACGATGTCCGCCTTCTGCGGGCCGACTTTCTCCAGGAGCTCCGGCGCGAAGACGTGCGCACCGGCGAACACGTGGCGCCGCGCCACCTCGCCGCGGTCAGGGTCCCCGGGCCAGAACGAGACGATCCGCCCCTGCCGGTCGATCCCGACCCCGCCGCCGAAGCCGGCCGGATCGGGGCGCGAGGCGAGCAGGAGCGTGGCCTTCGCGCCGCTCGCCAGGTGCCCGCGGAGCAGGCGCCGGAGCGGCCAGTGGCAGAGGCTGTCGCCGTTCACCAGAAGGACGAGGTCGGCCGGCGCGAAGAAGTCGCACAGGGGGGAAAACGCTCCGAGCGTGCCGAGCAGCTCGGGCTCCTCCGACCAGGTGATCGGAACGCCGGCGATCGCATCGCCGAAGCGCTGGCGGATCTGATCCCCGAGATGGTGCAGGTTGACCGCCACCGCCTCGCACCCGGCGGCGGCGAGCTGCGCCAGGGTATGGCCGAGGATCGGCACGCCGGTGACCGGCAGGAGAGGCTTCGGCACCAGCTCCGTCAGCGGTCGCAGCCGCGTGCCGAGCCCCGCCGCGAGCACGAGGGCCCTCAGTCGCCTACCCTGCATGCGTCTCGGCCGGAAAGGGAGTTACTGGCGGAAGACCATCTCGGGGGGCGCGTCCGGATGCTCCTTCAGGTAGTCCTCGTACAGCCGGAGGTACGAGCGCCTCTCGGCCTTCTCGGCATCGAAGCCGCAGCGCTTGGCCACGACCTCGGCGCGGTCGCCCTCGAACTCGGCGAAGTCGCCGATCGGCGTGTGGTCGAGGGCGATCGTCACGCCGCCGAGATGCCACTCTTCGCGCATCTTCTGGTAGCGGCGCACCACCTCGTAGCCGAGCCCCTCCAGCAGCGCGCGGGCCGTGTCGGCGTTCTCGAGCTGCACCTCGTGCTCCTCGCGGACCTTCAGGTTGCCCTCCAGCCGCATCGGCCCCTTGAGGGTCAGGCGGGCCCGGCCGCTGTCGGTGCGCAGCCGCAGGATCCGTCCGGTCGACAGCAGCTCGCCGCCGCGGTCCAGGATCCAGTTGTCCTCGAAGGCCGACGGCCCGACCCTCTCCGCCTCCAGCTCGATGAGCCGGTCGCGGAGCCGATCGAGCTCCACCCCTGGGAACTTGATCTCCTTCTCGAGATTGTCCTTGCTCCTCATAGATCGCCCAGCCGGTCCAGCAACCGCGCCACGGAACGGATTCCGTTGTAGAAGTGGCTGATGTTGAACTTCTCGTTGGGAGAGTGCAGTCCGTCGTCGTTCAGGCCGAAGCCCAGCAGCAGCACCGGCGCCTCGAGAACCGACGCGAAGGTCAACACGATGGGGATCGAGCCGCCCTCCCGGATGCGCACCGGCCGCGCCCCCCAGACCTCTTCCATGGCGTCCATCGCGGCGTCGACGAACGGCCCCTGGACCTCGACCACGACCGGATCGGCTCCGTGGAGGGTCTCCACCTCGACCGTGACGCCCTTGGGAGCGATCGACCGGACGTAGTCGGTGAACAGCTTCGCGATCTTCTTCGTGTCCTGGTCGGGCACCAGGCGCATCGAGATCTTGGCGCCGCCCCAGGAGGGGAGGACGGTCTTCGCCCCCTTCCCCATGTAGCCGCCGAAGATGCCGTTGACGTCGCAGGTCGGCCGTCCCCAGGTCCGCTCGCGCGTCGAGTACCCCTCCTCGCCGAACAGCGCAGGGACGCCGAGGTCCTCGCGGTACTGCTCCTCGTCGAACGGCAGGGCGGCCCACTCCTTGCGCTCCCACTCCTCCAGCGGCCGCACGTCGTCGTAGAAGCCGGGGATCAGGATCTTGCCGGTCTTTTCGTCGCGCAGCTTGGCGACGATCTGGGACATGGCGTTGAGCGGGTTGGTCACCGCGCCGCCGTAGGTGCCCGAGTGCAGGTCCCGGTTCGGACCGGTGACCTTGATCTCCATGTAGCAGAGCCCCTTGAGCCCGTAGATGAGCGACGGCTGCCCCGGCCCGTAGAGCGAGGTATCGGAGATCATCACCACGTCGGCGGCGAGGCGCTTGCCGCCGTCCTCGCGGACGTACCGCTCGATCGCGGCGCCGCCGGACTCCTCCTCCCCCTCCACCAGGAACTTGACGTTGACCGGCAGGCTGCCGCGCTCGGCGAGCATGGCGGCCACCGCCTTGGCGTGGGTGTACGACTGCCCCTTGTCGTCCGTCGCGCCGCGCGCCACCAGCTTGTCCCCCTCGACCGTCGGCTCGAACGGCGGATTGCGCCAGAGCTCGAGCGGATCGGCCGGCTGCACGTCGTAGTGGCCGTAGAAGAGGACGGTCGGCTTGCCCGGCGCGCCGAGCCACTCGGCATAGACCAGGGGGTTCCCCGCGGTCTCGATCTGCTCCACCTTCAAGCCGGCCTCGCGCAGCTTGCCTTCGAGGAAGCCGGCAGCGCGCAGCACGTCGGCCTTGTAGGCCGGATCGGTGGAGATCGAAGGGATGCGGACGTAGTCCTTGAGCTCTTCGAGGTAGTCTTCTTTCTCGGCTTCAATGCGGGCGAGAACGTCCCGCGAGTCGCTAGCCATTCTTCAGCTCTCCTTTTCGCCCTCGGTACTGCCCCGCGGGAGTCTACCAGAGTCCTCCCGGCTGGCGAGGCGCCACAGGTTCACCGCGTTGACCAGGAAGTGAGCGACGACCGGACCGAGCAGGTTCCCGCGCAGCGCCATGAGCCCGCCGAACAGGAGCCCGGCGAGGAGGGCGAAGAGCGTCCACAGGCGGAAGGCGCGGCCCGGCCCGGTGTGGAGAAGGGCGAACAGCAGGGTCGCCGGCAGCCAGCCGAAGGTGCCCTGGACGGCGCCGCGGAAGAACAGCTCCTCGGCAAAGCCGGAGAGCACGGCGAGGGCGATCACCTCGGACCTCCCGAGCGGACCGAGCACGGAGCCGAGCTGGTCCTCCAGATCCCGCGCCAGGGGAACGATCTTTTCGCTCCCCTTCCAGAGCCCGAGCAGGAGGAGCCCGGCACCGAGCCCGAGGAGGAGGTCGAGCCACCACTGCCGCACGTCGACGAAGAGGCGGAGCGGGATCACTCCCTCGCGGAGACCGATCCAGACCGCGCCGCCCACCGCCAGGGCCATGTACAGGCCCCAGGCCAGACGGTAGAGCCGACCGGCGCTCAATCCTCGAAGCTCTTGCCCGTCTTCTTCCAATCGGCCAGGAAGCGCTCCAGGCCAACGTCGGTCAGCGGGTGCTTGAAGAGCTGCTCCATCACCTTGAACGGCATGGTCGCCACGTCGGCGCCGAGCTGGGCCGACTGGACGATGTGGATGGGATGGCGCACCGAAGCGACCAGCACCTTGGTGTCGAAGTCGTAGTTCTGGTAGATGGTGACGATCTCTTCGATGAGCTCCATGCCGTCCTCGCCCACGTCGTCGAGCCGGCCGATGAACGGCGAGATGAAGGCCGCGCCGACTTTGGCGGCGAGGAGCGCCTGGGCGGAGGAGAAGCAGAGCGTCACGTTGCAGCGGATGCCCTCGGCGAGGAGCTTGGTCACGGCGCGCAGCCCGGGAGGCGTGAGTGGCACCTTGACGACCACGTTCTCGGCGAGATCGGCCAGGCGGTGCGCCTGCTCCATCATCCCGTCGAACTCGGTGGCCAGGACCTCGCCGGAGACCGGCCCCGGGACCAGCTTCGCGATCTCCTGGACGGTCGCCAGATAGTTCTTGCCCTGCTTGGCGATCAGCGACGGGTTGGTCGTGATGCCGTCGACCAGCCCCCACTCCAACCCGGTTTCGATTTCTTTGATGTCGGCGGTATCGAGAAAGAATTCCATGCGCGGGACCCTCCTGTGTGGGAGTGATCGGGAGCGGGAGGCCTTCGCCTCCCACTCCCAGAGTCTACACGGAGGAGCGATCCGCCGGTCTACCTCGTGAAGTTGAGGGTCGTACAGTAGCCGCAGCTTCCGTCATGACAGCAGGTGATCCAGCGATACTGGTGGCCCGTGGTGTGTGAGAACACCGACGGGAAGCTGGTGCTCCAGCTCACATACCATTGGTTCACCCTCGACGTGGTCGCCGGCACGTACCCACCGGAAGGACTGTATGAGTCGGTGGCGGCGTTCCAGTAATAGCCGGTGCTCAGATCCTGGAAGAGCGAGTAACACGTGCCTCCGAAGTCAAACCCCGCCCCCCATTGAGCATCCGTCCCGTGGCCGTAATAGGAGGTCGGCGGCGCGCCCGAGGGGGAAGAGTCGAGGTAGGTGTTGGCGCAGTTCTTGTCGATGATGATGTACGTCTCGTTGGTCGTCGAGTTGTCCGGCCAGCGGATGAAGATCGGGTCGCCCGTCTCGTCGCTGGTTTTGTCGGTCCAGTTCCAGGGACCCTTGGTCGCGTTGCCGGAGCCATCGGTGCAGAGCCAGTTCGAGGTGAACTCCCAATTGCCGCTGCGCTTGATGTTGAGCTCACCGCATGTGTTCGCAGGGCCGCCCTGCACGTTGTAGGTGTAGTTCCCCGCGCTGTAGAGGATATTCTGGGGGCTCACGTAGGCATATCCACTGGTCGAGGCTGCGGTGATCAGATGCATGCCGTTCCCACTGCTCGCCGGTACGCCCGCGACCGCGCGGCCACGGTCCACCCGCAGCTCGAGTCGGACGGTCTCCGAGCCGAGATCTGCCCGCCAGCGCACCGGGACCGGCGACGAGGCGGAGAGGGTCCGGAGCACCGTGCCGGTCTCATCCTTGACGGCCACCGTGACGGCGCTGCGCTTGTCAAGCCCGACAGCGAGCCGGGCATGCCCGTCCGCACCGGGCTCGACCTGCGCCTGGATCGTCTGACCCGCCACGAGCCAGGCACCATTCCCCGCCATCCCCAGGAGCTCACGCGCCCAGGCCGGTCGGGTGACCCGAGCTCGAACCCCCTTGCCCGTCTTTTCCTGGCGGACCTTTCCGTTCAGGTCGATCTCGAGAGCGCGCGGATCAAAATCCCCGGAGGTCCTGATCTGGAGCACCTCGGCGCCCTTGGAAACGACAGCCGAACCCGAGGCCGTCAGAAGCTCCGGAGCTTCCACGACCTCGCCGGCCTCCACCCGCACCCCCGCCGCACCGGTTGAATCGAGAGCTACTTCGGCCGCCTGGTCTCCGAGGTTCCACACCCAGAGACGCTCGGCGGTTCCACTCTGTTGTCGAGGGTCCGCCTGGCCCAGACCCGTTCCGAGGAGGAGAGCAGCGAGGAAACACGGGTACTTTCTGGACATACATCGACTCCTTTCGAGAGCTCACTGCCGCGGGAAGTCAGAACCCGCGGAGCTTCGAACAGAGCCGAGGCCTCAGCTGTATCGACTATATCAAACATGCTTCGGTGTGCAAGTACCTCAGTGCACCGTCTCGTCCGGCCCGCCCCCGCCCTCCTCGTCGTCCTCGAAGCTCTCGCCCTCCTCGCCTTCGAGATCGAGGTCGTCCTCGGGCGTGGCCTCCAGGAGCAGCTCGGGCTCCAGGGTCTCGGCGAGATCGCCGTCCCCGTCTCCGCCGTCGGCTTCGACGAGCGCCTCTTCCTCACGCTCGACTTTGGCGGTCGAGACGAGACGGTCCTCGCCCGACAGGTTCATCAGGCGGACGCCCTGAGTCGAGCGGCCGACCACGCGCACTCCCGAGACGTTGATGCGGATGATCATTCCTTCCTGGGTGATCAGCATCAGCCCGTCGCTCGCCGTGACGTGCCGCGCGCCGACCACCTCGCCGGTCTTCGGCGTCACCTTGAGGTTGATGATGCCGAGGCCGCCGCGGCTCTGCTTGCGGTAGTCCTCGATCGGCGTCCGCTTGCCGTAGCCGCGCTCGGTGACGGTGAGGATGTCGCCGTGCGGATCGAGCGCCTCCATACCGACCACCCGGTCGCCTTTGCGGAGCGACAGGCCGCGCACGCCGTAGGTGGCCCGCCCCATACCCCGGACGTCGCTCTCCGGGAAACGGATGGCGAAGCCCTTGGCCGTGGCGATCAGGATGTCCTTCTTGCCGTCGGTCTCGCGCACGGCGAGCAGGCGGTCCCCCTCGTCGATGTTGATGCCGATGATGCCGCCGACGCGCGGATTGGCATAGGCGGAGAGCTCGGTCTTCTTGACCGTCCCCTTCTCGGTCGTGAAGAGGAGATAGCGGTCCTCCGGGAACACGCGGACGGCCACGGTCGTGGCGAGCCGCTCGTTCGGCTCCAGCTCCAGCAGGTTGACGATCGCCTTGCCGCGCGCCGCCGGCCCGGCCTCCGGGATCTCGTGCACCTTCAGCCAGTGCACCCGGCCGCTCTCGGTGAACACGAGGATGTAGCTGTGCGCCGAGGCCACGTACAAGTGCTCGACGAAGTCGTCGTCCTTGGTCCCCATGCCGGTGCGGCCGCGGCCGCCGCGGTTCTGCGACCGGTAGAGGGTGAGCGGCGAGCGCTTGACGTAGCCGGCGCGGCTCACCGTGATGACCATCGGCTCGTCGGCGATCAGGTCCTCGATCGAGATGTCCGCCATCTCGGGCATGATCTCGGTCCGCCGCACATCGCCGTAGGTCTCCTTGAGATCGGTCAGCTCGCGCTTGATCTCCTCCAGGACCAG
>DASPXX010000113.1:0-18384 GCA_035637095.1 Thermoanaerobaculia bacterium
CCCAGATCACCGCCTTCGCCTCCGGCCCGCGGAAGCGGAGCACGGTCTCCAGAGTGTCGAACATGTGCCGGTCGCGCAGGTTCCAGGACTCGCGTGAGCCGTAGTACATGATCCGGTAGTAGCGCTCGGCATTGGCGGCCACGCGGGCGTTCTGCAAGGCTTCGAGGTAATTCTCCGCGTCCTGCGCCTCGTAATCCATCTGTTTCTGGAGCATTTCCACCAGCGTCGCGACCACCTGCGGCTCGCAGGTCTCGTAGCGACCCATGAGCGCGGCCTCGCCGTAGAGCGCCGGGTTCTGCTCCCAGGGGGTGAGGCAGCCGTAGCGCAGGCGGGCGACGCGCGCCGCGTCGGGATCGACCTCGTCGAGATAGCGGGTGACGGCGTGGATGGAGGTGTAGAGGCTGTACAGGTCGAGCCCGTAGAACCCCACCTTGCGCGCGGGCTCCCCCACCGTTTCATTGTGGTCGCGCAGCCAGTGGACGAAATCCTGCACCTCGCGGTTGCGCCACATCCAGGTCGGGAAACGGGCGAAGGTGGACCTGCCGTCCGCGGGAACCGGCCGGGGCCGCGGACGGATGTAGCGGTCGATCCTGGCGGCGTCCGGCCAGTCGGCCTCCACGGCCACGATGTTGAACCCCTTGCGGAGGATCAGCTCGCGGGTGATGCGCGCCCGCATGCGGTAGAACTCGGACGTGCCGTGCGTGGCCTCGCCGAGGAGCACCAGACGGCTGTCACCGATGCGTTCGAGAAGAGGTCCGAGCCCGACGTCCTCGATGTCCCCGAACGGCTCCGCGGTCTCGCGGAGCAGGGAGACGATCTCATGAGGCGTGCTGATCCTGCCGGGACGCGCGAGCACGACCGACGACGTCTTCTGCATGTCACCGACGGCCCGCACCTCGCTCGACGACTGGTGGAACGCGACCGGGCGCCGGAGGGTTTCCTCCTCCTCTTTCCATCCTTGTGCGCCCACCAGCGGCACGAAGCGCACTCCCCCGAGGTGCTCGCGGGAGAATCCGCCGCGGTCGTCTTTGCGGACCCGCACCAATTCCTGGAGGCGCGGGTCGGAGCCGATCGGGATCACCAGCCGCCCTCCGGGGGCGAGCTGATCGACGAGCGCCGGAGGCACATCCGGACCGCCGGCGGCGACCACGACCGCGTCGAAGGGCGCATGCTCGGGGAGCCCCAGAGTGCCATCCCCCTGCACCACGTGGACGTTCGAATAGCCGAGGCGCTCCATGCGCCGGGCCGCCTGGTCGGCGAGCACCTGGTGGCGCTCGATCGCCCAGACCTCGCCGACGACGCGCCCGAGGACGGCGGCGGCATAGCCCGAGCCGGCCCCGACCTCGAGGACGCGGTCTCCGGCGGAGAGCTCCAGGGCCTCGGCCATCAGGGCGACGATGTAGGGTTGCGAGATCGTCTGTTCGGCTTCAATCGGGAGCGGAGTGTCGTCGTAGGCGAACTCAGCGAGCCGCTCCGGGACGAAGGCTTCGCGAGGGACGGTGCGCACGGCTTCCAGGACGCGCTCGTCGCGGACGCCGCGCGCCGCGATCTGGAAATCGACCATCTCGCGGCGAAGAGTTTGAAAGTCGGGCATTTTCCCTCCTTCCTAGGAGAGCCCAAAGCCCGGTCTTGCAAACACGGTGCCCTTGCAGGCTTGTCCGCAGCGGCGCTACCGGCCTACCACTTCGGCTTTTCCGCCTGGAACGACTGCAGGTAGGCCACCAGGTCGGAAAGCTGGCGCTCATCGAGGAGGCCGGCGTAACTGGCCATCGGAGACAGCTTGCCGCCCGACTGCTCGGTGATGGCGCTGCTCACCGTGTGGGAGGGCGCGACGATCGAGGTCGCCACGTCCTTGGGGCTCTGCGCCGCCAGCTTGAAGTCGAGGAGCGGGGCCGGCGCCGTCGAGACCGGGTTGTCGTACTTCTGGCCTTCCTCGCCGGCCACATAGTGGCAGGCGTTGCACTTCATCGCGGCGAACACCTTCTGCCCGGCCACGGGATCGCCCTTGGAGACCTTGATGTCCCGGGGATTGGGTTCCGCCGCGAGAACGAAGCCGGCCGTGGCCAGGACCAGGAAGAACAGTGACATCTTGCGGAGCATGATTCGCCTCCTTGCGGAAGGGGATGGAACCTCGACTTGATGCTCGCGCCGGGAGCCGCCAGGCAACAGCCCCGGTGAGGTGGCCGGCCGGGGATGGGGGGGTGGGGGCGGGGACGACCTTTCGGGGTGGGGAGGGATCACCCCGTGGCGCGTTCCTGTCGCGGGCTTTTCTCCCGACAATGGGATGGTCCCGGCCCACCCCGCGAGCGCCGAGCGGCAGACCGGATCGAGATAGGTGCTCGCGGAGGTCCTTTGCGGAGGAAGGAGCCTTCTGATGACCGTTCTCGAGGAGCCCGTCGTCGAGAGCCTTACGATCCCTGAAACCCCACCGTCCCCCATCCCGGCACCCAGTGCGCCGGACACCACGATCCACCGTTTCGCCTTCGTCATCCACCCGCTCAGCGTCGATTACATCCGCAGGCATCCCGGGTTTCGCTGGACCCGCTTCCTGCCCGACCGGCTCGTCGAATCGTGCGGCGCGCTGCTGCCGCCGATGTATCTCTCGCGGATCAAGGGCGGGCGCTCGGAAGCCACGGGACAGCGGATCGAGGGCTTTCTGTTCAGCATCTCCGCCACGCCCCGCCAGATCCTCGGGCACAGCGCCGAATTCACCTACAAGCGCATCCTCAAGGCGGTCCGCCAGTCGCAGAAGCTCGGCGCGCGCATCTTCGGCCTGGGTGCGTTCACCAAGGTCGTGGGGGACGCCGGAGTTACCGTCGCCCAGCGCGCGGAGATCCCGGTCACCAGCGGCAACAGCCTGACCGTGGCGGCGACTCTCGAAGGGGCCAAGCAGGCGGTCCGCCGCATGGGACGGACCGATCTCGCCAATGGCCGCGCCATGATCGTCGGTGCCACCGGCGCGATCGGCTCGGCCACGTCCCGCCTCCTTGCCAAAGCCTGCAGGGACGTCGTGCTCGTCTCGATCGAGCCGGAGCGGCTGGAGACCTTGAAGCAGAGGATCGAGGAAGAGACGCCGGGAGCCCGGGTCGTGATCGATCTCAAGGCGGATGCGTGGATCGGCTCGTGCGACCTGATCGTCACCGCCACCTCCGCCTTCGGCCAGCGCATCATCGACATCAGCCAGTGCAAGGCGGGCGCGGTGATCTGCGATGTGGCGCTCCCCCCCAACATGACGCGGGAAGAGGCGGCGGTCCGGCCGGACGTCCTGGTGGCCGAGAGCGGCGAGGTGCTGATTCCTGGGGAAGTGGACTTCGGCTACGACATCGGCCTGCCGCCCGGCACAGCCTACGCGTGCCTCGCCGAGGCCGCACTCCTCGCCATGGACGGCCGCTTCGAGTGCTACACGCTGGGCCGCGAGATCGATCCCGACCGGGTCAAGGAGATCTACCGCCTGTTCAAGAAGCACGGCTTCCGCATCGCCGGCCTGCGCTCGTTCGGCCACTTCGTCACCGAGGACGAGCTGGCCGCCAGGCGCGCCCTGGCCGATGAGCTGCGCAACGATCCCGTGCTCTTCGAGATCGTGAAGGCCGAGGCCGCCGCCAGGCTGGCGAAGCTTCCACTGAAGTCGAAAGGCGTGACGACGAACGGCGGCAACGGAGAGGGTTGGAAGGCAGCGCTGCGGTCGATGCTCGGATGGTGAGGGTTTGGTTTCTATCCCTTCACCACGCCCACCGGCCGCAGGCGCGCCACCTTGCGCGCCAGGCCGGCGTCGTGGACGACCTGGACGACGCGGTCGACGTCCTTATAGGCGTGCGGCGCCTCCTCGGCCAGCTCGCCGGTCGAGCCGCGGACCACGATCCCCTGCTTCTCCAGATCCTTGCGAACTTCATTGCCGGATTTCACCTTCTTCGCGGCGGTGCGGCTCATCGCCCGGCCGGCGCCGTGGCAGGTGCTGCCGAACGAGAGGCCGAAGGCTTCGTCGGTTCCGACCAGGACGTACGAGGCCGTCCCCATGCTCCCCGGAATGAACACCGGCTGGCCGACGCTCCGGTAGGCGGCCGGGGTTTCGGGATGCGAGGGACCGAAGGCGCGGGTGGCACCTTTACGGTGCACCACCAGCTTCTGCTTGCCGTGCTGCTCCAGCTTCGCCATGTTGTGCGCCACGTCGTAGACGAGCCGCAGGTCCCCGGAGTCGCCGAGCGCACGCTGGAACACCTGGCGGACGGCATGGGTGATCACCTGGCGGTTGGCGAACGCGAAATTGGCGGCGGCGCACATGGCGGCAAAGTAGGCCTTTCCCTCGGGCGAATCGAACGGCGCGCAGGCGAGCTCCCGGTCCGGCAGCTTGATGCCGTGGCGGGCCATCACCGCGTCCATCGCGCGGACGTAATCGGTGCAGATCTGGTGGCCCATGCCGCGCGAGCCGGTATGGATCAGAATCGTGAGCTGCCCTTTCCACAGGCCGAGCGCCTCGGCGGCCTCCTCGTCGTAAATGGTTTCGACGCGCTGCACCTCGACGAAGTGATTGCCCGAGCCGATGGTACCGAGCTGGTCCTTGCCCCGCTCGTGGGCACGGCTCGACACCTTGTCTGGATCGGCCGTCGCGAAGCTCCCCTCCGCCTCGGTGTGCTCCAGGTCCTCTTGCGTGGCGAGCCCGCGCTCCACCAATGACCGGCACCCCTGGGCGAGGACGCGGTCGAGCTCCGGCGCGTTGAGCTTGAGCGCTCCGCCGCGGCCGGTCCCCGAGGGGATGGACCGGCTCAGGTCGTGCACGATGGGCTCGAGGCGCTGCTTCATCTCCCCATAGCCAATGTCGGCGGCGAGGAGGCGGACCCCGCAGTTGATGTCGTAGCCCACGCCGCCCGGCGAGATGACGCCGTCCTTGGCGCGGAAGGCGGCCACGCCACCCACGGGGAAGCCATATCCCTCGTGCGCGTCGGGCATGGCATGGACACAGCCGCAGACGCCGGGCAGCGTGGCCACGTTGACGAGCTGGTCGAGCGTCCGGTCGGAGACGGCCTTTTTCCACAGCTCCTCGTCCACCCAGACGCGGGCCGGAACCAGCATGTCAGGGCGGGCGCTCTTGGGGATCTCGACACAGACGGGATCGAGCCGGACCGCCGGATAGTGCGTCGTCTTGTCGGTCATACGTCCAGGATCACCTCCGCTTCGAGACCATCGGCCAAGTCTCGCACATGCAGATCATGGAAGGTGGCCGCCTTGACCAGCGAGGGGGCCTCCTCGACCGTCACTCCCCGGGCACGGGCCTTCAGATGGGTCTCCGACGCCTCCTCGATCTCGATCTCCTGCGGGACCCAGAGGCCGGTCTCGGCGAGATAGACGAGCTCGTTGAGCCAATCGACCAGAAGGGCCTCGCGGTCGTGCGACGCCACCTCCAGGGGCCGCCACCCGGTGTTCTCCGGGTCCGGAGCCGCCGCCGCGCCGCGCAGGAGGAGCTCCGCGAGCCCCAACCCGGCTTCGGCGAGCAAAGCGGACCAGCCCCCCGCTCCCACGTGGAGCGTGATCTCGGAGGTGTGGTCGAGGAAGCGGTGCCAGGCCATGCGGCGACTTTATTCTCTCACGGCGATAGCTGCGGCTGCGCCTCCGGCAGCTTCACCCCTTGGGCGAGCCAGTCCAGAGAGAGCCACGGCGGTGGAGCGGCGAAGTCGTACTGCCCCAGGATCAGAACGGGAGTCCCCGGCTCGCCCCAATTGAACAGCCACTTGGCATCGCGATCGAGGAGCCGGATGCATCCGTGGCTCGCGGCACCATAGCCGGGCAACGAATATTGATGAAAGGCGAGACCCCGCTTCCGGTCAAAATTGAAATACCAGCGCATGTACCAGTCGGGATCGACCGAGCTGTGCCGCCCCGGCGATTTCCAGTTGAGATGGAAGAGACCTGAGGGCGTCGACTGCGTTGCGCGTCCGGAGCTGATCGGTCCCCACCGGACGAGCTGTCCGTTCTCATAGGCTCCGAAAACCTGAGAAGGCAGGTGAACGACAATCGCCTTGGGAAAGGCGCGCGCCCAGCCATAGGTCAGCGGCAGAGGGCTGTGCCGCAGCTCGTCGTAGTTCCCAGACGCGGGAATCACGAGGACCGGAAGGCGCCGCAGATGGGCAGCATCGGCACGATTCAATTTTTCGAGGAGAGCCAGCTGATCGGGGCCGAGCTGGTGCCGCAGCTCCTCGCTGAGTCCTCCCTTGACCAGCTCATACATCTGGCCGCGAGCTGGCGTCTGCACGGTTGGCGCCTGGCTCGCACAGGCAGTTGCAAGGATCGAAAGAAGAAGAACTGCAAGGCGAAATCCTATACGCATCGTCGGCTCACCTACGGGCATCGCTCGCGGCGACCCCGTCGTCCATCAGAGCCCCCTGCAACATGGATACCTGGAGGGCGGAGAGGACTCGACTGCGGAGTGAGTGTAAGCTCACGCCCGGATGAGCGTCGGCGCCATCGACCTCGGCATCCTTCTCGCTTACATGGCGGGCGTGGTCGCGCTCGGCCTGTGGATCGGGCGGGGTGCCCGCGACATGTCCGAGTACGTGGTCGGGAGCCGGGACGTGGCGTGGTGGCTCATCCTCTTCTCGATCATCGCCACCGAGACGAGCAGCGTCACGTTCCTCAGCATCCCCGGCTTCGCCTGGTCCCGGGACCTCACCTGGTTACAGATCGCGCTCGGCTTCCTCCTCGGCCGCTTCGCGGTCTCCGCGCTCCTCCTCCCCCACTACTTCCGGGGCTCGCTCTACTCCGCCTACGAGGTCCTCCACCGCCGCTTCGGCGGCGCCACCCAGCGGACCGCCTCGGCGCTGTTCATCGTCACCCGCAGCCTGGCCGACGGCCTGCGGCTCTTCCTCACGGCCATTGTGTTCCAGGAGATGACCGGCATCCCGCTCCACTGGGCGGTGGTCGCGGTGGGAATGACGACGATCCTCTATACCTACGTCGGGGGCCTGCGGGCGGTGCTGTGGACCGACTTCGTCCAGCTCGTCATCTACATCGTGGGAGCGGTGGTGACCTTCGGGATCATCCTCTCCCGCCTGCCCGGAGGCTGGAGCCAGCTGATCGCGATGGGAGAGGCGGCCGGCAAGCTCCGCGTGCTCGATCTGCGCCTCGATTGGAGCGAGCCCTACGGGCTGTGGGCGGGCCTGGTGGGAGGCGTCTTCATCACCCTCGGATCGCACGGTGTGGACCAGATGATGGTGCAGCGCTATCTCTCGGCGCGCGGTCTCCGGGAGGCCCGGCGCGCCCTCAACGTGAGCGGTTTGATCATCGTGGCGCAGTTCGCGCTCTTCCTCCTGATCGGCGTGGGGCTCTGGTGCTTCTACCAGCTCCACCCGCCCGCGGTGCCCTTCGATCGCCCGGACCGCGTCTTCGCCCGGTTCATCCTGGACGAGCTGCCGACCGGCGTGGTGGGGCTCCTCCTGGGCGCCATTTTCGCCGCCGCCATGTCGACCCTGTCGAGCTCTCTCAACTCGTGCGCCACGGTGACGGCCACGGACCTTCTCGCTCCGGTTTCGCCGGAGCGGCAGTTGCCGCGGGTCCGTCTCCTCACAGTCTTCTTTGGAGCCGTGCAGATCGCGGTGGGCATCGCCGGCCAGTGGCTCACCTCCTCGGTGGTCGCGAGCGTCCTCGGCATCGCCGCCTTCACCACCGGAATCGTCCTCGGAGTCTTCTTCCTCGGCCTCTTCACCCGCCGCGTCGGCCAGCGCGCGGCGCTCGCGGGCTTCGTGCTGGGCCTCGCGGGCATGACCTGGATCTACTTCGCGACCTCGCTCGCCTGGCCCTGGTACGCGCTCGTGGGGTCGCTGCTGACGGCGGGGGCGGGGCTCCTGGCGAGTTGGCTCCGGCCCTCGCCCCCGGTCACCGTCGAGCCTCCTACTTCCGCGGCGGCGCCGTGATCCGCCGGAGGCCCAGGATCTTCACCTGGAAACGGCCGTAGAAATCCGGAAAGTCGTCCTTGTCGTTGAGCCGGGACGCCACGGTATAGCGCAGAGTGCCGCCGCCGGAGGAGGTGCCGGGCTGCCAGCTCCACGCAGGAATCCAGGCGCCGATCTCGGTCACGTGCTCGTCGCCGCAGACATAGGCGAGATCCCAGCCGGAGAGCACCGGAATCGCGAACTCGTAGGGCACCGCCTCGACGCTGAAATCCTCGCTGTGGAGACCGCCGGCGAGGCTGGCGCAGCCGATTCCGGCATCTTCGTGGGGCAGCACGGTGAAGGGCGGGGTGATGAGGCCGACGTCTCTCCCGCCGAGGCCGGAGACGTAGTCGACCACTACGTGTGAGCGTTGCTGCTCATCATCTTTCAAAAACCCCGTGGTCTCCCAGGAGACGAAACCGTTCCCCGCCTGCGTATCCGGCGCGGCGACCGTGCCGTTGCCGTACTTTCTCTCCCCCTGGATGTAGACCTCACCCGAGTCGTGCTTGTAGGCGAACTGGAGGAGATGGTGATCGTCTTCCGCCCAGACCGTGCCGAAACCGCGCGGCAGCACGGCGACCTCGTCCAGCCCCGTCCATGCCGGATTGCTCAGGTATCCTGGAACCGGCAGGAGCGCCGTCCCATGCGTCCAGGCGACGTCACGGAAGGCATGCTTCATGTCTCCGTGATCGACGGTCGCCTGCAATTGCAGGGAATTCCAGGCCAGGACGGTGTAGGTGTAGCACCATTCGTAGCCATCGTCGAAATTGTGATCGGAAAGGACCCCTCCAGCTTCCCAACGGAGCACCCCCTTGTCGATCAGGATGCGGCCGATGGCGGTGCCCAGCCCCGCCACGTGGTGGTCGTCCTCCAGATAGCGCAGGCGATAGCCATTCAACAGGACAGTTCCCTGGTCGAGCTCCTTGGGCAGGACGAGCTCTTCCTGGATGCGCAGCGGAATCTCCTCGCCCGAGCGATTCGATTCCGCGCAGGTCGTGCCGTGGAAGACGGCGAGGAGCCCGGGCGATTCATAGACGAGGGTTCGCTCGGCAGAGGTCGGCATGGAGATGGGCGTATCGTCCATCAACGGAATCAGGTCGTCCGGGTTGATGAAGCCGGACGGGCTGAACGAGCAGCCTCCGGAGGCCAGGCCCAGAATGAGAGCGCCGAGGGCGGCGGGGTGCACGAAACGGAGACGAACGACGGGATGTCGCATGATTTCTCCCTCCTTTGCTGAGAGAAGAGGCGGAAATCCGGCCCGCCAGGGGCCAACCGTGGACAAAGCGGACATCCTTCCGTCACACTGCTTGTTACGATGACCTCTGGCGGCAGTGATCGCGATATCACCGAGCTGCTGATCGCCTGGGAGCGGGGAGACGACGAGGCGCTGCGGCGCGTCGCTCCTCTCGTCTATGACGATCTGCGGGCGATCGCGGCGGCCCATCTGCGCGGCGAGCGGCAGGAGCACACGCTGCAGCCCACCGCCCTCGTCCACGAGGCGTACCTGCGCCTCTCGGAGCAGCGGCGGCGGCAGTGGAAGGAGCGGCGCCAGTTCTTCGCCGTCGCCTCCCGCCTGATGCGCCAGGTGCTGGTGGACCACGCCCGCTCCCGGCAGGCGGCCAAACGGGGCGGCGAGCTGACGCGCATCGAGGTGACCTCGCTCGGCGAGCTTCCCGCGCCGCCGGAGGTCTTCGACATCCTCCCGCTCGACGAGGCCCTGACCCGTCTGGCAACGCTCCAACCCCGCCTCGCCAAGGTGGTCGAGCTGCGCTTCTTCGGCGGCCTGGAGGTCGAGGAGACCGCGGCTCTCCTCGACTGCTCGCCGCGCACCGTGAAGCGCGACTGGGCGCTGGCGCGGGCCTGGCTCGTCCGCGAGCTGAGACTCTGAGGTGGCCATGGACGCCGCGCGTTTCTCCCGCATCGAGGACGCCTTCCACCGCGCCAGCGAGCTGACCGGCGCTGCGCGCGATCGTGCGCTCGCGGAGATCTGCGGCGACGATCACGACCTGCGCCGCGAGGTCGAGGAGCTCCTGGCCGCGGCAGCCCGCGCAACACCGGCCTTCGACCGGCCGGCCGCCCAGTGCTTCGACGCCGCGGCTGCCCAGACGCAGCGGCAGATCGGTCCCTATCGCGTGCTCCGCCGCCTCGGAGCCGGCGGCACCAGCGTCGTCTATCTCGCGGAAGAAGAGGGCGAAGGTTTCCACCGCCAGGTGGCCCTGAAGCTCCTCACCGGCTTTCCCGGCGAGCCCCTGGTGCGGCGTTTCGCAGCGGAGACGCGGATCCTCGCCGGTCTGGAGCATCCGGGCATCGCGCGCTTCCACACCGCAGGCCGCGCCGAGGACGGCACTGCCTATCTCGTCCTCGAATATGTCGAGGGGATGGACCTCCTCACCCACTGCCGCGAGCACCGCGCCTCGCTCGCCGAGCGGCTACGGCTCTTCGCCGCCGTTCTCGATGCGGTGGACTACGCGCACCGCAGCCTGGTCGTGCATCGCGATCTGAAGCCGAGCAACATCCTGGTCTCTCTCGACGGCCAGCCGAAGCTGCTCGACTTCGGCATCGCCGCCCTGCTCGATCCGGCCGACGGCATCGCCCTGGGAGAGACCGCCACCCTGTTCCGCGCCTTCACGCCGGCCTACGCCAGCCCGGAGCAGCTCCGGGGAGAGCGGGTGACCACGGCGTCAGACATCTATTCGCTCGGCGTCTTGCTCTACGAGCTGCTCGCGGGGGTCCGGCCGCACGCGGCCTCCGGCCTCCAGGAGGAGCTGGCGCGTGGGTTTCACGCCGTCGAGCCGGAGCCGCCGAGCACCGCGGCGCGGCGGTGTCCGGAAACTTCAGCCGCCGAGGCGCGGCAGCTCGAAGGGGACCTGGATGCGATTGCGCTCAAGGCCCTGCGCAACGAAACCGCGGCACGCTACCCCTCGGTCGCCGCGCTGGCCGAGGACTTGCGGCGCTGGGGCGCGGGGCTGCCGGTGCTCGCGCGGCGCTCGACCGTGCGGTACCGCACCGGCCGCTTCTTGCGCCGTCATGCGGCTGCAGCGGCGGTGGTCGCCGGGTTCGCGATCCTCGCCGGAGCGGGGCTCGCGTGGCATGTGGAGCAGCTCCAACGCGAGCGCGACCGTGCTCACGCCGCCGCCGAGCAGGCCCGGCAGGAGGCGATGAAAGCCGAGCGGATCGTTGCTCTGCTGGCCGATCTCTTCGCCGCCACGAATCCGATCGACCAGCCGGGCCGGCCGTTGACCGCGCGCGAGCTCCTGGAGCAGGGCGGAGAGACCCTCGATCGCGGTCTGGAGGCGGAGCCCGAAGTCCAGGCGCAGCTGCGCGGCGTCCTCGGCAACATTTGGAGCGAGCTCGGAGATTACGAGCGTGCCACGGCCCTGATCGAGCCGGCGGTCGCCGAGCTCGAGCGCCGCCTGGGTCCGGACGATCCGGAGACGGCGCGGGCCTGGCACCAGCTGGCGATCGTCCGGCATCGCCAGGGTCGCGACCCGGAAGCCAGGGCGCTGTTGGAGCGCGCGCTCGCGGTGCAGCGCCGGCGGCTGGGAGGACGGCACCGCTACGTCGCCAGCACCCTCGGAGATTATGGAAATACCCTCAAAGTGCTGGGTGAATTCCCGGCGGCACGCGCGGCCCTGGAGGAGTCTGTGCGGATCTCCGAGGCGTCCTACGGATCGGAGAGCATCCAGGTGGGGCGCCTCCTCAGCAACCTGGGGCTGGTGCTGGAGCGTCTCGAAAACTGGGATGGCGCGGCGCGCGCCGCCGAGCAGTCGCTCGCCATCTTCCGCAAGGTGTACGGCCCTCGCAGCCCGCGCTATGCCCGCGGCCTGGTCAATCTCGCCAATCTGCGGAGCCATCAGGGGAGGACCGGGGAGGCCGTGGCGCTCCTGCAACAGGCGATCGAGATCAATCAGAAGGCCTTCGGCGAGCACTATGCCGGCGAATCCAACCTCTTCAATTATCTGGCCTGGGCATATCACGATCTCGGCCGCTACGGCGACGCGCGGCGCGAGTTCGAGCGCGCCATTGCAGCCGCCGTACGCGAGAAGGGTCCCGCGCACACCGACGCCGCCTGGCCGATGCGCGGCCTCGCCGCCGTCGAGCTGGCCCAGGGCCGACCGGCGGCAGCGCGCCGCGAATACGAGAGAGCGCTCGCTCTGCGCGAGAAGGCGTACGGTCCCATGCACTGGGAAGTGGCTCAGAGCCTCGACGACGTGGCCACGGCCGCCGGCCGGCAAGGCGACCTGGCCGCACAGGAGGTCTATCTACGGCGCGCCCTCGCCGTGCGGCGCCAGGTGCACGAGACATCCCATCCGAAAGTCGCGGAAGCGGCCGCGCAGTTGGGCGAGCTCCTGTGCGAGCGCGGCAAAGCGAGCGAAGGAAGATCTCTCCTTTCCGAGGCAATCGCGCTGCGCGAGAAGACGGCCGGCGCGGGCGATGAAGATCTCGCCACGTGGCGCCGCTCCAGGGATGCTTGCAAGGCGGGGGGATAGAGGAGCTACGGATAGAGCAGCGCCGGCTGCCGGTCCTTGAGCCAGTCAGCGTGATCCGCGGCGTCGGCAGCCAAAATCTCCTCCACCGTCTTCCCCGACCGTAGATCTTGGAACGGCCGCGGAGTGCCGAGCAGGCGGGTGAACGCTTCGCCGCCGTCTCTCCAGGCGAAGCCGGGCTGGCGGGAGAGGACGGACAGGAGAGTGATTCCGAGCCGGTAGGGCTCCTCTGTCGCCGGATCGGTGACGCGCACTCGCAGGCCTCGGCATTCCTGATCTTCGTACTTGGGCTGCGTCGCAGCGGATGAGGCTCGGGGAGTGAAGCGGACCGGCTCGAAATCGAAACCGGGCACGGCCGGGAGGCCGGAGACGTCGAGCCAGGGAGCGCCGAGGAGCAGGAAGGGCGCCTCGGTTCCCCGACCCTCGGAGATGTTCGTGGCCTCCAGGAGAGCCGTTCCGGGATACGCCAGAGCGGCCTCGGCGCTCCGCAGATTGGGCGAGGGCGGCACCCACAGCCGGCCGGTGTCAGCCAAGGTCATGCGCCGGTTCCAGCCTTCCATCGGAACGACGGTGAGGCGCGCCGGGCGTTCGAGGTGCGCGTTGACGTAGGTGGCCATCTCGCCGAGGGTCAGGCCGTGCACGAGCGGCCCGGGGGCGAGGTTGAGGAAGCTCGATGGGACGACGTCCCGCGGCGCGCTCACCGGGCCTTCGATCCGCTCTCCACCCAGCGGATTGGGCCGGTCGAGCACCACGAAGTCGATCCCCGCATCCGCGGCAGCCTGGAGAGCCAGGATCAGGGTGCTGGCATAGGTGTAGAAGCGCACACCGGCATCCTGGAGATCGAAGACCAGGGCATCGAGATCCGCGAGATCGGCGGGGCTCGGCTGGCGGTGCTCGCCATAGAGGCTCACCACGGGCAGGCCGCTCACCGGATCACGGCCGCTCTCGACGCTCTCTCCCGCGGCAGCCTCACCGCGAAGACCATGTTCGGGCGCGAAGAGCCGTACCACGTTGAGCCCGCGCTCGCGGAACACGTCAACGGCATGGCGGCCGTCCACCGTCACCGATGCCGCATGGACGATCAGGCCCAGCCGCTTGCCCCCCAGAGCGTCGGTCTCGCCGGCAGCGATCCGATCCAAACCCACACGTACCATGCCGGGGGTGAGGGCCCGCACCACCGCATCCGCCACCGCCGGCCGCGCTTCGCGGATGAGGTTGTTCTCGCGCGTCGGATGCACCCGGTTGGTGAGTAGGATGACGTAGAGCTCCCGCTCGGGATCGATCCAGATCGACGTTCCGGTAAAGCCGGTGTGGCCGAAGGTGCGGGGGGACATGAGCGTGCCGGCGGAGGAGCCCTCGGCGGATTTCGTATCCCAGCCGAGGGCACGGTCGGAGCCGGGAACGACTCCTGCCCGGCGGGTGAACAGCTCGACGGTCTCCTGGGAGATGATGCGGTGGCCGTCCAGGACTCCGCCGTTCAGCAGCATCTGGGCGAAGCGCGCCAGATCGCCGGCCGTGGCGAAGAGCCCGGCATGGGGAGCGACGCCGCCCATGGCGAAGGCATTCTCATCGTGGACCTCCCCCTGGACCAGCCGGCCGCGCCAGGGATCGACTTCCGTCGGCGCGATCCGCGGCCGCAGCCCCGCAGGCGGCCGGAACAGCGTGTCGCGCATCCCCAGAGGATCGAGCACCCTCTCGCGGACGAATGTCTCGAACGACTGGCCCGCGACCCGCTCGAGGACCTCACCCAGCAGGATGATGCCGAGGTCGCTGTACACGGAGCGACTGCCGGGCGGGTAGACGAGGTCCATGGCCTGGATCCGTTCGAGATAGGCCGCCCGACCCTCGATCTTCTTGTAGAGCGGCGCCGTCGCTTCGAGGCCGGAGGAGTGGGTGAGCAGATGGCGCACGGTCACCGCCTCCTTGCCCGGCCCCTGGAACCCAGGCAGGAAGTTCCGTACCGGCTGGTCCAGATCGAGCCGTCCCTCGTCGACGAGGATCATCGCCATGGTCGTGGTCGCCACCACCTTGGTGAGGCTGGCGAGATCGTAGAGCGTCTCGGTGGTCACCGGTGGTGCGTCCGCCTCGTAGGTGAGGCGTCCGAAAGGGTGCAGGTGGACCAGGGCGCCCCGGTACCCGACCGCGAGGACACCGCCCGGAAAGGCATGCCTCTCCCGGAAGTCTTCGAGGAGACGGTCCACCGGCTCGAAATTCGCCGCTGGGGCTGCCGGAAGAGGGCCGGGTGGCGGCACCCGGCAGCCGGTGGCGAGGAGGGCGGCGAAGGACAGAAACGACATCAAGGACTTCACGGACAAAGAAATCCCTGGTCGCATCATGGGTCCCGCCAGTCCTTTTCGTCCTCGAGGTCCTTTATAGCGTTTCGCGCTCGGTTCCTTCCTTGTCACGCCTCCAACGCCTCGGCTGCCAGATCGAGAACAGGAGATTCGCGACGAGAGGTATCAGGGCGACCAGCAGGAGGCTCATGACCTTGCCGGAGACATCCAGATCCCGCCGGACCTCCGCCCGCAGATCCTCGAGATCCCGGCGTAGCGCGCGGTCGGATTGCTCCATCTCGCGCGAAAGCGCGTCGAGACTCTCGCGCAGCTGGAGGGAATCCAGAGGACCGACGATCTGCTGCAGCGCGCTGCTGCCGGTGCCGGACTCGCCCCGGCGCAGCACGGCATTGGGGAGCGGCAGACCGCCCGGTTTTTTCGTGGAGGCCTCCGCAGCGAGCTCCGCGCGAAGCTGCGCGACGATCTCGGCCTTCAAACGGACGCGGGACTCGGCGAGCGCGTCCTCCAGCCGGGCCGCGGCGAGCCGGTCCTCTTCCTGACGCGATCTCCGCTCGAAGAGCTGAACGTAGAGCGCCATCGCCGTGGCGATCAGGGCGACCGCCGCGAAAGTCACCTTCCAGGCCTGCTCCAGAGATCGTTTCTGCATGCGCAGCTCCTACCGGCGCGCTTTGATCGGACGATTGGCGCGGATCGCTTCGACGATGTGCCGGATGTCGTAGCCGATGACGATGCCCGAGTTGGCTCGCGTGTACAGGTCGTTGTAGGCCGTCGCCTCGGGGTCGTCCAGCTTCTTTTTCTTGAGCACCGGCAACGCCTCGTTCTGGTATCCCCGCACCACTCCGGCCACGCGGAAGCTGGCGCTCCCGGAGTGCCAGAAGACGATCGGACCGCCGGAAAAACCCGGATTGTCCTGGCCGTCGAGATAGAGGAGATTCGCCTCCGGGTCGCGATCGTCCAGCGCCGAGACGATCCCGCTCTTCAGGAACGGGATCTCGCCGAATCCCGGCAGATCCGCCACGGATGTCGAGGTGCCCAGGCCGTAGGGATAGCCGAGGAAATAGACCTGCTGGCCGAGAGTCATCCCGCCGGAGGAAGGTTCGAGAGGGAAGGTGACCGTGACCGGCCCGCCCAGATCGAGGGCCGCGATGTCCACGATCTCTTTGGACGGATAGATGGCGCGGGCTTTCCTCTTGGTCCAGCGTCCCTCGATCCACAGCTCGACCTCCCCCTCACTCCCGAAACCCTTCAGGAGATGGCGGGCCGTGATCAGGTATTGCTTCTCGTCGACCTCGATCGTGAAGGCGGAGCCGGTCGAGGTGGCGGTCTTCAGCCGGAGCACACGGTACAGGACGTTCGACGTGGGCACTTGCGCCCTGGCGGCGGCGCCCACGAGGAACAGCAGCAAAGCCGGCAGCGCTCTCTTCCTCACGGCCCCCATGGTATCAACGACCGCCAGGGCGGGAGCAACCTGCTGACCCGCCGGCCGGCACAGGCTGGCAGGGAGACGACCTGGGTTCCTGCTCGACCCGCCCGCCATGATGATCGGCGTCCCTCACCACAACCCGTTCTTCACCGAGAGGACCGATCCGGGCGCCGGTCCGGGACCGAGAAGCAGAGGATTCCGGCTCAGATGGGGATCGGCGAGCGGCTCGGGAGCGCCGCCGCCGGGTGGAGAGAACCGAGGAGACAGCCGCGAAAGCTCGACCGCGCGCCCCGAAGAGATCTCCGGCAGCGCCACCCGCTCACCGACGTGGCGGGCGTCAGAATGGGCCACCACCGTGAGCCCCGGAACGCGCGGCGCGCCCGCTCCAGGAGCTCTGGACGGCCCGGTGAGCGTGCTCGCTCCGAGATCTTCCCGCCACTCGCGGGGAGGGTGGCTCATGGGAAGGCAGTCTAGACAGCGGGGGCGTGTGGAGCAACTGGCCCACGTCGGCAGAACACCTCTGCGGCGATCAGATCATCATCCAGTTCCCGAAGAGCCAGAGCACGGCGAGGTCCGGGTAGGATTCACCATTGGCGTCTGACACAAGCTCGAGCTGCCCCTCGAATCCCAGCGGCGCCCGCTCGAACGTGAGGCGATAGTCCTCCTCGCCCAACAGGTCGGCAAGAAGTGCCTGCCGGAAACCGGGAGCAATACCAAGGGCCTGCCACGAAATAACCTATTCGAGTCGCAGGCAGCCGGCCCAACGGGCCGGGAGAACATAGCCCAGGGATGAGGCCGCAGGCCGATTCCCTGGGATCCAACGGCCCCCACGATCAGGCGGCCTGAAGGGCCGCGGGAGCCTTCACCAGGAGCGGAGCCGTCTCGAACAAACCTCTCACGGCCTTTCAGGCCGCGGGATAGATCGGCCTCCTGTGACCCAGGGCATCGGCCTATGGCCGAAGCCCTGGGCTATATTCTCCCGGCCCGTTGGGCCGGCTGCCTGCGAGAGAAAGGAGACCAGAATAGGTTATTTCGTGACAGGCCTAACAGCAGGACTCAAGAGTGTCCGTGACCGCGGGCCGGTTCATGGTGAACTGGCCCGCGTTTTCCATGAATCGGCGCGCGGTCGCGGCAATCTGGCCTCCGTTCACGGCGAGCGGAGACCGGACGGGCTGCCCTACGGGGCCACGCCCTTGACCGACCAAGCGAGTGCAGCGTAGGACCGTGGGCCGTCCGGCTCTCCGTCCAGGTACGCCGCTCTTACGGCAGCCTCCAGCCGCTGGCGTTCCTCATCCGGCAGGGAGGTGACGTATTCGGCGACAGGGCCTTCGGTTCCGACATACGGAGCCCAGTAGTCCGCGAACGACTCGAACTCCATGCGGATCTGGAGCGACGCTTCTGAGACATCCAGAAATCCGGCGGTGCGCCAGGCGGCGGCCAGCTCGCCGGGGCGGGTCATGGGCCGGATGTAGTTCCTGGCTCTGAGCTCGGCGGCCTTCGCGTCGAGCATCGCCGCCGTGTCGAAGAACAGTCTGCTGGCGACGAAACCACCTCGCACGTCCCAGACCGCCGCTCCGACGATGGCGCCGGGTTTCGCCACACGGCGCATCTCGGCCAGGGCATCGAACGTTCGGGGCACAAAGTGCAGGACCAGCATCGAGAGCACTCGATCGAACGACTGGTCCGGGTAGCTCAGAGCGCAGGCATCGTCCACACGGAAGGCGATCCGCGGGTCAGGATATCGAGCTTTCGCGTGCTCGATGTTCACCGGAGACAGATCGGCCGCGCAGACTTCCGCCGAAGGCAGGCGCCTCGAAGCGGCGGCAGCCAGGTGACCTGTGCCGCAACCGACGTCCAGGAGGCTCTCGGCTCCTTCGAGCCCGACGAAGTCGAGGAACAGGGGGGCCAGGCGCTGACTCCACCGACCCATGGTCAGCTCGTAGTTGTCACCATCCGTGGCTACGAATGTACTGGAGGTCGTCAACGGCAACTCCTCGGTGCACCCAGCATGTTGATCGGGGGGGCGTGATCGCCGGCCGAGGGCAACGATACAGCACCATCACCAGCGGAGATGCGACCCTTACCATCGTCGGCAACTCGCTTCCCATTGTCGAGTTGCCCATTCCTGTTGGGGAGGGAGCCGCTTCCCATCGGCGAGTTGGCCATTCCTGTTGGGGAGGAGCCGCTTCCCCTTGGGGAGCTGTCCATTCCTGTTGTCGCGGGCTCGCTTCCCATTGGGGAGCTGCCCATTCCTGTTGTCG